>DASSUC010000382.1:0-5221 GCA_035707405.1 Micromonosporaceae bacterium | reverse complement strand
TCTCTAACTCTTCCCAATAGCCTCGCCATACCGGCATGGACATCGATCTACAAGATCCGTCATGGGCCGCCGAGCGAGCGAGCCGACGCCGGTGAGAGGGGAGGAGGGAGATGGAACTCCCAACCACGGTCCGACGCCGCGCCGCGGCTTTCGGACTTGTCGCCGCTACGACCGCCGCCATGGTGGCGGTCTCTGCCGGGCCGGTGTGGGGTGCGCCTGCTGAGGGTGCGGTGCTGTACGCGGGCGACCCGACCGCGGTCGCGGGCTCCTACATCGTGGTGCTCAAGGACGCCGCGGTGGCCGGGGCGCCGGTGGCCGACCGGGCGAACACGCTGGCGTCGCGGGTCGGCGGCCAGGTGGTCTCGGTGTGGGAGCACGCGCTGCGCGGGTTCGAGCTACGCAGCTCGGCGCGGGCCGCGGCCCGGGTGGCGGCGGATGCGTCGGTGGCGTACGTGCAGCAGAACCGCCGGGTGTGGCTGACCGGCACGCAGTCGCCCACCCCGTCGTGGGGCCTGGACCGCATCGACCAGCGGGCGCTGCCGCTGAACAACTCCTACACCTACCCGACGATCGCCTCGGGCGTGCGGGCGTACATCATCGACACCGGCATCCGGTTCAGCCACTCCGACTTCGGTGGCCGGGCGGTGACCGGGTTCGACGCGATCGACGGCGGCAGCGCCGACGACTGCAACGGGCACGGCACGCACGTGGCCGGCACGACCGGCGGCACCGCGTACGGCGTGGCCAAGGGCGTGACCCTGGTCGGCGTACGGGTGCTGGACTGCAACGGGTCGGGCACCTACGCGCAGGTGATCAACGGCATCAACTGGGTCACCGGCGACCACGACCCTGGTGAGCTGGCCGTGGCGAACATGAGCCTGGGCGGCCCGGCCGACACCGCCACCGACAACGCGGTGACCAGCTCGATCAACGACGGCGTCACGTACGCGCTCGCGGCGGGCAACTCCAACGCGGACGCGTGCACCTCCTCGCCGGCGCGCACCCCGGCCGCGATCACGGTCGGCGCCACGCAGAACAACGACGCCCGGGCGTCGTTCTCCAACTGGGGCACCTGCCTGGACATCTTCGCGCCCGGCGTGAACATCACCTCGGCGTGGAACACGTCGGACACGGCCACGAACACGATCAGCGGCACCTCGATGGCCAGCCCGCACACCGCCGGCGTGGCGGCACTGATCGTGGCGCAGAACCCGTCGTTCACCCCGCAGCAGGTGCGCGACAACATGGTGAACAACTCCACCCCGAACGTGGTGACCAGCCCCGGCACCGGCTCGCCGAACCGGCTGCTGTTCGTGGTCAACGGCGGCACGCCGGGCAACGACTTCTCCATCTCGGTGTCGCCGAGCTCGGGCTCGGTGGTGCGGGGCGGGTCGGTCAGCGCCACGGTCTCCACCGCGACGACCTCGGGCAGCCCGCAGACGGTGAACCTGTCCGCGTCGGGCCTGCCGGCGGGGGCGACGGCGACGTTCAGCCCGTCCACGATCACCTCGGGCGGCTCGTCCAGCCTGACCATCGCCACAACCACCTCCACGCCGACCGGGACCTTCCCGATCACGATCACCGGCACCGGCACCTCGGCGACCCGTAGCACCACCTACACCCTCACCGTGACGGGTACGGGCGGCTGCGGCAGCCCCGGCCAGAAGCTCGCCAACCCGGGCTTCGAGTCCGGAGCGACCGGGTGGACGGCGACCGCCGGTGTGATCGGCCAGTGGGGCGGCTCCGGGCAGCCGCCGCGCTCCGGCACCTGGAACGCGTGGCTCGCCGGCTACGGCACCACCCACACCGACACGCTCAGCCAGAACGTCGCGCTGCCAGCCGGCTGCACGTCCTACGCGCTGAGCTTCTGGCTGCACATCGACACGGCGGAGACGACCACCACGATCGCGTACGACACACTGCGCGTACAGGTGATCGCCGGCGGCGTGACGACCACCCTCGCCACCTACTCCAACCTGAACAAGGCAGCCGGCTACCAGCTGCGCTCGTTCAGCGTGGCGCAGTGGGCCGGCCAGACCATCACCCTGCGCTTCACCGGCCAGGAGGACTGGTCCCTGCAGACCTCCTTCGTCATCGACGACACGGCGCTGAACGTGTCGTGACCTGGCACCACCCGACCTGTCCCAGGTCATGAGCGTCGAACGGCCCGGGACAGGGCGGTGAGCACGAACCGACCCGGGGAGGTCGGGCTGGGCCCCGGTGCGGCACGCCGCGCCGGGGCCCCTGCTCCGTAAGCCGGGTGCACCGACCAGGACCGTCCGAGAGACCGGAGGACATCGTGAGAAGGCTCGCCACCGCCGCCATCTTCGCGGCGGCCATCGCCACAGTCGGCGCGGTCCCAGGCGTAGGCATTGCGCTCACCGGGGCAGCTGGGCCCCAGCCCGCCGGGGCCGCGGCGCCGGGCCAGATCCGTAGCGGCGGCGCCCAGGTCATCGCCGGCTCGTACCTGGTGGTGCTGCGGGACAATACCGCAGCCGACCGGGTCGCCGAGCTCGCCACCAGCCGTGGCGCCAGGATCGGCCACCGGTACTCGGCTGCGCTGCACGGCTTCGAGGTCGCCACCGACGAGGCGACCGCGCAGCGGCTCGCCGCGCACCCGGCCGTGTCCTACGTGGAGCGCAACTCGGTCCACCAGATCGACACCGGTCGCACCCCGATGGCCACCGCGACACCCACCGGCGGCACGCAGCTGAACGCGCCGTGGGGCCTGGACCGCATCGACCAGCGGTTCCTCCCGCTGAACGGGACCTACACCTACCCGAACAACGGCGCCGGGGTGCGGATCTACGTGATGAACACCGGGATCCGGTTCACCCACGTCGAGTTCGGCGGGCGGGCTGTCAGCGGCCGGGACGTCATCGACAACGACAACGACGCCAGCGACTGCAACGGTCTCGGGACCCACCTGGCCGGCATCGCCGGCGGCATCACGTACGGCGTGGCCAAGAGCGCCACGCTGGTGGCCGTACGCCTGGTGAACTGCCAGGGGAGCGCGAGCATCGCGCAGGTCGTGGCGGGCATCGACTGGGTGACCGCGAACGCCGTCAAGCCCGCGGTGGCCCTGCTGACCGTCGGCGGGAGCGCCAGCGCGACCTTTGACGCCGCGGTCCGCAACTCCATCGCCTCCGGCGTGACATACGTGGTCGCGGCCGGGTCGAGCAACAGCGACGCGTGCAACTTCTCGCCGGGCCGGGTGGCCGAGGCGATCACGGTGAGCGCCAGCGACGCCAGCGACAACAAGACCTCGTTCACCAACTTCGGCACGTGCGTGGACATGTTCGCGCCGGGTGTGTCGATCACCTCTGCCTGGTACACCAGCAACACCGCCACCTCGACGATCAGCGGCACGTCGACGGCTGCGGCGCACGTGGCCGGGGGTGCGGCGCTCCTGCTGGCGGCGAGCCCCACCTGGAGCCCGGCGCAGGTGGCGGCGGGCCTGAACACGAACGCCACGCTGAACGCGGTGAACAACGCGGGCACCGGCACGCCGAACCGGCTGCTCTACGTGCGGTTCGCACCGCCCAACCCGTGCTCCCGGGCCAACGGGGCCAACGTGGCGGTCCCCGACTTCCCGAACCCCGCGGTGACCAGCACCGTCACGGTCTCCGGCTGTGCCCGGGTGCCCTCGACGGCGGCCACCGTCGAGGTCCACATCCTCCACCCGTTCCGCGGTGACCTGCAGATCGACCTGCTCGCCCCGGACGGCTCGGCGTACCGGCTGCTGAGCCCGAGCGCGGACAGCGGCGACGACATCCACACCACGTTCGTGGTGAACCTCTCGGCGGAGCTGGCGGGCGGCTCGTGGCGGCTGCGGGTCGCCGACTGCCGCACCGGCAACACCGGGCAGATCGACGGCTGGGCCCTGAACCTGTAGCGGACCGGGCTACCCGGTGCGGCGTCCGTCGTGCTGTGCTGTGCGGCATGACGGACGCCGCTGCCGTACCCGTGTCTGGATCTGGTCGGCCCGAGCCAAAGATCGAGCTGCACGTCCACCTGGAGGGGACGATCCGCCCGGCCACGCTGCTCGCGATCGCCCGCCGCAACGGGCAGCCGCTGCCCGCCGACACCGTGGACGAGCTGGCCCGCCTCTACGAGTTCACCGACTTCGCCCACTTCATCGAGGTGTGGATCCTGACCACCAACTGCCTGCGCACCGGTGACGACTTCCGGCGCGTGGTGGTGGACTACGCGGCCGAGGCGGCCTCGTTCGGCGCGGTCTACCTGGAGGCCATCTTCTCGCCCTGCGAGCGGGTGCAGCGCGGGGTGGCCTGGCACGACATCTTCACCGGCTACACCGAGGGCGCCGTCGAGGCGTACCAGCGGCACGGTGTCACGATCCGCTTCACCCCCGACATCTACCGGACGCTCGACCCGGAGATCGCCGAAGAGTGCGCCCGGATGTGCGTGCGCTACCGGGACCGCGGGATCGTCGGCTTCGGCCTGGGCGGCATGGAGCCGGCCGGTCCGGCGGCGCCCTACGCCCGGGCGTTCGCCATCGCCCGGGAGGGCGGGCTCGCGCTGGTCCCGCACGCCGGGGAGGCCGCCGGCGCCGACTCCATCAAGGAGATCCTCGGGTACGAGCCGGCGCGCATCCGCCACGGCATCCGGGCGGTCGAGGACGCCGGCCTGCTCGCCGAGATCGTCGACCGCGGGATGGTGCTGGACGTGTGCCCGACGTCCAACCTGCGTACCCGGGTGGTGGCCACGCTCGACGAGCACCCGCTGCCCCGGCTGCGGGCGGCCGGCGTGGCCTGCACGGTCAACACCGACGACCCGGCGATGTTCGGCACGGACCTCGGGCGGGAGTACGAGGTGGCGGCGGCGCTCGGGGTGAGCGCGGCTGACGCGTACGCGGCGGGCCTGGCCGGCGCCCTGTGCGACGACGCCACCCGGGACCGCCTGGCCGCCCTCGCCCCGCCCTGACCTTCAGCCGGTCGTGGCTTCGGTGGCTCCCGGGCACCGTTGTGGCGCCCGGGAACCACCCTCCCGCTACAGGAGCGCGCGGACGTCGTCGCGCAGCCGGGGCAGCCGCGCGTAGAGCCGGTCGCCAGGGCACTGGGTGGCCACGAAGTCGCGGTGGCCGAAGATCCGGCCGGGCGCGATGCCGTACTGCTGGCAGATGTAGGCGCACATCTTCACGAGCTTGTTGTAGTGCCCGTCGAGGATCTGCACGCTCGTGTAGGTGCCCTCGTTCTCGATG
>DASSUC010000381.1:0-10111 GCA_035707405.1 Micromonosporaceae bacterium | reverse complement strand
CTGGGCGTGCTCGCCGTCGCCGCGATCATCGTCGGCTCCCTGGTGTGCCTGGCGCAGACCGAGCTCAAGCGCCTCATCGCCTACTCCAGCGTCGGGCACATGGGCTTCGTGCTGCTCGGCATCGCCACCCTCAACGCGACCGGGCTGCAGGCCGCGCTCATCGGCAACATCGCCCACGGCATCATCACCGGCCTGCTGTTCTTCCTTGCCGGTGCGATCAAGGACCGGGCCCACACCGGTGACCTGGTCCGCCTGGGCGGCCTGCGGGAGACCGCACCCGGGCTCGCCGGGGTGCTCGGGTTCGCCGCCATCGCCTCGCTCGGCCTGCCCGGTCTCGCCGGCTTCTGGGGGGAGGCGTTCGCGGTGGTCGCCGCGCTCCGCGTGGGCGGACCACTGTGGACGGTCCTCGGGGTCGTCGCCGCGCTGGGCGGCGCCCTCACCGCCGCCTACTTCCTGCGGTTGCTGCGCAAGGTCACGCACGGCCCGGCCGCACCCGCGGTGGCCGGGATCACCGCGCCCCGGCTGGCCCCCGCCGAGCTGGTCTCCTGGGCCCCGCTGGTGGTCCTGGCGCTCGTCGTCGGACTGCTCCCGGCGCTCGTCATCGGGATGGCGGCGGACCCGGTGACTGCCCTCGTGACCACGCTCGCCACCGGGAGCCGTTGATGGTGCAGACAGTTGACCACGTGGCGCTGCTGCCGGCGTACGTCGCCGCGGGCACGGCACTGCTCGCCCTCCTCGTCGACCTCGCCGTCGGGCGGCGGGGCGCGGTGCTCGGTGCCACCGCCCTCGGCGCCGTGGCCACCGTCGTGACCGCGGTGGTGGTCGGGTCCGGTGCGGACCGGGACACCTTCTGCGTACCGGGGACGTCGGCGTGCTCCTACCGCGCCGACGACACCGGCGCGCTGGTCGCGGTGCTCTTCGCCGGGCTGACCCTGGCCGTGCTCGCGCTGTCCGTGCCCGCGGCACGCGCCGCCGCGGTGCCGCCGGGGGAGTACGCGTTCCTGCTGGCCTGCTCGATGACGGGCGGCGTGGTGCTGGGCTACACCCGCGACCTGGTCAGCCTGGTCGTGGCGGTGGAGACGCTGACCCTGCCGCTCTACATCCTCGTCGGGATGCGCCGGCGCGCCGCAGCGAGCGCCGAGGGCGCGGTCACGTTCTTCGTGGTCAGCGTGGTCGCCACCGCGGTCACCCTGCTCGGTGCGGCGCTGCTCTACGCGGTGACCGGCGCGGTCCACTTCGACGCCCTGCGCACCGCCCTCGCCGAGCAGGCGCAGCTGCGCGACATCCCGCTGGCCGGCGCGGCCGTGGTGCTCGTACTGGTTGGGCTCGCCTTCAAGGTGGCTGCCGTGCCGTTCCACGCCTGGGCCCCGGCCGCGTACGACGGCGCGCCACTGCCCGTGGCTGCATACCTGTCCACCGCGTCCAAGCTCGGCGGGGTGGTGGCGATCCTCTACGTGGCGGTGCTCGCGCTGCGCCCGTGGCTGGACGTGGCCGGTCCCGCCCTGGCCGCGTTCGCCGTGCTCACCATGACCGTCGGCAACCTGGTCGCGCTGCGCCAGCGCCGGATGGTACGGCTGCTCGCCTGGTCCTCGGTGGCCCAGGCCGGCTACATCCTCGCCCCGCTGGGTGCCTTCGCGGTCGCCTCCGGCCGCACCGACGACGCGCTCGCGCTGGCGGTTGCCGCGACCGTGGCGTACGCGGTCTTCTACGTCCTGCTGGAGCTGGGGGCGTTCGGCGCGGTGGTGGCGCTGCGGCGGGGCGACGCCGACGGCGGCGAGATCGAGGACTACCGGGGCGTGGCGCGGCGGCACCCGTGGGTCGGCGCCGCGCTGGTGCTCGCCCTGGTCGGCCTCGCCGGCCTGCCGCCCGGGCTGGCCGGGCTGTTCGCCAAGGTCGCGGTCGTCCGGTCGCTGCTGGGCGGCGGCGCCGGATGGCTAGCCGTGGTCGTGGCGCTCAACGCGGTGGTCGGCCTGGCCTACTACGTCCGGGTGGCCGGGGTGCTCTTCGCCGGCCCGGCCGCCGCGCCTGCCTCGGCTCCGGCGCCTCCGGTGCCAGGGCCCGCGGCGGCACCGGCTTCCGTACCTGTGCCGGCTGCGCCCGCCAGGCCTGCCCCAGACGCTGGCCCCACCGGGGCTCCGGTCCCCGTCTCGGCCTCGGCTGTGGGGGTGCCCGTCCCGGCTTCGGCTGGCGGCGTGCCCGTCTCGGCCTCGGCTGTGGGCGCGGGCCGCGTCGCGTGGCCGGTCGCCGCGGCGCTGGCGGCGGTGACCGTGGCCGCCTTGATCGTCGGGTTCGCGCCCCAGCTGGTCCTGGACGCCGCCGCGCTGGCGCTGAGCCGCTGACCCGCGCCGTCTCCCGACCCGCGGCGCACTCCGCTGGCGTAGCCGTGGCTTCTGGCGCCTTCGGCACACCGCTGGGGGCGCTGGTAACGGATACTAGCCGCCATTCGTGCCTTTACAGCAAGATCACGATCTCGGACGCCGAACGTTTAGTCGCGCTGCACATTCCTTGTTGTGGTCGCGATCTTGGAGGCCATGAGGCGGTGGAATGGGGCGAACCGGGCGGAGGTGTCACTCGACCGGCGCCCTGGCGGCGCGCGGTATCCATGGACGGATAGCCCGCCGGGACACCGGGTATAAGACGGTCACAGCTAACTCACAGTGAACTGTCCGCAATGTCCGGAAGGCTTTCCCGGCGTCCACCCGTTGGAGTAACCGTGCAACGCCATTACAACGGACTCAAGACCGCAGCCCTCCTCGGGCTGCTCACCGCGCTCATCCTGGCCGTCGGCTACTGGTTCGGCGGCAGCTCGGGCCTTGTCATCGCCGTGGTCGTGGCGCTGGCCGTGAACGCCGCGAGCTACTTCTGGTCCGACAAGATCGCGCTGAGGGCGATGCGCGCCCAGCCGGTCACCGAGGCGCAGGCGCCGCAGCTCCACGCCATGGTGCGGGAGCTTGCGACCCAGGCCCGGCAGCCGATGCCCCGCCTGTACGTCTCGCCGGCCGCCCAGCCCAACGCGTTCGCGACCGGCCGCAACCCACAGCATGCCGCGGTCTGCGTGACCCAGGGCATCCTGGGCATGCTCGACTACCGCGAGCTGCGCGGGGTGCTCGGCCACGAGCTGTCGCACGTCTACAACCGGGACATCCTGATCTCGAGCGTGGCGGCCGGCCTGGCCGGCATCATCACCATGCTCGCCAACCTCGCCTGGTTCATCCCGCTCGGATCGAGTGACGACGACGGGCCCAACCCGGCGGCGCTGCTGCTAATGATGGTCCTCGGCCCGCTGGCCGCGACCGTGATCCAGCTGGCGATCAGCCGCAGCCGCGAGTACCAGGCGGACGCGTCCGGCGCCGGGCTCACCAACGACCCGCTCGCGCTGGCCAGCGCACTCAGAAAGATCCATTACGGTACGCAGAAGCTGCCGCTGCCCGCCGAGGGCAACCTGGCCAGCTCGGCGCACCTGATGATCGCCAACCCGCTGCGTGGCGGCGGCGTCGCCTCGCTCTTCTCGACCCACCCGCCCATGGCCGAGCGGGTACGCCGGCTGGAGCAGATGGCGGCGCTGGGCCAGGGCCCGGTCCGCCACATGCGCTGACCCGGCCCCCGCAGGGGCTCGCTGACCCCGGTCCCTTGTTGGGGCCGGGGTCACTGGCATATCGCTACCCGGAGCTGAGGCGAGCGGTTAGGTTCGATAGGGCATTCGGTCGTTACCTAAGAGAGGTGTGCGGTGGCTGCGCTGCGCCCGTACCTGGCCGTCTGGCGGATGCCCGGCGCCGGGCTCCTGCTGACAGTCGGCCCGCTTGCTCGCCTGGGCATCGGGATGACCCCGCTCGCCCTGCTCCTGCTGGTCCAGCAGGCGACCGGGCGGTACTCGTACGCCGGCGTCGCCGGGGGTGTCTACGCCCTGGCCGGCGCGGCGGCCAGCCCCGTCGGTGGCCGGCTCGCGGACCGGTTCGGTCCGGCGCACGTCCTGCTGGTCACCGCTGTCGCGCACCCGGCCGGCCTGGTCGCCCTGCTGCTGGCCGCCGGGGCCGGCGAGCTGCCCCTGCTCTACGCCGCCGCGGCGTTCGCCGGAGCGACGTACCCGCCGCTGACCGCGGCGGTGCGCGGCGCCTGGAACGCGCTGACCGACCCGGAGACCGGCCGCTACCACCTGCGCAGCACTGCCATGGCGGCTGAGACGACGATCTTCGAGATCGTGTTCATCCTCGGCCCGCTGCTCGTGGCCGGCTTCCTCATCGTGGCCGGACCGGCCGCCGCGATCGTCGGTTCCGCTGTGGTGACGCTCGCCGGCACCGTACTGGTGGCGCGCGGCAGCGCGATCCGCGCCCACCGCCGGCCGGCCGCGCACGCGCACACCCGCGGGCTCGGCCCGCTGCGCGTGCCGGGCTTCGCCGCTCTGATGCTCAGCGCGGCCGGTCTCGGTACGGCGTTCGGCGCCGCCGGTGTCGCGGTGCCGGCGTACGCGACCACGACAGGGGGTGGACAGGCCGAGAGCCTGGACGGCGTGCTGCTCGCCGTGTGGGGCGTCGGCTCGGCGGCCGGCGGCGTCTGGTACGGCACCCGCCGCCCGCGGGCGGCGCTGTCCCGGCAGCTGGCGTGGGGGCTGTCCCTGCTCGGCGCCAGCTTCCTGGTGCTCGCCGTCATGCCGGGTCCAACCGCGCTGGGCGTCGCGCTGCTGGTCGGCGGCGCCGCCATCGCACCGTCGCTGACCGTGGCGAACACCCTCGTCGGCACGATCACCCCGCGGGGCATGCTGAACGAGGCGTACACCTGGGCGGTGACCCTCTCGGTCTCGGGCGGCGCGGCCGGCGGCGCCCTCGCCGGCCTGATCGTGGACCAGCCCGGCGGGGTGCCGTGGGCGTTCGTCTTCGCCGGAGTGGTGATCGGGGTGGCGGCGCTGGTCGCGGGGTGGCCGGGTGGCCCGGTCGCCCGGGCCGACGCCGAGGCCGCCTGCCGGGTAGAGGCGATTCCCGCCCAGTCCGTCGCGGCGTAAGACTCTTTCCTTACCGAGCTGCCCTGGTCGCGAAAGGATCGGAGTCGTCGCGCCGGTCGCGGGAGTCGACGATGCGCTGCTGGATCTCGAGGGTCTGCGGGCCGGCAACGTAGAACCGGCCGCGGGCCTGCCCGCGTGGGACCAGCAGCCCGGCTCCGACCAGGTCCTTGAAGTCCCTGCTGGCAGTCTGTTCCGTGATCTCCTCTTCGGCATCTGCCAGCGCGGCCCGGTAGGTGCCGTTGCGCACTCTCAGTCGCAGTGCCGCGTCGAACAGGGCAATGATCGTCCGTTCGGGAAGCCGGCGCTGCGCGACAACGCGCTCCAGCTCCATCCATAGCCGTTCGCTCTCCCGGACTCGGCGCAGCATCGTACGGGCCTGGCGTAGGTGGGCCTTTAGCGTGAACCGTAGCCACAGGCGGGCGTTGTTGCGCGGTTGCCAGGACCCTTGACCTACCTCGGTGAGCACCTGGTAGTACTCCTGCGTGTTACGACCGAGATACTCCTCGATGCTCATGAACACCGGCGCGAGGACTCGTCCGCGGGCCAGGACCAGGCTCTGTAGGCAGCGCGCCATTCGTCCGTTGCCATCCCGGAACGGGTGAACCATGACGAGGTTGAGGTGTGCCATGCAGGCATCCACTATCCGGGGACACTCGTCCTCGGCTGAGTTGAGTGTCTCGGCTAGCTCGCCCATCAGCGCCGGGACCTGATCGACGTCGGGACCTTCATAGACGATCTCACCGGACTCCTCGTTGCGGACGTAGACCGAGCCAGCCCGCCACTGACCTGGCCCGTTCTTGAGGTGGTATCCGAGGCGCAGGCATCCCCGGACTGCGACACCCCGGTCCCCCTTGGGTCGGGCCACCGTCGTACCGCTTTCCCTGCGAGGAGTGAGTAGTTAGGTACGGTGGGGCATTCGGTCGTTACCTTGGTTGCCGGCGGAGGTGTGCGGTGAGCGTGCTGCGCCCGTACCTGGCCGTCTGGCGGCTGCCCGGCGCCCCGCTCCTGCTTGGGGTCGGCCCGCTGGCCCGCCTGGGCATCGGGATGAACCCGCTCGCCATGCTCCTGCTCGTGCAGCAGGCAACCGGGCGGTACTCGTACGCGGGCGTCGCCGGGGGCGTCTACGCCATGGCCAGTGCGGCGGCGAGCCCGGTCGGTGGCCGGCTCGCCGACCGGTTCGGCCCGGCGCCGGTTCTGCTCGTCACCGCCGTCGCGCATCCGGTGGGCCTGCTCGTCCTGCTGCTCGCCACCGGCGCCGGCTCCGGCGGGCTGGCCATGATCTATGCGGCGGCGGCGTTCGCCGGCGCGACGTACCCGCCGCTGACCGCGACCGTGCGCAGCGCGTGGAACGCGCTGACCGACCCGGAGACCGTCCATCACCACCTGCGCGGCACCGCGATGGCGGCGGAGACGACGGTCTTCCAGACCGTGTTCATCCTCGGCCCGCTGCTCGTGGCCGGCTTCCTCGCCCTGGCCGGCCCGGCCGCCGCGATCATCGGCTCCGCCGTGGTGACGCTCGTCGGGACCGGGCTGATGGCGTACGGCCGTGCGATGCGTGCGCACCGCCGGCCCGCCGCGCATGCGCACACCCGTGGGCTCGGTCCGCTGCGGGTGCCAGGCTTCGCCGCGCTGATACTCTGCACGGCCTGCCTGGGTGCGGCGTTCGGTGCCACCGGCGTCGCGGTGCCGGCGTACGTGACCACCGGGGCCGGCGCCGGCGACCGGGCACAGAGCCTGGGCGGCGTGCTGCTCGCGGTGTGGGGCATCGGCTCGGCGGTCGGCGGATTCTGGTACGGCACCCGCCGGCCGCGGTCGGAGCTGGCGCGGCAGCTGGCGTGGTGGCAGTTCCTGCTCGCCGCCGGCTTCCTGCTGCTGGCCCCCATGCCGGACCCGACCGCGCTCGGTGTGGCCCTGCTGGTCGCCGGCGTCGCCATCGCGCCCTCGCTGACCGTGGCGAACACCCTCGTCGGCCGGATCACCCCGCGCGGCATGCTGAACGAGGCGTACACCTGGGTGGTGACCCTCTCGGTCGCGGGTGGTGCGGTGGGCAGTGCGGTCGCTGGCGCGATCGTGGACCGGCCTGGCGGGGTGCCGTGGGCGTTCGTCTTCGCTGGCGCGGTTGTCGGGGTCGCGGCGCTGGTCGCCGGGTGGCCGTCAGGTCCGGTCGCCCGAGCCGAGGCGGACGCCACCCGCCAGGTCGGGGCGCCGCGGCCGGGAACCCGAGTGCGGGGTGGAGGGCTTCTCGACCGTCGCCAATGAGCTGGGCTACTCGCATACGTTGGACGCGACGTGGTGCGGGGTCGGCTTCGTGGCGCGACCTACCAGACGTACACGCTCTGCTGGGACTGCATCTGCGGTGGGGTGAAAGCGGACCAGGGCCGGGTGGTCGACGTGACCAAGGGGCGTCTACCCCGGGCCGCCATCAGCTTCGGCTGAGTCGCCTGGCGAGCGGCGGACCCGGCAGTACAGACCGGGCCGGCTAGGGACGGCGCCTGTCGCGGGTACCGTCCCCAGCGGCAGCGGGTGACAGGAGAGCGGCCGGCGCCTCGCTGCTGGCGCCTAGCTCACCGGTAATTGGTGAACTGGAGGGCGATCCCGAAGTCGCCCTGCTTGAGCAGGGCGATGACCGCCTGGAGGTCGTCCTTCTTCTTCCCGGTCACCCGCAGCTGGTCGCCCTGGATCTGCGCCTGCACGCCCTTGGGTCCCTCGTCCCGGATGGCCTTGCTGATCGCCTTGGCCTTGTCCGAGTCGATGCCCTGGATGATCTTGCAGTCGAGCTTGTAGGTCTTGCCGGAGACCCGCGGCTCTTCGGCGTCCAAGGACTTCAGCGAGATGTTGCGCCGGACCAGCTTCTCCTTGAAGACCTCCAGCGCCGCCTTCACCCGGTCCTCGGTCTCCGCCTGCAGGCTCACCGCGCTCTCCCCGGCCCAGGTGATCTGCGCCCCTGTGCCGCGGAAGTCGAAGCGGGTCGTGAGCTCCTTCTCCGTCTGGCGAAGGGCGTTGTCGACCTCCTGCCGGTCGACCTTGCTGACGATGTCGAACGACGGGTTCGCTGCCACGGTTGCTCTCCTGCTCCGGTGTCCTGCGTTGCCGGATCGACCGTACCTGGTACCTGTTTGCACGCCCCCGGGGGCGTACCGCTATCCTTGCTTGCGCTGCCGCGGCCAGCGGCGGCGGTGTGGCACGGCGGGTTGCCCGAGCGGCCAATGGGAGCGGTCTGTAAAACCGTCGCGAAAGCTTCGGAGGTTCGAATCCTCCACCCGCCACAGCCTGACGATCGGCCCCTGGCCAGCGGAAACGCGGCCAGGGGCCATCGCACCGCGGTGTCGCAGCCAACGGTGGCCCGTGCGACCAGCCGCGACGGGTGGCGCTCTCCGGTCACGGCCGTTGGTAGAGCATGTCGGGTCCAACGAGGACGATGCCGCTGTCCGGGGTGGCTGCGGCGGTGAGCTCGTCGGTGAACCCGGCACCGCTAAAGCAGACCAGTTTCGCGGTGTCGGCGCCGTGACGGCCCTGGGCGGTAAGCAGTGCGCGGATGCGACGGAGCCGGTCGAGGCGGCCGATGCCCATGGTGTCGCCCCATTTGGCTTCGCCGATGGCGATGAGCGGCGTGCGGTTGTCGTCGTCGAGACCGTACGCGACGACGTCGACCTGGTGGCTGGTCCTGTTGGCGGGGTCGTTGACGGTGCCGGCTGCGACCCGGTTGGGGTGGCTGTCAAACAGGTCCCCGGGTGCCAGGTGTCGGGTCCAGTGGCGGCAAAGGTGCTCGAAGTGCGGGCCAAGCACGTTTCCGACGAACCGGCGTTGGCTGCGTCGCCACAGGTGGGTGGCGTCGCGGGTGTGTTCCAGGTCGGACCAGATCGGTCGCATCACCGCGTGGTAGAAGGTGACGAGGGGTTCGGCGATGCGGAAGCTGGTCCGGTTGTCCTTGAACATGTCGGGTTCGCGGATGATGAGGCCGCAGTCTTCCAGCACGGTGAGCGGATGCGCGAGGTCGCCTGACTTGCGTCCGAGGTAGGTGGCGATGCCGCCGCGGTGGCTGTTGCCTGCCGCGATCGCGGCCAGGACCGAGTGGTACAGCCCGGCGTCACGCAGGTCGGGCTCGTCGGCGAGCAGGTAGCGGGCTTCGCGGAACAGCGGACTGGCGGGGGAGAGCACCGTCCGCAGGACCCAGGGGTCGAAGTCCTCGGGGCTGGCAGGGGTGTCGTCGCGGGCGAGCTCGCGGCGGTAGGCGGGGGTGCCGCCAACGATCGCGTTGACCTTCACCGCGGTGACCGGGTCGTCGATGCCCCAGAACTCGGCGGCCAGCTGGGGGGCCAGCGTGGGCACGACCAGCTCCAGCCCGGCCCGGCCACGCAGCGGTGCGTTCCCGGCGAGCAGCCGGCCCATGAACGACATGGCCGAGCCGCACAGCAGTAGCCGGGCGCGGCTGTTGTCCCGTTCGCCGCGCAGCGGTGCGAGTGCGTTCTGAATGACCGACGACAGTCCTGGGTTGGCCTTGGCGAGGTACGGGAACTCGTCGATGACCACCGGCAGCTCCCGGTCCCGGCCGAGCGCCAGCAGCGCGTCGATCGCCTGATGCCAGTCGGCGAGGACGAACGGGGCCGGCGCGTCGAGGTACTCCGCGAGGACGGTGCCGACCCGGCGCAACGACTCTCCGTCAGTGGCCTCGTCCGCGGCGAAGTAGAACCCGCCCGTTGCCTGGCACAGCGCCCGGAGCAGGAAGGTCTTGCCCTGCCGGCGCCGGCCGGACACCACGCCCAGCATCGCGCCCGCCGTGGGATCGGTGACAAAGGCGCTCAACGCCGCCCACTCGCGGGACCGGTCGAACATCTCCTTCGGGCGCTTGATCGCCGCCATTCGCCGCTCCGTATGAGTTTAGTTATCATAACTACAATTATGATAACAGCGAATAGGGCTGGGCTCGCAGGGCCAGGCAGACCACCCGCCGCGCCGTCGTGGGCGTACGAAATCTGCTAGTTCCGCTTGCCCGGGACGGTGTTTCCGGTTGAGTCAAGTTTTGGTTCAGGCGGCGGCCAGCCCGGCGGTGATGAAGCGGTCAAGTTCACGGTCGAGGGCGCGCCATGCCGCTGCGAGGGGATGTCGTCTAGCAAG
>DASSUC010000380.1:0-25563 GCA_035707405.1 Micromonosporaceae bacterium | reverse complement strand
CGGTCGCGATGACCGGGAAGAGGGTTCCGCACTTCATGGCATGGGCGCTGTAAGGGGCGCGCCGCGATGGAGCCCGGTCGCGATGACCGGGAAGAGCTGAGCTACCGCCCCGCCGGCGTCGGGTAGTACGGGCCGCGATGGAGCCCGGTCGCGATGACCGGGAAGAGGCTGCGCCCGCGCCATGTTGCGCCCGTCGGCGATGTCGCCGCGATGGAGCCCGGTCGCGATGACCGGGAAGAGCCGTCGACGGCCTGGGCCAGGTCGATGTCGTCGACCTCGCCGCGATGGAGCCCGGTCGCGATGACCGGGAAGAGGTCGCGCAGGTCCCCAGAATCTGCGAGGCGGCGAACGACGCCGCGATGGAGCCCGGTCGCGATGACCGGGAAGAGCTGCATGGGCACATCACGCAGGGCGCGGTGCCCACCTGGCCGCGATGGAGCCCGGTCGCGATGACCGGGAAGAGAACGCCGAGGTCATCATGCGGGACCTGGTCAACCGGCCGCGATGGAGCCCGGTCGCGATGACCGGGAAGAGCGGGTCGAGCCGGCCGGTCGCCCGGCGGTGACCGAGGCCGCGATGGAGCCCGGTCGCGATGACCGGGAAGAGAGGACCGTCGCGGCATCTCCCACCTGACGGTGGCGCGCCGCGATGGAGCCCGGTCGCGATGACCGGGAAGAGCTATTTCCTCTACGCCCAACAGATCGCCGAGTTCGTGCCGCGATGGAGCCCGGTCGCGATGACCGGGAAGAGCCGGCGTTCACCGGCGACCGGTTCGTGCTGGCGTAGCCGCGATGGAGCCCGGTCGCGATGACCGGGAAGAGGGCTCGCGAGAAGTGAGCCGGTTGAGCTGGGGATTCCGGCGGTCCGGCGAGCGCTTCGTTCGGAGACGGCTATGTGATCGACTGCTGTAAGTTGGTCTGGCTGTGGGCGGCGTGTTGGCCTGGGTGCGAGCGCTGCCTGGGGGAGGGCCGGGTACCGGAGCGCTCGCATCAGATGATCCTTGGTCCGTTGGTGGGTAGGGGGCGTCGTCGGCCGATGAATGTGAAGCGAGCGCTGTCGGTGTCACCGAGGTCGACGATGACGACCGAGTCCTCGGTGAGCTTCATCTGGCTCTCAACCGTGGCTCGGGCATGGATGAGTTCGGTGCGGCTCAGGTCGCAGATGAAGACGGAGTACTGGAGGCGCTCGCCGTACTCTTCCATGGTTTTGCAGATGCGGCGGAGCCGTTGCGGGTCGCTGATGTCGTAGGCGATGAGGAAGCGGCGTCGGGCCATCGGTCACCTCGTGGTGAATGGCGTGTACTCGGGCAGCTCACCGGTGAGGTGTGCGGCGAGGATCCTGCCTTGGACGTCGAGGGCGCGGCGGTAGTTGACCCGGTAGCCGAACACGGGGTGTTTGATCTCGTGGGCCATGCGTCGTTCGTACGCGTTGATGACGGCGCGGCGGCCGTCGCGGTCGAGTTGGCAGCCGCCGGAGCGGCGGGTGAAGTGACCGGGTCGTACCTCGCCGTTGTTGATGAGCTGGATGACGGTGCTGTCGGCGATGAGTGGCCGGAACTCCTCGGCCAGGTCGAGGGCGAGGGCGGGGCGGCCGTACCGGGGTCGGTGGAAGACCCCAAGGTAGGGGTCGAACCCAATCATGGTGAGGGTGGCGGTGAGGTCCTTGACAAGCAGCGCGTAGGTGAAGGAGAGCAGGGTGTTGACCGGGTCCGGTGGTGGGCGGCGGGCGCGGCCGTTGGTGTCGAACGCGGCGGTGTCTATGTCGGTGGTGGCGGTGAGCATGCCGGTGAAGCGGGAGAAGTAGATCCGGGCGGCGGTGCCCTCGATGCCTAGGAGGGTGGGGTAGCCGGTCGGGGTCGCCGCTGCGGTTGCCAGCTCGGCGAGCTGGTCGATGGCCTGGCCGGGTGGGGTCTTGCTGTTGCGGCGTAGCAGCGTACGGCTGTTCTTGATCTTTCCTTCGATCATGCGGCCGGCAGCGGCGAGCGTCACCCCCGCCGCCGCGGTGTACTGGCTTCGGCGTAGGTCGACGTGCTTGCTGGGTAGGCCTTCGGCCATGCCGGTGAACCAACCGCCGTAGGAGAACCAGCAGACGGGGATCTCGCGTGCGAACAGCTCCCGCATCACCTGCGCGGTGACCGTGACGTTGCCGTACAGACAGACTTGGCTGACGTCGATGAGCCGGTAGGAGGCGAGCTTCTCGTCCTCCTTGTAGATCTCCAGCCGCCCGCGTCGGATGCCGACCAGAGTGCCTTGCTCCATGACGTAGACGGGTCGGCTGTCGGGGTCGGCGGCCATGACGCCCCGCGGCCGGCGTGGGGTCTGGTCCCGAGTTCGCAGCGTGTTGATCTCGTCAGGCAGGCACAGGCCAACCAGGGAGCAGCGCGGGCATTTCGGGCTGTCGTCCAGCGGTGGCGGCGCGGTGTCGCTGGCCGCGGTCAGCCACAGTCGTTCCAGCAGTTCCCGGGTTTCCTGCAGCCGGCCGGCGTCAATAGGCACCACCACCCGCCGGCGGGGCTCGGCGTACCAGATCTCCGCCTGGTCGACCCGGTAGCCGGCTTCCTTTAGCAGCAGCGCCTGCAGCACGGACTGGATCTCGTCGGCGGGCCACGGGTTGCCGCGCTTGTCGGGGGCGCCCTTCTTGTAGTCGACCGGGGTGACGGTGCCGTCTTCGCCGACCTCGACGATGTCGATCTTCGCGCTGACGCCAAGGTCTGTCGAGGTCAGCCAGAAGCTTCGCGAGGTACGCCCGGCGAAGTGTTCCAAGTCTGCGTCCGGGTCGGGAAGGTCGCCGCCGGGTTCGTCGACGACCCGGTGGACGTACCGCCCTTCTTCGACGTCGTCGCTGGTGGCAAAGCGTCCTTGCACCCATTCCAGATAGAACAGACGCGGGCAGTAGACGAACTCGTTGACCATGCGAGCCGGGACGGTCTCCGGCAGTCCCGGCACGGGCGGGCGGGCCGGGGTCATCGAGCTGCCGCCCTGCCCCGTCCCCGCCTGACCGGAGCCAGCGGCCGGGTGGGGTTGTTGACGGGAACGAGCACCCCGGCGAAGTCGCGCTTGGGAATGCGCCGGCGTGCGGCGTGCCCGATCCAGAAGATCGACAGCAGGGTGGCGGCTGCCGGGGCGGCGCCGGTGCTGACACCGGCGAGGACGGGGTGGGACAGCACGGCCTGGACTGCGGGGATGTCCAGAGGGGACGACCACAGTGGGTAGACCATGCGGCGACCGGCGCGGTCGCCGAGGTCCTGCCAGCAGGTGCTCATCGGCTCGCCGCCTGCGGCGGTGGTACGCAGCAGCGGGTACGCCATCAGCGCCAACCAGGTGGCGCCGGGCACGCCGCGTTCGGCTGATTTGCCGTCGGCGGCGTCGGCTTTGTTGAAGAGCACACGATGGTCGAGGTACTCCCCGCTAATGCCGGGGTAGCGCCGCCAGGCCACGAGCGCCTCGCGCAGCGGGATGGGGTTCTTCCGTACCTCAATTAGAGGTTTGGTGAGCATGGTGCGGGTGGACTGTTGGCCTGACGGTGCCGCGTACGGGCTGATGTCGATGCGGCCCTTGTCGTCGGTGCTCAGGTCGGTGACCAGCACGCCCAGCCACCGTTCGGCGGCGAGGCCGTCGGCGGCGGTCACCTGCCGGGCGTACGCGGTGAACTCTTTCCTGGTCAGCCGCAGCTTGTCCGGCGAGGTGCCGGGGGGTGGGAAGTCCACTGCGACCTGAGACAGCACCCCGCCGTCCGGGATGCTGGCCACAACGGCGGCCAGGTCCTCCACGAGGGTGTCGATGTCAGGGTGGGCGTTGTGTAGGACCGCGGTGCAGTCCTGTCGGGAGAAGGCCAGCCGGGCCGGGTGGCCGGTGTGCTCAACGACCAGGCGCAACACACCGAGCGCGGCCAGGAAGCCCAGCGGGCTACGCCCGTCCAGGGCGGGTAGGGACAGCCCGGTCATGATCCCTCCTCGGAGACGGTCATATCGGCGCAGCGGACGATGGCTTCCAACAGGGCCAGGCCCCAACGCCCGTAGCGGTCGTTGAGGCGGGCGAACCGGGCCGGCTGCTCCAGGTCGACGGTGTGCCCGGAGTCCACGGTGACCTTGCCCTCGTCCACGACGGCGGTGACCGGTCGCGGTGACGGGTCGAGCACCAGCCGGGCCAGCGGGCGGGCGTAGCCATGGTGCGCGGCGACCAGGTGGATGAGCAGGTCCTGGTCGCCCGGGTAGGCCCCGGTCCGGCGTAGGTGCTCGTCGACCAGGGCGGCCGACCAGGCCTCGTGGCGGGCCCCGGCGGGCAGGCCGCTGAGGTGGGCGGCGCGCCGCCACGCGAGCCGGTCGGCGGGATCGAGCCCGGACTTGGCGAGGGGCTCGGCGGCCAGGGCGGCTTCGTAGGCGTCGCCGTTGTGCAGCATGACCTGGAACCGGTGCTCAACCTTGCCCAGGTCGTGCCAGCCGGCGGCGTCCTCCAGCACGGTGCGCAGCTCGTCGGGCAGGCCGAGCGCGGCGGCGATCTGGCCGCTGCGGCGCCGGACCGCGGCGTGGTGAGTGGCCAGGGTGACCGGCCCGCCGCTGACGGAGCTGGCGGCGGGTTCCTCGTCGTCGCGTTCCGGGAGTATCGGCGGGTCGCCCCGAGCAGGGTCCGGGATGGGTCCGGTCAGCAGCCACCCGAGGGTACGGGGTCCCGCGCCGTCCACCGTCCACCCATCCGCACTGTCGATCAGCTCGACCATGCGCAACCGCCCCGACGATGCCCAGGACCGCAGCCGTTGCCATGCTTGCGCAGGCCAGCCGGCCGATGGCGACGGCTGGTCGGGTAGGGCAGCGGCAAGCTGCCCGCCGACATGTTGAAGGCCGTCACCGGTACGGATGTCCTCATCGGACAGAAGCTCGGTGATCAGCTGTTGGACCGTCTCGCGGGAGCCGTCGGGCAGGTCCAGCCGCCGCGCTAGTCCACTGTCCAGGCGCAGGACGCCGCCGCGGCGGCTGCGGCTGGGCGCGAACGTGGCGACCTCGCTGACGTCACGCACCGGGCTGCGGTCCGCGGGCGCCCAGCCGTAACGGTCGAGGCCGCCCCGCTCGGCCGGGACGATGACCAGGTCGGAGGGGCGCAGCTGGTCTGCGTCGATCCACCGCCACCGCAGCTCGGCACCGCTGTCCGCGGACCCGTGGCCTCGCCGGTCCGGGCGGCGGGCCAGCACCCGGAACGGCTCCCGCACCGGGCGAGCGGTGGGCCGCCGGTCGGTGTCCGGTTCGTTCTCCAGATCGGCGACCGGGTCGGGAGCCAGCCCGCGCATCCACTGCCTGACCGCGTGCCAGGGCACCTCCACCATCTCGGCCGTACGCGGCGGCATGTCCGCCAACACCGCTTCCACATCGGCGGCGGGCACCTCGACGTCGTCGTCGCCGAACGGGTCGTCCAGCGGCTCATCGCTGACGAGCCCGTCACGCCACACCATTTGCACCGGGGCGGCGCCGGACCCGAAGCCGTGAAGGAACGGTTCGACCGGCGGGTCCAGCATGGGCACCGGCGAGGTCTGCACCCACGCGTCCAGGGTCGGGAGCAGCAGCACCGGCACGTCGGCTGGGGTCCGGCGTAGCCCCGGTGCGCTCAGCGGTCCTTCACCCAGCGCGCGACAGGCCATCGGGGACACGTCGAGCACGCCACCGGCCTGGGTCGTGTGGTCGCGCAGTGCCTGCCAGGTGGCGTCCCGCGCCGCACCGTACACCGGGCCGTCCTTCTGCCCGTCGTGCACGACAACGGCGGCAGCGGGCCCGGCACCGGGAAACCTCCGGGCGAAGCGACCCAGCCGGTTGAGCCGCCCCAGGCGCTGCACCAGGGCGTCCCAGGAGGCCGACTCGGTGACCAGCGCGTCCGCGTCGAGGTTCACCCCGACCTCCACCGTCTGGGTGGCGACCAGCACGGCTGGACGCGCGCCACCGTCACGGGCCACCCCGAAACGGCGCAGGACCGTGTCCTGCAGCTGCGGCCGGTCGATAGGACGGGACCGGCCGATCAGCAGGTCACAGTCGGCCTGCACCGCTGCCGAGGGCCCAGACAGCTGCTTGCGCATCCGCTCGTGCACGGCGCGGGCGCGGTCAACGGTGTTGCACACCACCAGCACCGCGGGCGCGGGGCCGTCCGAGGACTGCTGCCCGGCCAGCGTGGTCAGCTGCTGGAGCGCCGCGTCGGCCAGCACCCCGGTGCAGTCCTTGACCGTGGCCTCCCGGATGGTCAGCGTCTTGCCGGCAGTCAACCGCCGCCATGCCTCCGCGTTGTCGCGGTGCGCGTCCAGGTCCAGGACGAACGGACGCGTCGCCCCGGCGTCGGTGGCCGACAACCGCACGACGCTCAACCCAGGCAGCGGCAACCCGAGCCGGTCGCGCTGCCGTGCTGCGTCCAGTGTGGACAACAGTGCGGTGGACAGGTGCGCCTCGTCCACCAGCAGCAGCGCATCCGTGCCGGTCAGCGCGGCGTCGATCGGACGGCGCCGGTCGCTGACCCCGTACCCCCGAAACAGCAGCCGGCTGCCCACCTGGTCCACCGTCGCCAGCACGATCCCCGGCCGATCCGGGCGGTCCAGCCACGCCGCCGACCAGGTCACGCCGCCGCGCATCCGCGTCACCGGCAGCAGCTCACCCCGCCGCGCGTCCGGTGCGTACGCGCGCAACCCAGCCGCGACCCGGCCCAGCACCCCGGCGTCGCCGTCACGCTCCGCGACAGCCAGTTTCTTCGCGATCCGTGCGGCATGCTCGTACGCCTCATCCACCACGATCCGCCGGTCGACCACGAAGAAACACCGGCGCCGGCCGATCCTTTCCGGGCCGGCATGGTGGGCGCTCGCTGCGGCGACGAAGACCGCAAGGTCCATCATGGAGGTTTTACCCAGGCCCGTGGGCACGTCCACCAGGTCCGGCCACCGGCCGCCGTCGAGCACCTCGGCGGCCAGTGCCGCCTGCCACGGGAACGGGTCATGCCCGTGCACCGACTGCACGAACGCGGGGAAGTCGCCTTGGCCCAACCCACCGGCGGTGATCTCAGCCATCGTGGTCGCCCGACCCGACCGGGGCGAGAAGTCCCACCCCGAGATAGCGGCCGGCGCCTACCAGCACCGGCCCGGACACCTGGCGCTCGAACGTCACCGCGACATGCCGGAACAGGCGTCCCTGGGCCTGCCGGGGCAGGTCGGCCTGGCGCAACCGGGCCGCGCCGGCCAGCAGCGGCTCGGTGCTGACCACCACCTCCACCGGCTCGGGCAGCCCCACCGTGCGCAGGCAGCGGCGGATCTCGTCCCCTGCCTGGTCCGGGCGCTTGGGATGGCGGTCGAGCACCACCGGCGTCGCTGACGCCCATTCGCGGCTACCCCGCCGCCACCGTTGCGGCGACGCCCCCCACGGACGCACCAGGCCCGGCTGGTAGAGCAGCTCCACGGTGCCCAACTGCGGCACCGGTAGCTGCACCACACCCATCAGGTTGGGGCTGCGCAGGCCCAGCACGGCGCGCAGCACGGTCACCCGCTCCGGCTCCGGCAGCTCCGGCACTGCCACCGCCAGCCCCAGCAGGTGCCCGTCAGCGTGTCGATGCCCAACGTCGGGCAATGCGAGAAACGCCACGTGCGGCCGTCCCGACGCGCCATGCCCATGCAGCGCCGGCGGCGCCTGCCCGCGGGCCGCATCCAGCACCGCCGAGCGCAGCGCCTCCGTCAACCGCACCGCCAACCGCGCCTGCGGTCGCAACCCGGAAAACCGGAACACCAACACGTCGGTATACACCGACGGCACCAGGCCGTCCCGACCGGCTGCCACCTGGGTGCTCGCCTCGGCTCCGGCGTCCGCGGTGTGTGACCGCCGGCGCCGGTAGGCGCGGTAGCGGGCCACCTCCCACGAGGGACGGCCCGCGTCGAACTGCGCCTCCAGCTCCTCCACGAACCCCGGGTACGGCACACGCAGCGACACCTCCCCGTCCAGCAGGTCGCACGGTTCGAACACCGTCCGGTCAGGACCAGCATCCACCGGGCTGTCCTCGGCCCGGGCCGAGGCGGCTACCAGCGCGATCCCCGTCGAGCGACCCAGGTACGGGATCCGCCGAGCCATCGCATCCAAAGTCTGGACGTGACCGGGTTCCACCGGCCCCGTCCAGATCATCGCGACGCTCGGGACGGCCGGCACCGCCCGGGTGCGCACCCGCAGGCGGTTGACCCGTCCGGGATGGGTCTGGCTCCTGCCCTCGGCGTCCCTCGCATTCGTCACCACGTACGCCTCCCGCCGGCTCGACCCGGCCTGGGTAGCCGCGAGGACCAGCGGCGGCGGTTGCGCCGCCAACCAGCACAGCGCCGCCCGGTCCTGCTCCCCCCGAGCCGCCGCGCGCAAGGCACACACCAGCCGGGCCGGATGCGGCGGCCACTCCGCCCGCTCCCGGTCGTCAGCCTCCGCCGCCTCATAGCTGCCGGTCAGCAGCTCAACGGTGATCACCAGGCCCACGGCTACGCCTCACCCTCGCCCGCAGCCGCCTTGGTCAGGCTGAAGTCGATCGCCTGCGCCAGCGCCTTGGACGGGGCCAGGCGGACCGGCTCATCCGACAACGCGAGCCCCTGCTTGTCCGCAAGCCGCGAGGCCAGCGTGAACAGCTCAACAGCCGTCTCGCGGGTGATCTCAAGCTGCTCGGTGCCACCCCCGCGGTTGACCCACTCCAACCGCTCCGACTCCAGCACCAGCTCACAGCCGCTGCGCAGCCACAGCGTCGGGCTCCCGAAGGCCAACCGATCCGCCATGATCGCGTATGCGGCCAGCACGGCTCGGGCCGCCACCGCCACCTGCGCATCCACCCGCCCGAACCCGATGCGGTCCAGACCGGCCAGCGACAGCGTCGCGATCCGCTGCGCCGAAGAGACCGTCACTCCACCATGCTGGGGGTTCGGCGCCACGTTACCGTGCCCGATCTCGCTCAGCTTCTCACCCTTGGCCTTCGTGGCCACCGGCGAGTAGTCCCAACCCTCGCCATCCTTACGCGACTTCTGCGCCCCGGTCAGGTTCAGCGGATCCATCCGGCCGGCGCTGCGCGCTCCCATCACCGGATCCCAGCCGACCACCTCACTGGCATACACCCGGGGGAACTTCTGCTGCCGGCCCTTGCGGTGACTGTTCCACGCCCCGAACACCAGCGAGCCGGGATCGTGCACGTACAGAGCCCGAGCGTCCTCCAGCGACGCCGACATCAACGACCGGCCCAGCTCTGTCCGGTCGAACGCCACCCCATCCAGCAGGCTGTCCCGCAGATACGCATCCGCATACCTGTGCGGGAACTCCAGCGACGTCAATGTCACCGCCACCTCGCCGGCGTGCTCCAGCGTCATCAACGGCACCCGGATCGCCCCGTCCCGATGCGCCCGCAGCAGCGCCTCCTCCGCACGATTCGCCTGCGACGGGGTCGAATCCAGCAAAACGTTCCCGCGGGGCTTCCCGTCAACCAGCCGCTCCTCGACCACATACGGCGGACGGTCCCCGACCGTCGGGTACGTCGGCGGGAACACCTTCGCGCCGACCCCACCCGCAGGCTGATACGTCGCGACCGCTCGCAACAGCGCCCGCTGCCCCGACAAGGCAACCGCGGACAACAGGTCCTGATACAAAACGTCAACCTTCATGGAACCTCCCAAAGATCGTGGTCCGCACCACGACACACTATGCCCGTAGCCACCGACACTCTCGGCCGCCTCTGCACGACCGCAGGCGTAACCCGCACCGCCAAACCCAGTTATGGGAAACCTCTACGATCTGCGCGATCCTGCACAACCCGCGCTACGCCGGCGGCAGGTCTGGAACAAGCAACGCACTGACGAGGTGCTGATGGATGTCGAGGACATCGCGCCGGCGTGTAGTAGGCAAAGATCGGGTTCCGGCCAGCTTCCGCTCGATGCGCTTGAAGATGGCGGCGTATGTATCCTGCTGCCACTGCGGCAGATAGTCCCAGTCGGCGACACCAGTGTCGATCATGCTAGCCAGAACACTCGGGCTAGGCCCGGTGCGGGTTCCATTCGCGGGCCAGGATCGAGTACAGCAGTGAGTCCCGCCATGCCCCGTTGGTGAGGACGTGGTCCCGGATACGGCCTTCCGGTGTGAACCCCAGCTTGGCGAGCATTCGCTGTGACGGTCGGTTGTCCGGCCCGCAGGCCGCCTGGATACGGTGCAGGCCCAGCGTGGCGAACCCGAAGTTGAGCATGAGCGTGGCGGCTTCCGTGGCGTAGCCCTTGCCCCAGTCGTCGGCTCGTACGGCGTAGCCGAGCTCGCCGCTGCGGTGAGCCCCGAGCCCGATGCGCACGAACCTGACCAGGAGGTCATCACCGTTGGCGATGGCGAGGTAGTAGTCCGGGCGCGGTTCACTGTGCGCGCGGGCGATGTCGGCCGCCAACCGTTCGGCTTGCTCATCTCTGCTACGGGTGTCGAAGCTGAGTGACCGGGTGACCTTTGGGTCGCCGACGACGGTCATCGAGGCGTCCAGGTCGGCGGGCCGGAGCTCGCGTAGCCGTACCAGGGTGCCGGCGACGGCCACGGGGAACACAGCGACGACGCTATCCGACTCGAGCACCGGGGCGAGCGCTTCGTCGGCGCCTCGCCGCTGAACGACTCTGGCCCGGGATCGAACAGGTCGAGTGCCACCAGTGCCTCTGCTTGCGGCACCGACTGCTGACCGGAGGGGCGTGGTACACAGACCCATCCAGCCGGTCCATTCCCTCGGATACCATGCCATTCAATGGGCCGCTGCTGCGGAGACACAGCCGCCGGCCCGCCGCACGGAGGTGCCCCGGGAGTACGTATGTCGAAACCACCATCCATGGACCCACAGTTCGGTCGATGTATGCGGCAGATCCGGGACGCCTCCGGGGTGTCCTTGCGCGCCCTCGCGGGCCGGGTGTACCTGAGCAAGAGCCGCTTGCACGAGATCGAAGCAGGTGCGCTACCTACTCTCGACCAGGCCAGGCGCATCGACGCCGCGCTGCACGCCGGAGGCGAACTTCTCGCGACCGTGTCCGGGATTCAAGGAGACGTGATGCCGCCGACCGACGGGCTGGAGTTCGCTACGGACCTGCCGGGCGCGGTCACCATCGCCGCAGGTTTGTGGCGGGCGGACATGGACCGGCGTGGCCTGCTCCGGCAGGCAGCGTTCGCGGCGGTCGCCTTCGTCACCCCAGCCATGCGTGCCCTCGCCGCCCTGGCACCCGTGGAGGAACCGCCGGCCGGCAGCGGGCGACGGCCGGTTGAGGAGCCGGACGTCGACACCATCCGCCGGATGACCGTCGTCCTGCGGGATCTGGACAATGCTTACGGCGGCGGCCAGATCCGCGAGACCGCCGTCCGGTTCCTCGCAGGAGACGTTGCCCCCCTCCTTGCCGGCCGGTACGACCGGCGAGTCGGGCAGCTGCTGATGTCCGCAGCCGCTGAGCTGACCCTGCTGACCGGCTGGGCCACCCATGACGTGGGGCTGCACGGCCTGGCCCAGCGGTACCTGATCCAGGCCCTACGGCTGGCCATGGGCGCCGGCGATCTGCCCCTTGGCGCGGAGGTCCTCGCCGCCATGAGCCAACAGGCTACCTACCTCCGCGACCACCGGGAGGCTATCGACCTCGCGCGTGCGGCCGGCCGGCTCGCCGCTGACGCCGGTGTCGAGGCGATACGTGCCGAGGCCGCCGTAATCGAGGCCCACGGCCACGCCACGGCCGGCGACGAGCGGGCGTGCGCGGTTGCGTTGGACCGGGCGGAACGGACCCTCGACCGGGCTGACCGGGGGGCGGACCCGCAGTGGATCGGCTACTTCGACGAAGCGTACCTGTCTGCCCGGTTCGGGCAGGCGTTCCTGGCACTGGGCCGCGGGGACCTGGCCGGCCGGTTCGCGCGGCGGTCACTGGACATGGACGAGCGGTACGCCCGTGGCCGGCAGTTCAACCTGGCGCTGCTCGCCCGCGCGAGCGCCGCCGCCGGTGACATCGACGAGGCCGCGACGGTGGGCGTCCAGGCCGTTGAGGCTGCGGGACCCCTCCGGTCAGCCCGCTGCGGGGACTACCTGCGGGACCTGGCCAACCGGCTTGCGCCGCACTGCGGCCTACCAGCCGTACGGGAGCTCGCCGACCGGGTCCGGCATAGGTCAGAGCCTGCCCTCAGCCCGGGCCAGTAGCACTGCGAGCACCGCAGCCACCGACCCAGCCCCTACGATCTGCCCCCGCCGCATCAGGTCCCGCGCATCAGCCAGCGCCACCCACCCGACCGTCTCGGTCTCGTCACGGTCAGGTGGCCCACCGGTGGGCTGCGCCTCCCGGGCGAGGTAGACACGGTTGAGCTGGTCGATGGTGCCGACCATCGGCTGGTACTGCACGAGCAGCTCCAGCGGCCCCGGCCGCCACCCGGTCTCCTCCTCCACCTCCCGGGCGGCGCACACCGCCGGGTCCTCGTCAGGGTCGAGGTAGCCGCCGGGTAGCTCCCACACCCACCGGTCGATGACGAACCGGTGCCGCCGGACCATGAGGATCCGGTCGCCGCGGAGGACGAGGACCATCACCGCGTCCGGTACGCGCAGGACGTACTGCTCGAACCGGATGCCGCTGGGCATCTCAATGTCGGCGACGCTGAGTACCGTGCGGCGGGTGTCGTCAACAACTCGTTCACTGTGGACAGTCCACCTACCATCGGTGCTCCCAGCCATGGGCCGAGCGTAGAGCACCCGGCGGCTGACCTGCACATGTGTGCGCCTGCATGGCCGTGGGGGTGGACACAGCCGGACAACGCGCCGGACGCAATCGGACATCCATTCCCTAGCCCGGCCGCTCCGAAGGCAGCAGGCTACTCCGTGTGACAAGCCCTGCCGACCGGGGGGTCGCGCTCGGGCAACGATGCCCGGGCAGATCCAGGCGCTTCGGTCAGTTCGGCATCCTCGGTAGACAGTGGCCTACCGCCGGCTCCGGCGGTGTGGGACGTGGAGATCCGTGCCTTCGGGTGAAAGGTGGACGCGCCGGAAGCCGGGGGAAGGAGTCGCCGCCCGCGCACCGAACCCAACCACTCCGAAACAACCAGAAAGGGGTTGCCTGATGGCCGCTACAGACCTGACCGAACACGCCGCAGTGGACACCGACATGGAGCCCGACCCGCTGCTGGCGGTGACGGTGGACCTGGTGCCGGGGATGCGGGTGTGGGTGGACCGGCACGTCGGCGACGTGCCGATGATGGGCGTGGTCACCGGCCGCGCGCATCTCGTGGTCAGCTTGGGCGTGGGCCGGGTCCAGGACCTCAGCAGCGAGCACGCCGCAGTAGTCGACAGGTTCGCCGCGGCGGCACGTGTACTGGCCGATGAGCTGCGGGACCTGGTAGCCGCCAGGGAGTAGGAAGACTGACCCGGATCGTGGAGGGGCAAGCTGCACCCCAGCTGCCGGTGTCAGCTCGGCAGTCTGTAACGCGAACGACGCGGCGGGCAGTGGGGCGGGCGGTGAGCCAGGTAGCGGGCCGGCCAGGCGCCGTGTCAGCAACCGACCTTCCGGCGGCTGCTGGCTCGGCGCTTCCGCGCTCCGGCCCGCTACAGCACGGTTCCACCCGAACGTCCTCTGGCCGGCCTGACCTATTTCTACCCTGGCGGCCATGGAGCGGATCGGTGTGCGGGAGCTCAACCAGAACACGAGTCAGGTGCTGGCCCGGGTCCGCGGTGGCGAGACCATCGAGATCACTGATCGGGGACGCCCCGTCGCGCGGTTGGTCCCGGTGGGCGACGAGACCTCGACACTGGCCAGGCTGGTCTCGTCGGGTCGCGCAGTGGCGCCGACCGGGTCCGGTCCGGTGCCGCTGCCGCCCACGCTGGGCGATCCGGCCGTTGACGTAGCCTCCGAACTGGCTGCGCTACGCGACGAGGAACGCTGGTGGTCTATCTCGACTCCGCGGCGGTGGTGAAGCTGGTCCGCCAGGAGTCATACAGCGTCGACCTGGTCGCCTGGCTCAACGAGTATCGCGAGGTGCCACTGGTCTCCTCGGCGCTGGTTGAGGTGGAGGTGGCGCGGCGTTACGTCGCTCTGCACCGCAGGCGCTGATGGGGGTACCGGCCGGCTGTTCCGGCTAGAGATCGACGCCAGGATCAGCGACCGCCGTAATCTTCGCCGAACCGCCCTTGCGCAGCCTCGACGCGATTCACCTGGCCGCCGCGCCAGCAACCGGCCTCCCGGCGCCTGCTGGCGCGGCGCTCGCTACAGCACGGTCCGCCGTGGCCAGGTCTGCGGCTTCGCCAGGTCGCCGAGGACGCGCAGCCTGGCGGCGACCGCCACCGCCTCCGCCTCGCTGTCCGCCAGGACGAAGAGCGTGAAGCGCTGCTGGAAGTACGCGACCACCAGCTGCCCCTGCGCGCGGCGGTACGGGTCCGTCCACTGGGCCGGCTGGCCGGCGACCGTCAGGTTCGGGCGGAACTGGTCCTTCGGGGAGCCCGAGCTGTTCGGGAAGTTCGGCGGCTCCAGGCGGACGGTGATCGTCCGGCTGTCGGCCTTGTCCAGCGTGAAGCCCGAGTACCACCACAGGCCGAGCCCCGGAAAGTCTCCGCCGCGGTCCAGCTCCGTGCTGCTGCTGATGCCCACGTGCGACCCGGTCCACCGGGTCCCGGGCGGCAACGCCGTGGCCTGCAGCGGCTGCACGCACCGCTGGGCGCGGTCCAGGCGCAGCGTCTCGGCGACCGCGCGGAGGACATGCTCGTTCCAGTCCCGGGCGACGACGCGTGCCCACAGGCCGTCGACCGGCTGCCATAGCAGCTTCCACGTCGGGGGCGACGGTGGCGTCGAGTCGGGTGGGGCGAAGCGCCCCAGCGTCGCCGGGCGGCCGCGGACGGTGGTCTCCTGGGTCAGCTCGGGACTCTGCGGCGGGATGAGGACCGTCCGCCCGTCCCCGGTCACGTGCTTGCCGGGTACCTCGTCCGGGGCCACGATCCGGGTCCTGGCCAGCTGCACAGTGACGTAGCTGAGCTGCTCGGGACCCCGACCCTTCGGGGCGAAGGCGATCTGCACCTCCTCCACCCCGGGCGCGGTCTGCCAGTGCGTGTCCCACAGCCCGGGCACGACCGACCGCTGCACGTCGAAGTGCAGCACCCCCGGGTCCGTGCCGACCAGGTCGGGCCGGTCGGCGGCACCGGGCACCCCCTCCGCCTCAGGCAGCGTCGTGGGCCCGGTGCTGCGCGGGTACGCCGCCCGGGCGCTCGCCGACCCGGACGCCGGCTGCGGCGCTGGCGCGGCGCCCGGGCCGGACGCCCGGACCACCAGGTACGGCGTGCCGACCGCGGCGACCGCCAGCACCACGGCGAGGGACAGCTGCACGTGCCGGCGCGTCCGCAGCCGCCGGCCCCGCGCCACCGCACGGGTCGCCAGTTCGGGCGCGCCGCGCGCCTCCTCGGCGAGCTCGCGCAGCGTACCGCGCAGGATCTTGTCGATCTCACTCATCTGACTGCCTCCCAGTCCAGCTCGGGCACGAGCTCCCGTAACCTCGCCAGAGCGCGGCTGGTCTGGCTGCCGACCGTGCCCGCCCGGCAACCCAGCACCTGCGCCGTCTCCTCCACGCTGCGGTCCTCCAGGAAGCGCAGCACCAGCACGGCCCGCTGCCGCGGTGGCAGCGCCCGCAGCGCCGCCCGCAGCTGCACCCGCAGCGCCGTGGAGGCGTCGACCTCCTCGACGCCCGCCCGCTCCGGCACCACCGGCACCGGGACCTCGCGCCGTCGGACCTTCCGCCAGCTCGACACGTGGTCGTGGTAGATGACCCGGCGCACGTACGGCTCGGCGTCGCCGTCGATGTGGCGCCATCGCGCGAACGCCTTGGCCAGCGCGTCCTGCACGAGGTCCTGGGCTGCGTGCTGCTCACCCGTCAGCGCGTACGCCACCCGTAGCAGCGCGTGGCCCCGTTCCGCGACGAACGCGGTGAACTCCCGCTCAACCGACCTGCTCACACCCACCTCCTCCGACTCTCATACGCGAGCGCCGGCCGCTGTTATGCATGGGCGCGCGGGGAAAGGGGCGGCGCCGCCCGTCCCACCGGCGCGTGGCACGATGTCCCGGCACACCGGCCGGGCGAGGGGTGGATGGGCGGGGTCCACATCGGAGTGGCGGAGCCAGCCGCGGCTTTGGCGGAGCCAGCCGCGGCCCTGGCGGGGCGAGCCGCTGCCTTGGCCGAGCCGCCGCCGCCCGTACGGGACCGCTGCGGCGCGTGGGGCCGTTCGGCCGGCTACCGCCCGCTGCTGCTGCTCCTGCTGCTGTCCGGGGCCATGTCGTCGCTGCCACTCGGGGTGCTGTCCCTCTTCGCCAAAGATGCGCTGGGCGCGTCGGACGTGATGATCACCGTCTACTTCGTCGCGGTCGCGTCCACCGGCACGCTGGTCATGCTGGGCAGCGGGCGCCGCTCCGACCGGGCCGGCCGGCGGGACCGGCTGGTCCGGCTGAGCTTCGCCTGGCTGGTCGTGGGCTACCTCGCCCTTTCGCTGGTGGACTCGTACCCGGTGATGGTCCTCGTCGGCGTCGGGTTCTTCCCGGCCCTCGGGGTGGCGAACGCGCAGCTCTTCGCCCTCGCCCGGGACGTGGTCGAGCACCGCGAGGACGAACAGGCGTCCATCGTCGTGGTCAGCGCCTTCCGGATCTCGTACTCGGTCGGCTCCTTTATCGGCTTCGGCCTGGGCGGCATCGCGCTGGCCTACCTCGACGCGCGGACGGTCTTCCGGCTCGCGGCCGGCATCGGCCTGGCCTGCCTGCTGGTGTCCTGCTCGGTGCGCGGGCCCGGGCGCGGGCCCCGCCGCCCGCACGGCGGCGGTCCGGCCCGCGCGGCGGGCGGCGCGGGGGCCGGACCGCCCGTCGCCGGCGAGGGCTGCGGACGGCGGCTGCTGTTGCTGTTCACCGCCACCATGGTGCTGTTCGCCAGCGGGCGCGTGATGCAGGTCTCGCAGCTGCCGCTGGTGCTGCGCGACGACCTCGGCGCACCGGTCCCGGCGGTCGGTCTGGTCCTGGCGGCTCCGCCGCTGGCCGAGCTCGCGCTGATGCCGCTGGTCGCGTGGGCCGCCCTGCGGGTCGGGCGCGGGCTGGTGTTCCTCGCCGGGGCCGCGGCCAGCGTCGGCTACTACGCCGGGCTCGCCACGGCGTCGGCATGGCCGCAGCTGGCGGCGCTGCAGCTGCTCTACGCGTTCTTCGGCGCCGCCGTGCTCATGGTGGGCATCGACCTTGCGCAGCGCCTCCTCGCCGGGCAGGCCGGGTACGCGACATCGTGGTACTTCAGCCACGAGAACTGGGCGGTGGTCAGCGGGAGCCTGGTCGCCACCGCCTCGGTGCAGCTCGCCGGGCGGCAGGCGGGGTTCGTCGTGCCGAGCATGCTCTGCGCCGTCGCGCTGGTGTCGGGCGCCGTGCTCTTCCTGCGCCACCCGGCCAGCTTCGACGTGGTGCGGCGCCGGCCTGCCGCGGGCCGGCTGCTCACCAGGGCAGGTCGGCGCCGTCGGCGGTGACGAACCGGCCGTTGAGCTTCGTGCCTTCGTCGCACACTGTGCGCAGCAGGCGGCTGGCGCAGTCTGCCGGGTCGGTGGGCGCGTCCGGGCCGCCCATGCCGGTGCGCAGCCAGCCGGGGTCGACCGCGACGGCGCAGCCGTTGTGCTCATCCATCTGGCGGGCGAGCTTGCGGGTGGCCATGTTGAGGGCGGCCTTGGTGACCGAGTAGCCGAACGAACCGGGACCGTCCACAGCCGACAGCGACGCCCGGCTGGTGCTGACGTTGACCACGCAGGGCCGGCTGGACCTGCTCAGCAGCGGCAGGAACGCCTGGCAGGTCAGGACCGGGCCGACGACGTTGGTGTCGAACATCGCCCGCAGCGCGTCCGGGGAGAGCTCTTCCAGCGGTCCCTTGCTCTGCGCCGCCGGCAGGTCCGGGACGCGGTTCACGGCGCCGTTGTTGACGAGCAGGTCCAGCCGGTCCAGCCGGGCCAGGCACTGCTGCGCGGCCTGGTGGATGGAGTGCGGGTCGCGGTAGTCGAGCTCTGCCACCAGGATCCGGCCGGGGTGGCGGGCGAGGACCGGATGCAGCGCGGTGGCCGCCGCGGCGGTGCGGACGCACGCCACCACGTCCGCGCCGGTCGTGGCGAGGACTATCTCCACAAGGGACAGTCCCAGGCCGCGGTTGGCGCCGGTGACGAGGACGGAGCGTGGCCAGGAGCCTGGCTGCGGGGAGGTGGGCATCGCGCGTCATGGTAGGGCACGAAGGCCCTGGGCGCCGTACGCCGCCGGTGCCTATGTTGTCTGCACGACTGGGGAGGCGGACCGTGGAGCACGAGATCCTGAGATGGGCCGCTGGCGCGCCGGTAAGCCTGCCCGGCGACGCCTGCTTCGACCGCGACCGGCTGCTGCGGGCGGTGAGCTACAACCACCTGGCCACCCGGTTCAACCGCCGGCTGTCCACCGAGTGTCCACCGTGGGCGGACGAGGACCTCCGCGGCGCAGCCCGGGAGCTGGGCGCACAGGCGGTGGCCCGCTCGCGGAGCCACTTCCAGGCCGCCGCCGAGCTGACCGCGCTGCTCGCCCGGCACGAGATCGCCGTGGCGGTGCTCAAGGGCGGGACGGCCTACGCGTACCTGCGCGACGAGACGGCGCTGGCCTGGAGCGGCGACGTCGACCTGGTCACGACCGCACCGTACGACGCGCTGGTCCGGCTGGCCGCCGCCGGTTTCACGGTCGACCACAAGGACCCGCCCCAGCCGTACGGCCGGGCGGTCCGGCACGAGGCCGCCAAGCTGCGCCGCGGCTGGCTGGAGGTCGACCTGCACCGGCACTTCCCGGCCTGGGGCTGCCCGTACGACGGGCCGGCCACCGACCCGGCGGCGCACCCGGGCGTCTGGCTCTGCCCGGGCGAGGCGCGGCCCGGCCGGCTGGATGCGGCGGCGCTGCTGCGCGGCAGCGAGCTCGTCGGGCGGGACGGCCTGGGCCAGGTCCGCATGGTGGGCCGGGAGATGGCGGCGCTGGTCAGCGCCTGCCACGTCCACGCCAGCTACCTCACCGAGATGACCCGGCAGTACGCCACCGTGCGCCTCGGCGAGCTGGCCAGCATCGGTGCGCAGCTCACCCACCCCGCCTTCGACTGGGCGCACTTCCGCGCGCTGGTCGAGCGGCACCGCGCCCACGACGCGGTCTCGCTCACGCTCGCGATGTTGCACCGGTGCCTCGCCGTCGACCTGTCCTCCCGGTGGCCGGCCACGGCCCGGCGCCACCCGCGGGACCTGTGGTTCGCCCGGGGGAGCGGGGGTTTCCTGGTCGACCTCGGCGACGCCGAGGACTTCGACGACCTCTTCCTGCGGCACAGCCCGTTCGACGGGATCGTGGACCGCCTCGGCGCCACCGCGCTGCCGGTCTCGCCGGTCTCGCCGGTCTCGTCGGTCGCGCCGGTCGCGGGCGCTGGTCCGCAGGCTCCGGCGCGGGTGCTGGCCAGCGGGACCGGGCGGGGCCGCCTGCCGGTGCGGCTGGCGGCGCAGGAGCGCGGCGACGGGCTGCGGGTGGAGGTGCGCATCCCGGCCCAGCCGGCGCAGTGCCAGATAGACGTCTGCGTCAACCTGCGTGAGCCCGCCCTCGAGCTGGTCCGCCATCCCCAGGCCGAGACCTTCCTGTACGACCGGGCGTGCGAACGGCGCACGTTCCGCTACCCGTACGAGTCGCGGCTGGTCGGCGACGAGCACGTCTTCGCGGTGACGCTGCCCCGCGCGCAGCTGGCGCCGGGCCCCCGCGGGGCGGTCGCCGCGCTGCTCGGCGCCCGGGTCTGGGCTGCGGGCGGGGCCGTGGTGACCGCGTCCACCCTGGCGCCGGTCCACCTGGTGACCGCGCCGGTCCCGGCGGTCGTCGGGTAGCTGCGCCGTGCGATCGGATACGGTCGGCTGGCCGGTGTCCGCCGCGCGGGGAGGAGAAGCTCGTTGGAGGAGAACGCGCGGCGTGACGCGCCCATCGTTGAGCTGGCGGGTGTGGACGGTGCCGGAAAGTCCACTGTGGCGCAGGTCGTGGCGGAGGCGTTCGGTTGGCCGGCGCTGAAGTTCAACCCGTTCCCGCCCGCCTTCCACGCCACCCTGGGCCCGATCCGGGACCGGTTCGGGCAGCGCCACGTGGACGCCGCCCGGGCCATGGCGCTGGGCGTCTGCGTGCTCCAGGAGACCAGCACCCAGGCCGGTCCCGCCGTCTACGACCGGCACCTGGAGAGCGCGTTGATGTGGTGGTCGGTGATGGGCATCTCACCGCTGCCGCAGCCACTGCTGGACGCCCTGCCGCGTCCGGACCTGGTCGTCCTGCTCGACGCCGACCCGGCGGTCGCGTCGGCCCGGATGCTCGAGTCGCGCATCGAGACCCCGCAGCTGCAGCGGTGGTTCTCCGAGTCGTGCGCCGGCTACCTGCGCGCCGCGGCACGGGAGAAGGGCTGGGTCGTGGTCGACGCCGGCCGGCCGTTGCCGGAGGTGTGCGACGTGGTGCTCGCCGAGATCTCCGGGCGGCTGCGCGTCCCGTACGCCGCCCGCCAGGCGTGACCGCGGCCGCTCACTGCTGAGCACCGGAGGGCTGTTGCCCCTCCGGCACCGCCTGGAAGGTCTCAGCTGTGTGGAACGCGCTTGCGCGCCCTGGCGCGGGTCCCGGCTCGTATGCGAACCGGCCGTGCAGCAGGACCGCGGACGCGGAGCAGGGCACGGTGGTGACGTAGCTGTAACGTGTGGAGAGCCCTGGCTCGATGAACGTGCGGCTCCAGCCGGCAGGCAGCCAGGAGCCGGCGGCGAGGAGATGAGGGATCCGGGTCTGCCCGTCGATCTCGGGACCGGGGACCAGGGCATCCTCCGGGTAGATGCAGCGTAGGTCGAAGGTGAGCTCCTGGGTCTCGTAGCGCACGAGCCCCTTGTTGTCGAGCAGGGCGGCAAGCTCCACCAGCCAGGACCCGCCGTGCCGTACGACGAACCTGACCTCGACCGAAAGCTCGATCCGCTCCTCGGTCTCGCGCAGCTGCAGCCGCCGGTCGTCCTCCCGCTGCCAGGCCAGTCGCTGTGACCGGACGGCGAGGATGTGGCCGACGACGATGCCGGAGATCCCGCCGAGCAGGCCGAGTACGAGCTGGGTGACGTCCACTTCAGCAGCTGACGAGGTCGGCCAGCCACCGGAGCCTGGGGTTGGGGTGGGCGGGGAAGAACGTGCCGAGGCACATCGCGAGGTACGCCTCCAGCAGCTGCCCTTCCGGCTCGGCCGATGGCGGCGGCCCGCCGCGTACCGCGGTCCAGCCCTGGGCGAGCAGGTCGAGCGTTGCCTGCTGCGAGCCGAAGCCGTTCGGCTCGGGGAACCGGGCCGCGAAGCGGATCTTCGCCCAGTCCTCCAGCGGGTGCCCCCAGCGGGCGTGCTCCCAGTCGATGACCCGTACCACGGCGCCGCAGCGGAGCAGGTTGTTCGGGCCGAAGTCGCCGTGCACCAGGCGGGGCTCACCCTCCCACCCGGCGGCGGCCAGGAGCGGCGCCGCCCACGCCTCGACCCGGGTGGCCAGGGCCGGCTCGTGGCCGGCGAGCAGGCGTACCCCGGCCTGGAAGCGGGACGCGAAGGCGGCGCGCTGGTCGCGGAAGCGGTGCGCGCCGTCCAGCGAGCCCCACCACGTCCCGGCGCAGGCGTGGACGGTGCCGAGCAGCCGGCCCGCCGCGACGAGGTCCGCGGAGGCACCCAGGTCCAGCGGCCGGCCGTCGAGCCACTCCAGCCGGGCGTACTCCGCCTCGCCGTCGGCCCAGACGGCGGTGACCTGCGGCACCGCGTCCCCGAGCAGGCGCCGGGCGACCCGCTCGTTGGCGACGCCGGAGCCCCAGCACTTGAAGCGGGCGGTGTCCACACTGGAGTACGTCTTGACGGCGGTCGGCGGGTCGGTGGTGGGGTCGCGCGACACCTTGCCGGCCACGGGAAGCGCCGTGGTCACGGCTCGTCCCGCGGCAGCCACAGCGGCAGGTCCGAGGTGTCGACGCCGTACTGCTTGGCCGCCTCCCGGACGGCCTCGAAGCTGGCGAGGTAGGCGTCTGCGGTGACCACGCCGAGGCAGTGCCGGGTCGCGGCCAGGCAGGCCGCCAGGGCGGTGTCGAACGAGGACGCGTCCGGGAACAGCCCGGCCAGCAGCTGCTGCGGGTCGGGAAAGGCCTGGTGGAGCAGTCTGGCCCGGAAGGCCAGCGGCACCCGCCACTTGGGGTTGGGGTTGACCAGCATGTGGCAGGCCAGGGCGGCGTCGAGCGCCGCCTCCACCGCCAGCCGGGCGCAGTAGAGCGCCGACCACGACTCGTCGGGGCCGGTGAGCGTGGCCGCGTCCTCGGCCAGCGAGGCGACGGCGGCCGTCGACCACAGCGCATTGTGGATGTGCAGCAGGTCGGCGCCGGTCCGCCGGCGCAGCCGCTCGGCCGGCCCGTCCGGGTGGCGGGCCAGCGCCCGGTCCCGGTAGAGCGCGTGCACCACCCGCCGGAACTGCTCCGGTATGAACGGCCACTGTGGACGGCCGGGGAACGAGCCCGACACCAGCGGCGTCAGGTCGGGGATGAGGCTCCCGGCGGCCGTGCCGATGACGTGCAGCTCCACCCTGGCCCCGCCGCACCCGGCGACCATCACGCCGGCCGAGGCCGGCTCCGGGCGGTCCAGGAAGCAGTAGAGGTCGATGTCTGAGCCCGTGTTGCCCAGGTCGTCGGCGAGCGAGCCGCCGAGGAAGACGTCGCACTCGCCGGCACCGCGGCGTGCCGTGTCGAGCAGGGCCTCCTCGTCGACGTGCCACTGCTCGAACAGGTGCTCGGTCAGCACGGGGACACCGCGGGCAGCACCCCGGCGAGCAGCGGGGAGACCTCGTGCTGGAGTGCCCGGCGCGGCTGCGGCCGGGCCCGGGCATGGTGGCGCGCCCACGCGTCGGTGACCCACTCCAGGGTGCGCTCCGGGGCGTACCCGAGGTCCTGGCGCAGCGCGTCGCTGCACACCGACTTGCCGACCCGGTCCGGCAGGGCCAGCCCCAGCCGCTGGGCGGCCTCGACCAGCCGCGGGAACCGCTCCCGGAGCACGGCTGTCGCGTCCTCGCCGAGGCGGGCCCGGTCCGCCCGGTCCAGCGGCAGGTCGGAGGCGACGCAGTACGCCCGGCGCGGCAGCGCCGGCGCGAGCGCGGACCGTACCAGCGCTTGGCAGGCGTCGGTGACGTCCAGGCCGGTGGAGAGCTTGCGCAGGTGGTAGCCGGACTGGGAGCCGAAGAAGAAGCGTCCGAAGCGCAGCGTCACGCCCTCCAGCCCGGCCTCTGCCGCGCGCTGGACCAGCTGCTCGGCGGCGACCTTCGTCAGGTCGTAGATGTCCTCCGGGCGCAGCGGCGAGGACTCGTCCAGCACCAGGGCCGGGCCGGCCGGCGAGCCGGCGCCGTAGACCGAGGTGGACCCGGCCAGGACCAACCGGCGTACGCCGTCGCGCAGGGCCGCCTCGACCACCGCCTGGGTGCCGTTGACGTTGACGGCCCAGAACCGCCTGCGGTCGGTGCCGCCGACCAGGTGCGCGCCGTGCAGCGCGGCGAGGTGGAAGACCACGTCGCACCCGGTGAACAGGCCGGCCGGCAGGCTCTCCTGCCCGCCGAGGTCGCAGCGGACGAAGCGCATCCGCGGCATCGGGCTCGGCGGCTGGGCGTCGACGACGCGCACGTGATGACCTGCGCCGGTGAGCTGGCGGGTCAGCCACGACCCGAGGCGTCCGGAACCGCCGACCACGGCAGCGCTCAGGCGGGGTGCCTGGTGCAGGTCACGCACCCAGGGGGAGACAGCGGGACCGCACTCGTCTGTCGACGCACGGCCACCCATCAGCGCCCCCCGCCGCGTGCCGTGTTGCACGCATAGATGATGCTTGTCGCCTTTCTCCCGAGGACTGTACGATCCCCCATCCCGAAAGACAAACCAACAGCTCAGTCCCTGCCGGCGTGGTCGCGCCGGTGGTAGGCCGCGGCGAGGTGCTGTTGCAGGCGCGCGTGCCGGAACTGGTACACCGCACCGACCTGGCGCAGCACGCCGCGACGGTACGCGTCGTCGAGGAACTCCATGAGGTGGTAGGGGAGCCGCCCGCGGACCGCGAGGAGCACCCGGGCCACGACAAAACACGCCCAGGCTCCGGACACCGCGTTCATCAACAGCCCGAACGTGAGCCCGGCCGCCAGCCCGAGGATGAGCCCGGGCTCGGGCCCGAACGCCAACCAGGCCAGGAGCACGGACGGCAGCCCGAACATCAGCCCGTAGAGACTGCTCACCCTCCGGTCGTTGCGCAGCGTCGAGGCGGGGGTGACCGCACGGGTCAACGTGGCCGGCTCACCCAGCCCCGCCACCAGCCCGAGGAGGAGCCCGACCGTGGACCCGAAGACGACCCCGGCCATCAGGCCCGTCTCAAGGACGAGCCAGGACATGAACCCGAGGACGAACCCGACGGCGACCCCGATCCCGGGCCGCCTGGCGCTGACCCGGAGCTCCTGCGGCACGGCGTAGACCCGGTTGCTGGCGAAGCCGACCATGAGGCCGCCGCCGAGCCCACCCCCCACCCCGGCGACCAGCGCGAACGTCACGCCGGCCGCAGCACCGAGGCGGAGCCCGAAGGTGAGCCCGAAGCCGAGCCCCAGCAGCGTCCCCGCCCCGAGCGCGTAGGCCAGCCCGGCCTGGCGCTGGAAGTGCGGCACGGCGCGGTACAGCCGCCACCAGGCCAGGTCGGTGGTGCCCTCCGCGGTGAGGTGGGCGGCGAGGAAGCCGAGCCACCGCTGCGCCTGCTGCGGCGGGTAGCCGCGGGCCGGCGGGCGGTCGAGGTGGCCGGCGGGGTCCGGTGGCGGCGGCGTCCGGTGGGCGTAGACCGCGGGCAGGTACGCGTCGAGCAGGTGCGCGGCGATGGTGTCGGGGCCGGTGAAGGACAGCAGCCCGGCCGGGTCGGGCACTCGGTAGGCGACGCGGGCCAGGTGGACCATCAGCGGCGTGCGCAGCGCCCGGGCGAGCGCGCCGTCGGGCGCCGCGGCGAGCTCGTCCAGCACCGGCCGCCAGCGGGCCCGACCGTCGACCTGTCCGGCGGTCAGGTAGTCGGCCGCGTCGGCGGCGGTGACCGGCTCGATCTCGACCACCGCCGCGCGGGCCAGCGGCTCGCCGGCCTGCCGTACCGCGCTCTGGTACTCCTCGGCCCGGCTGGTCAGCACCAGCGGCCGGTCCCGGCCGACCGCGGCGGTCAGCGCGGCGACGGCCCGGGCGTGCAGCGACGCCGGCATCTCGTCCAGGCCGTCCAGGACCGGCCGCACCAGGCCGGCCGCCACCAGCCGCGCGGGCGCGTCGGCGCCGTACCGGCGGGGGGTGCCCAGCCCCGGGTACGCCTCGGCCAGGCGGCGGGCCAGCCAGGTGCCCAGGTGCTCCCGGCCCGGGTCCCAGGAGGCCAGGGTCAGCAGCACCGGCACCGGCTCGCCGGGCTGCCACCGGGCGAGCAGGCCCAGCGTGAGCAGCACGGCCAGGGTGGACTTGCCGGCTCCCGGCGCGCCGATGACCACCAGCTGGCGGGAGGGCAGCCGGGCCAGCGTCCGGACCATGTCGTCGATGTCTCCGG
>DASSUC010000379.1:0-2725 GCA_035707405.1 Micromonosporaceae bacterium | reverse complement strand
CACGAGCAGGTTCTCGTCGTTGCGGCGCATCCGGGTGGCGAGGTGGTCGAGCTGGAACAGCTCGGCGAGCCGGTCCGGGTCCTCCTCACCGCGCTCCAGCCGGTCCAGGTGACCGATCAGGCGGTCGACCAGCAGCTGCGACCGGCGGGCGAGGTTGACGAACATCGTCGCCACGGAGGAGCGCAGCGCCGCCTGCTCGGCCGCGGTCCGAACCGCCTCCATGTGGACTCTGTTGAACGCCTCGGTCACCTGGCCGAACTCGTCACGGCTGCGTACCGGCAGCGGCTCGGCGATCTGTGCGGCGATCTGGGCCGGCGAGAGCTGGGTGGCCAGCGCCGGGTCCCGCAGCCGGTTGACCGCCTGCGGGAGGCCGTACTGGGCCACCGAGAGCGCGCCGTGCCGCAGGTCGCGCAGCGAGCGGGCCATCGACCGGGCCACCAACCAGGCGAAGAGGATCGCCAGCAGCAGCATGCCGAGCAGCAGGCCGGTCTCGATGAGCACCTGTCGCTGCACGTCGTCGCGCAGGATGGTCGCCTGCTCCTCCATCTCGCGGTCCAGCGCGTTCTCCACCTTGCGGAGCAGGTCCGCGCGGTCGCGCATGGCCGCGTCCCACTTCGGGGCGTCGAACTGCTCCTCGACGTCCTTCAGCGTGCCGCCGTTCAGGATGCTCTCGAATGCGCCTTCATACTTCTCGGCCAGCCGCAGGTCGTCACCTGACATCTCCTGGTCGAAGAGCGTGCGCTCGGACGCCGTGGCCACCACGAGGAAGCCTGCAAACGACTGGTCCTGCCCGGTGAGAGCGGCGACGAAGTCGCGGCGCCGGGCGTCCGGCAGCGGCTCGTTCTGCTCGTCGCCGAAGGCCCGGAGCACCACGATCCGCTCCTGGGAGAGGTACTCCTTCATGCTCGAGACCGCCGCCGCGGCGCGCATCCGGTCGTTCAGGCTGGTCTCCCCGGCCAGCTGCGCCGAGGAGTCGCGGATCGCGAGCAGGTCTGCGATGAGCACCCGGTAGAAGAACGCGGCGTACGACAGCGACACGTCCTTGCGGGTCGCCACCTGCTGGCGCAGCTTAGGCAGCTCGGAGATCTGGGTGTCGATGCGCTCGAGCAGCGTCTTGAAGCTCGCCGGCAGGTCGGCCAGGCCCGTGCGACGCAGCTGGTAGCTGCTCTTGGCCTGGTCGGTGTCGCCGAAGCGCTTCTGGTACGCCGCGGCGTTCGCCTGCCCTACCGCCTGGTCGCGCGTGTTGAGCAGCAGCGTCGCCGCCGCCCGCTCGTCCTGCAGGCGGTGCACGAACAGCCCGACATCGGCCGACAGGCTCGACAGGGTGCGCGCGCGGTCCGCGTTGTTCGCGGTTGCGATGTGGTCAACCAGCCCATTGGTGCCCACCACGATCGTCGCCAGGGTCGGCACGATCATGATGAGGCCCAGCTTCGACCAGATGGGAAGATCGCGGAGCCGGCCAACCGGCCGGTGGAGACGCGACACCATCCCCGTCGCCGTCTTTGGCCGCTTGCTCACGTCACCGCCCTCCGTACGGGTGCGTGGACATCGACACAGGCACCCTAACCGGCCGACCCGGGCGGGCCGGACCCCCGAGATTCCATCACGCCACGTGTCAAGAAGAAAGCCCGGGTGGGCACCTAACGCCACTGTGATGCGATGGAGACAGCATCCGAACGCAAAACGTCCGTACGGAGTAACCAACAGTAAAATCTTGGACCACCCGAACGCTCTCCGGATGGTTCGTCTCCACTGTGGGCAGCAGTCCGGTTGCGCCACGCAACGACAACCGCTGGCCCGCGGGCCCGCGCCCACCGGACGGCAGCGGCCGCCGGGGCGACCGCCCGCGGGACGGCAGCCGCGCGGGCTACCGCCGCGCCCATCAAGCGACCGATGTGCCCGTGTACGCGCTGGGCGCGGATAGGCGTATCCGCACCCGGTCGACCCAGACAGCACCTGGCAGGGCACGAACGGCACGGCCGTCTGTCAGGAGGCGGCCAGCAGCTTCCCGTACGCGGGCTTGATCACCTCATTGATGATCGCCAACCGCTCGTCGAAGGGTATGAATGCGCTCTTCATCGCGTTGATGGTGAACCACTGCAGCTCGGCCCAGCCGTATCCGAACGCCGCCACGAGCAGCGCCATCTCCCGGCTCATCGAGGTGCCGCTCATCAGCCGGTTGTCGGTGTTCACGGTGACCCGGAACCGCAGGTCGCGCAGCAGGCCGATCGGGTGCTCCGCGATCGAGGGCGCGGCGCCGGTCTGCACGTTCGACGACGGGCACAGCTCCAGCGGGATGCGCCGGTCGCGCACCCAGGCGGCCAGCCGGCCGAGCCGGGCGCGGGGGCGCCCGTAGCGGTCGCGCCCGCCGAGGAGCTCGACGTCGTCCATGATCCGCACCCCGTGACCGAGCCGGTCGGTGCCGCAGACCTGGACCGCCTCCCAGATGCTCGGCAGGCCGAAGGCCTCGCCGGCGTGGATCGTGACGTGCACGTTCTCGCGGTGCAGGTACTCGAAGGCGTCGAGGTGGCGGGACGGCGGGTAGCCGGCCTCGGCGCCGGCGATGTCGAACCCGACGACGCCGTGGTCGCGGTGCCGGACGGCGAGCTCGGCGATCTCCCGGCTGCGGGCGGCGTGCCGCATGGCGGTGAGCAGCGTGCCGATCCGGATCGGCGTCCCCCTGTCCCTGGCCTCCTGTTCGCCCTCGGCGAAACCGGACTGGACG
>DASSUC010000378.1:0-13718 GCA_035707405.1 Micromonosporaceae bacterium | reverse complement strand
CACCAGCGTGGCGGTGCCGCCGATGTTGGAGGCCAGCGCCTCGGCGATCAGGTAGGGCGCCACCGGGACGCCGAGCCGCTCGCACACCAGGAACGTCACCGGCGCCACCAGCAGCACGGTGGTGACGTTGTCCAGGGCGGCTGAGGCGACCGCCGTGACCAGGACCAGGATGACCATGACCCGGAACGGGCGGCCACGGGCCCGCTTCGCCGCCCAGATCGCGATGTACTCGAACACGCCGGTGCGCCGCAGCACGGCGACGATGAGCATCATCCCGAGCAGCAGGAAGATGACGTTCCAGTCGATGCCCGCCTCCTCCGAGAAGAAGGTGTGCTCGGCATCTGTCGCGCCGACCAGCAGCATCAGCGTTGCGCCGCCCAGCGCCGCGGCGACCCGGTGGACCTTCTCGGTGGCGATGAGGACGTAGGCGACGACGAAGATCATCGTCGCCGCCCAGGCGGTGGCGCTCATCGCTGGACCAGCCGGTCCAGCAGGGCGTCCAGGGTGACCGCGCCGAGCAGGCCCCGGTGCCGGTCGACGACCGCGACCACCGGGCTGCGGGCCCGCGCCATCAGCGCGGCGATCTCGAGCACGGTCGCGTCCGGGTCGACCACCGGCAGCTCCCGCCGCTCCTTGGGCAGGCACTGCGCGACCGTACGGTCGCTCAGCTCGCGCAGGAACACGTCGGCCGCGGCCTCGTCCACCACCCGGGCCAGCGCCGGGTCGTCCTGGCAGTAACGGGGTACGGCCATCCGCAGCACCTGGGTGCCGGGCAGGATGGTCAGCGGCAGCCCCTGGCTGTCGACCACGATCAGGCCGGGTAGGTCCTGGCCGGCGAGCAGCCGGGCGGCGTCCATCGCCGGCGTGTCCAGCGTGACGGTGGGGAACTCAACCGCGAGATCATGCGCCTGCATCGTGGGAACCTCTCCGGTCGGCCGTTGACGTCATGTCATACGACGCCGACCAGGCTTCCCGGCACACCCGGTGCCAACGTACCGTCCCGGGCCGGCGTCCGCAGCCGGACCGGGCGGGCCGGCGGGCCGGGCCACCGCCGGGCCGGATGAGGGGTAGCGTCACAGGCGGTGTGCCGGGAAGTCTGGTCGGCAGGTCCACAGTCGACAACCGGGGAAGGACACCGACCATGCAGGGGGATCCGGTGAGCGGGCCGGCGATAGCCACCGAGGGGCTGACCAAGCGGTTCGGCGCGTTGACCGCGGTCGACTCGCTGGATCTGGTCGTGCGGCGCGGCGAGGTGTTCGGCTACCTGGGCCCCAACGGGGCCGGCAAGACCACCACCATCCGGCTGCTGCTGGACTTCATCCGCCCCACCGCGGGCCGGGCCGAGGTGCTCGGCGGCAGCGGTGCCGACCCGGCCGTCCGGCGCCAGGTCGGCTACCTGCCGGCCAGCCTGGACGTCGACCCCCGCTGGTGCGCGCGGGACCTGCTGGGCTTCTACGGCGAGCTGCGCGGCGGGCACGACCCGGCCTGGGTGCGCGCCCTGCTGGAGCGCTTCGACCTCGACCCGGCGCGGCCGGTGGGGCAGCTGTCGAGCGGCAACCGGCGCAAGGTCGGCATCGTGCAGGCGGTCGCGCACCGCCCGCCGCTGCTCGTCCTCGACGAGCCGACCTCGGGCCTGGACCCGTTGCTCCAGCACGAGTTCCAGCTGCTGGTGCGGGAGCTGGTGGCGGGCGGGGCGACCGTCTTCCTCTCCAGCCACGTGCTGCCCGAGGTGGAGGCGCTCGCCGACCGGGTGGGCATCCTGCGGCGCGGGGTGCTGGTCGCCCTGGCCACAGTGGACGAGCTGCGCCGCTCGGCCCGTACCCGGATCGACCTTCGCCTGGCCGGGCCGCCGTCAGCGGCGGACCTGGCGTCCTTCGCCGGGCTGGCCGAGGTGAGCACCACCGACACCACCGTCCACCTGGTCGTTGCGGGTCCGGTCGACCCGGTCCTCAAGGCCGCGGCCCGGCTCACCGTGCAGGCCATCGCCACCCACGACGCGGACCTCGAGGACGTGTTCCTCACCTACTACCAGGGGGAGACCGCCGATCCCCGACGGGAGGCGGGCCGGTGACGATCGCGCTGCGGATGGTCCGGGACCGGCACCGCTCCACCGGCTGGTGGCTGGTTGGCGTGCTGGCGCTGGTGCTGTTCACCATCGCGCTCTACCCGTCGGTCAAGGGCCAGACCGAGGTCGAGAACCTGATGCGCAACCTACCCGACGCGTTCCGGAGCATGATCGGGTACGACGCGGCGGTGCCGCTGACCTCGCCAGCGGGCTACCTGCACGCCCGGATGTTCTCCACCCTCGCGCCGCTGCTGCTCGTGGTGTTCGGCATCGGCGCCGGAGCGGCGGCCATCGGCGGCCTGGAGGAGAGCGGCCGGCTGGAGCCGCTGCTGGCCAACCCGGTCACCCGGTCCCGGGTGGCGGTGGAGCGGTGCCTCGCGGCGGTGGCCCTGCTGACTGTGCTCGCGGTGGTGTTCGCCGGGGCCACCCTCGGGCTCGCCGCCGCCTTTGACGCGCTGACCGGGGTACGCCTGTCCGGGCTGCTCGGGGCGTGCGCCGCCGCCTGGGCGCTGGCCCTGCTGCACCTGGCGCTCGCGTACGCGGTCGGGGCGGCCACCGGCCGGCGGGGCCCCGCGGTCGGGGTGGCCGCCGCGGTGGCGGTCGGCGGCTACCTGGTCTACAGCCTGCTCTCCCTGGTGGAGGCGCTCGCGCCGCTGCGCTACCTCACCCCGTGGTACTGGTACCTCCAGCGCAACATGCTGGTGCACGGGGTGCCGGCGGGCGCGGTGGTCGCTCCCGTGCTGCTGTCGGCGGTGCTGTGCGTCGCGGGCTGGGCCCTCTTCCTCCGGCGTGACCTGCGCTAGGTCACCGGGGACCCGACCGTCAAGCCTACTCGGTTTATCTACGTAGATATATATCTACGAATTCAAGTGCGTCGTGATTATCATCCGGTCATCCGGCTCCGGGGCCGGTCCGCCGCGGGCGGTCCGGGACGAGGGCCTGACGACAGGAGGACAGCAGATGCGACTACGAGGGTCGTGGGGGCGCCGGATATCGGCGCTCGGCCTCGCCGCGGCGACGACGACGGCGATGGTGGCGGTCTCCACCGTGCCGGCGTGGGGCGCTGGCAGCGGTGCGGTGCTGCACGAGGGCGGGGCCACGGCGGTGGCCGGCTCCTACATCGTGGTGCTGCGCGACGGGGTGTCGGCGGCGGGGCGGGCCCAGGTGCTGGCCTCGCGGGCCGGCGGCAGCGTCGGCTGGGTGTACGGGCACGCGCTGCAGGGCTTCGAGCTGCGCGGCCCGCTGCGGGCGGCGCAGCGGTTGGCGGCCGACCCGTCGGTCGCGTACGTGCAGCAGAACCACCGGGTGTCCCTGGTGGGCACGCAGTCGCCCACCCCGTCGTGGGGCCTGGACCGCATCGACCAGCGGGCGCTGCCGCTGAACAACTCCTACACCTACCCGACGCTCGCCTCGGGCGTGCGGGCCTACGTCATCGACACCGGCATCCGGTTCAGCCACTCCGACTTCGGTGGCCGGGCGGTGACCGGGTTCGACGCGATCGACGGCGGCAGCGCCGACGACTGCCACGGCCACGGCACGCACGTGGCCGGCACGACCGGCGGCACCGCCTACGGCGTGGCCAAGGGCGTGACCCTGGTCGGCGTACGGGTGCTGGACTGCAACGGCTCGGGCACCTACGCGCAGGTGATCGCGGGGATCGACTGGGTCACCGGCGACCACGACCCGGGTGAGCTGGCCGTGGCGAACATGAGCCTGGGCGGCCCGGCCGACACCGCCACCGACAACGCGGTGACCAGCTCCATCGCCGACGGCGTCACGTACGCGCTCGCGGCGGGCAACTCCAACGCGGACGCGTGCACCTCCTCGCCGGCGCGTACCCCGGCCGCGATCACGGTCGGCGCCACGCAGAACAACGACGCCCGGGCGTCGTTCTCCAACTGGGGCACCTGCCTGGACATCTTCGCGCCGGGCGTGAGCATCACCTCGGCGTGGAACACGTCGGACACGGCCACGAACACGATCAGCGGCACCTCGATGGCGAGCCCGCACACCGCCGGCGTGGCGGCACTGATCGTGGCGCAGAACCCGTCGTTCACCCCGCAGCAGGTGCGCGACAACATGGTCAACAACTCCACCCCCAACGTGGTGACCAGCCCCGGCACCGGCTCGCCGAACCGGCTGCTGTTCGTGGTCAACGGCGGCACGCCGGGCAACGACTTCTCCATCTCGGTGTCGCCCAGCTCCGGGTCGACCGCCCCGGGCGGGTCGGTCAGCGCCACGGTCTCCACCGCGACGACGTCGGGCAGCCCGCAGACGGTGAACCTGTCCGCGTCGGGCCTGCCGGCGGGGGCGACGGCGACGTTCAGCCCGGCCACGATCACCTCGGGCCAGTCGTCCAGCCTGACCATCGCCACGAGCACGAGCACCCCGGCCGGCACGTTCCCGGTGACCATCACCGGCACCGGCACGTCGGCCACCCGTACCACCACCTACACCCTCACCATCACCGGCCCGAGCACCGGCTGCCGGGCCACGAACGGCACGGACGTGCAGATCCCGGACCTGTCCACCGTGGAGAGCCCGGTCACCATCTCGGGCTGCACCGGCAACGGCTCGGCCACCAGCACGGTCGAGGTGCACATCGTGCACACGTACATCGGTGACCTGATCGTGAACCTGGTGGCTCCGGACGGCAGCCTCTACCTGCTGCACAACCGGGCCGGTGGCAGCGCGGACAACATCGACGCCACCTACACCGTGAACCTGTCCGGCGAGGTCGCCAACGGCACCTGGCGGCTGCGGGTGCAGGACGCGGCGTCGATCGACGTCGGCTACATCAACAGCTGGACGCTGGACCTGCGGCCGACCGCGCCGGCGCCGTGCACCGGCACGAACGGCACGGATGTGCAGATCCCCGACCTGTCCACCGTGGAGAGCCTGATCACCATCGCCAACTGCCCGCGCAACGGCTCGTCCACCAGCACGGTCGAGGTGCACATCGTGCACACGTACATCGGTGACCTGATCGTGAACCTGGTGGCTCCGGACGGCAGCCTCTACCTGCTGCACAACCGGACCGGTGGCAGCGCCGACAACATCGACGCCACCTACACCGTGAACCTGTCCGGCGAGGCCGCCAACGGCACCTGGCGGCTGCGGGTGCAGGACGCGGCGGCGATCGACGTCGGCTACATCAACAGCTGGACCCTGACCCTGTAACGGCGACGAGCGGGTGCCCCGGCCCGCGGCGCATCGCGGGCCGGGGCACCACCGGTAAGGCTCACGGGCGGAGCAGGACCTTGACGGCGCCCTCCCGCTTCCTCTGGAAGATCTCGTAGCCGCGCGGCGCCTCCGAAAGCGGCAGCCGGTGGGTCGCGAAGTCGTCCACGCCGAGCGGGTCGGCGTCGCCGGTGAGCAGCGGCAGGATCTCCGGCACCCACCGGTGCACGTTCGCCTGGCCCATCCGCAGCTGGACCTGCTTGTCGAAGAGGGTGAGCATGGGCAGCGGGTCGAGCATGCCGCCGTAGACGCCGACCAGCGAGATCGTCCCGCCCCGGCGGACCATGTCGACGGCGAGGTGGAGCGCTGCCAGCCGGTCCACGCCGGCCTTCTGCATCAGCCGGGCCTCGACCGCGTCCGGCAGCAGGCTCGCCAGCTGCTGGGCGAACCTGCCGAACGGCGAGCCGTGCGCCTCCATGCCGACCGCGTCGATGACCGAGTCCGGGCCACGGCCGTCGGTGAGGTCCCGCACCGCGTCGGCCACGTCGTCCTGCCCGCCCAGGTCGAGCACGTGCACCCCGCGGCTGCGCGCCCGCTCCAGCCGCTGTGGGACCAGGTCCACGCCGATGACCTGGCGCACCCCGCGGTGCAGCGCCACCCGGCAGCACATGTCCCCGATCGGGCCCAGGCCGAGCACGGCCAGGCTGCCCCCGTCCGGCACGGCCGCGTACTCCACCGCCTGCCAGGAGGTGGGCAGCACATCGGAGAGGTAGACGAACCGGTCGTCGGGTGGGCCCTGCGGCACCTTGATCGGGCCGAACTGGGCCTGCGGGACGCGCAGCAGCTCGGCCTGCCCGCCGGGCACCTGGCCGTAGAGGCGGGTGTAGCCGAACAGCGCCGCGCCCATGCCCTCCGACCGCACCTGCGTGGTCTCGCACTGGGTGTGCAGGCCCTGCCCGCACATGAAACAGTGCCCGCAGGCGATCTGGAACGGGACCACCACCCGGTCACCAGGGGCGATCGTGCGCACCTGCGAGCCGACCTCCTCGACGATGCCCATCGGCTCGTGGCCCAGGATGTCGCCCTTGCTCAGGAACGGGCCGAGGACCTCGTAGAGGTGCAGGTCCGACCCGCAGATGCCGGTGGACGTGACGCGGATGACCGCGTCCGTCGGCTCCTGGATCCTGGGGTCCGGGACGTCCTCCACCCGGACGTCGCGCTTGCCGTGCCAGGTGACTGCCTTCATGACCGTGCCCTCCGCCGGGTCGCTGAGAAGCCGCTGGCCGGGCCGTACCCGGATATGGTGCCCGGAAACGTCGACATTCATCGACCAAGCTCGATATAGTGCCGGCACTGCAGGCGGCACGCGGCCACGCGGGCAACCGGCTGCGGGAGACCGGAAGGCGTACCGGGCTGCCGGGGAGAGGGGAGTGGCCATGGCCGACCACAAGGCGCACGACGGGGGCCTCAGGCGGCGCGGGCTGCTGCGGGCCGGTCTGGGCGCCGGCGCGGCACTCGTCGCGGGCCAGGCGCTGCCGGGGGTACGCCCGGCCGCGGCCGCACCGGGCGTGGACTACTACATGAAGTGGGGCGCGGTCTGCTCACCGGTGGGCAGCTGGTCCCGCAAGGTCGACGTGCTGCGCCGGATGCGCCCGCAGACAGTGCGGGTGTCCATGTTCTGGGGCGACCTGGATCAGCATGAAGGTGACCGAGGCGGGGATCCACGACCCGACCGGGCAGAAGTGGGACCGCGGCTACCGCTACGTCGAGTTCGGCCGGACCGTCGCCAACGAGACCGCCGGCCAGGTCGACAGCGTGTGCTTCTACGGCCTGCCGGACGTGGAGGACGGCTACTCGATCAACGAGACCCAGGCGAACCAGGTCGGCACCCACCCGTGACCGCAACGCCCCCGTAACCCTTCGCGCTTGTTGTCTTGTGGAATATTGCTGTGGCAAATGCTGTTCCGCCTGGCATCGTCATGTGACGAGGAGGAGGAGACAGCCATGCCAGCCGTCACGGTCGAGAACATCCTCACCCTGCCGCGCCTGCCGCAGGTCGACCCCGCCGTCGCCCGGCAGCGGCCGGTGCGGTCGGTCACCACGGCGCCGCGGGGCTTCGAGGGCGAGGGCTTCCCGGTGCGCCGCGCCTTCGCCGGGGTGGACCTGCGGGCCCTCGACCCGTTCGTCCACATGGACCAGATGGGCGAGGTGGAGTACGCGCCCGGCGAGCCCAAGGGCACGGCCTGGCACCCGCACCGCGGCTTCGAGACCGTCACCTACATGCTCGACGGGCAGATCGCCCACGCCGACTCCAACGGCGGGGGCGGGCTGATCTCCGACGGGGACACCCAGTGGATGACCGCGGGCGCGGGCATCCTGCACATCGAGACCCCGCCGGAGCACCTGGTCGCAAGCGGCGGCCTCTTCCACGGCTTCCAGCTGTGGGTCAACCTGCCCCGGGCGATGAAGTTCGCACCCCCGCGCTACCAGGACATCCGGGGCAGCCGGGTGGCGCTGCTCGCCGCGCCGGACGGCGGCGCCCTGGTCCGGCTCATCGCCGGCGAGCTGGCCGGGCACGCCGGGCCCGGAGTCACCCACACACCGATCACGCTGGTGCACGCCACGCTCAGCCCGGGCGCGTCGCTGACCCTGCCGTGGCGGGCCGACTTCAACGCGCTCGCGTACGTGCTGGGCGGCCGGGGCCGGGTCGGGCCCGAGGGCCGGCCGGTCCAGCTGGGGCAGCTGGCCGTCTTCGGCCCCGGCGACACGCTGACCGTGACCGCGGACACCCGGCCGGACAGCCGCAGCCCAGACCTTGACGTGCTGCTGCTGGGCGGCGCGCCGATCCGCGAGCCGGTGGTCGCCTACGGCCCGTTCGTGATGAGCACCAAAGCCGAGATCATCCAGGCGCTGGAGGACTTCCAGGCCGGCCGGCTCGGCACCGTCCCGGCCGCGCACGGCGCGGTGCGCGCCGACACACCGAGGAGTGACTGACGCAGCCGCCCCGGCCGGGGGCTGGTAGAACCGCAGGATGCGGCGGATTGACGCGGCGCAGCGGCGGGCCCGGCTCGGCGTACGCCATCGCCTGGCGGCCCCCGGCGACGGTGGCCTGGCCGACGTGGCCCGCAGCGTGGTGGCGCTGCACGCCACGGACCCGGCGTCGGTGTTCCTCGCCGCCTGGGCCCGCCTGCGCGACCCGCAGGTCAAGTCGATCGAGCGTGAGCTCTACGACGAGCGCCAGGTGCTGCGGATGCTCGGCATGCGCCGCACCATGTTCGTGGCGCCGGTGGAGACCGCGCCGGTGGTGCAGGCCGCCTGCACCCGCGCGGTCGCCCGGCGCGAGCGGCGGATGCTCGTCCAGCTGCTGGAGCGGGCCGGGTTCGGCGCGGGGCGGGACGTGGCTGCCTGGCTGGCCGAGGTTGAGGAGTCGACCGCCCGGCTGCTCGCCCGGCGGGGCGAGGCCACGGCCGCGGAGCTGGCCCAGGACGAGCCGCGGCTGCGGGAGCGGGTCGTGCTCGGCGCCGGCACCAGCTCCGAGGCGGCGCAGAACCTCACCACCAAGGTCCTGTTCCTGCTCGCCGCGGACGGCCGGATCGTCCGGGGGCGCCCGCGCGGGTCGTGGGTGAGCAGCCAGTACCGGTGGGCGTCGATGGAGAGCTGGGTGCCTGGCGGGCTGGCGGAGGTGCCGGTGGACGAGGCGCAGGCGGCGCTGGCCCGGGCGTGGCTCGCCGCCTTCGGCCCGGGCACCGCCACCGACCTGCGCTGGTGGACCGGGTGGACCGCGGCGGAGGTGAAGCGGGCGCTGGCCCGGGTGGGCGCGGTCGCCGTGGCGCTGGACGAGGGGACGGGGTACGTGCTGCCGGATGATGTGGACCCGGTCCCGGCCGGCGAGCCGTGGGCCGCGCTGCTGCCCGCGCTCGACCCCACCCCCATGGGGTGGGCCGGGCGGGACTGGTTCCTCGGCGGCCACCGTACGGCGATCTTCGACCGCACCGGCAACATCGGGCCGTCGGTGTGGTGGGACGGGCGGGTCGTGGGTGGGTGGGCGCAGCGTGGCTCCGGCGAGGTCGCCTTCCGGCTGCTGGAGGACGTCGGGGCGCAGGCGGGCGCGGCCATCGCGGCGGCGGCGCGGCGGCTGGGCGGATGGCTCGGCCCGGTCCGGGTCACCCCACGGTTCCGCACGCCGCTCGAGCGCGAGCTGCGCGCTCAGGCCCCGTGACTCAGGCGCCGATCGGGTGGTGCCGGATGGTGGCCCAGACGGCCTTGCCGTCCCGGGTCGGGGTGCAGCCCCACGCTGCGCAGAACGCATCGACGAGCAGCAACCCACGGCCGCTCTCCGCATCCGGCGTCTCCGGCCCGCACAACCGGGCCGGCCGGCGGTCCCCGTCATGGACGGCGACGTGGACGTAGTAGGCGGTGCACCGCAGGACCACCTCGATGGGGGTGCCGGCGTGCCGGACCGCGTTGCCGACCAGCTCGGTGAGGACCGCCTGGACCAGGCTGGTAGGGCGCTCCGGGACCCGCCACCGGGCGCAGGCGGCCGCGGCCAGGGCCCGGACGGCGGCCAGGGACTGCGGCTTCGGCGGGAACCGTTCCCGCACCCTGCCGGTGTCCGAGGTACGCGACCGCCGGACCTGCTGCCGCGCGGTGGCCCAGGTTGGACAGATGGTCACGCTCCGGTGGATGCCGAGCGCGTCCAGACGGTCCGCGACCGCAGGCGGCGCGGAGCACAGCACGACCTTGCAGCCGGACACCGCCGCGGCCTGCCGGGCGATGGCCGGGAAGACCGTCAGGCAGATGTCGTCGTGAACGGTCGTGTCGGACAGGTCCACGATGATGCCGGTGGGCTCGTCGGCCAGCATCTTGACCAGGGCCGACCGCAGGACCGCCGAGCTCGCCAGGTCGAGCTGACCGCGCGGCCGCACGGTCGGCACTGGGCTAGCCTCGTCGATGAGGCACCTGAACTGCTCGGGTCGGTCGTGCACAGCTCTCCCGCGTCGCCACCATCTGCCCTGGCAGGTCGAGCCTACGGGCGGTCAGCAGGTTTGGCATGTCGGGTGATGGGGACTTAGGGGCACAGGCGGCACACTGGGAGGCCGGGGGGAGCGCTCTGCAGATGGCCACGCTGGCTGTGCACATGCATGTGGTCGACGGCACCTCGTTGGTCGTACCCAACGGCGTGCTCGACCTGGCGCGGGCCTCGCGGCTGCGGTCGGTGCTGCGCGAGGCGATCGGTCTCGGGACGGCCGAGGTGGTCGTCGACCTCGGGACGGTGTCACTGCTCGACGCGGGCGCGGCCGGCGTCCTCGCGCGCAAGCTGCCCAAGGCGCAGGAGCGCGGCGTGACGCTGCGGGCAGTGGGCGCCGGCGGCATCGTCCTCGAGGTTCTCGAGGTGCTGGGACTCGCCAAGCCGCTGCGCGCGTACGACCCGCGGGGCAGCGCGCCGGCCCGGCCGCAGCTGCCGTGCTGCGAACCCGAGCAGCCCTGCGCCGGCGACCGCGTCGCCGACGCGGCGTCCGCCGCCGGCACCGGCGGCTCCCACGGGCTGCCGAACGAGGCGGTGCACGCGCTGCTCGCCGAGGCGGCCCCGCTGCCCGGCGACGACCCGCACGCGCAGCGGCTGCGGGCCCGGGCGATCGAGCTCGCCCTGCCAGCCGCGTACCGGTTCGCCAACCGCTACCGCGACCGCGGCGAGCGCCGCGACGACCTGCTCCAGGTGGCCGCGCTCGGCCTGGTCAAGGCGGTGCACGGGTACGACCCGACGCGCGGCCACACGTTCAGCGACTACGCCGTGCCGACCATCCTCGGTGAGCTGCGCCGGCACTTCCGGGACAAGGGCTGGGGGCTGCGGGTGCCGCGGCGGCTGCAGGAGCTGTCGCTGGACGCACGCTGGGCCACCGAGACGCTGACCCAGCAGCTGGGCCGCCCGCCGCTGCGCGACGAGGTGGCCGGCACGCTGGGCGTACCGACCGAGGTCCTGCTCTCGGCGCTGGAGGCGGCGGACAGCTACACGCCCCGCTCGCTGTCCGCGCCGGTCGGCGACGGTGCCGGCGAGCTGGGGGAGATGATCGGCGGCCCGGACCCGGGGTTCGACTACGTCGACAACTGGGAGTCGGTGCAGGCCGGGCTCGGCAAGCTGCCCGAGCGCACCCGGCGCATCCTGGCGCTGCGCTTCTACGGCGAGCTGTCCCAGGCCGAGATCGCCGCTGAGGTCGGCCTGTCCCAGATGCACGTGTCCCGGCTGCTGTCCCAGGCGTACGCGACGCTGCGGGCGGCCCTGCTGGAGGACCAGCCCGTAGGCGAGTGACGCGGAATCTGCGCCGGCAATGTGTGTACCGCCCTCGCCGGGGTAGTGGCCTGCGACGACAGCCACCGCTACGGAGACTGGAGGATGGCGTGGACGAGTACGACAGGGATGCGCCGGGCACGACGCGGCTGCGTAGTACCGCGACCGGCTCGACCACTGAGGGCGTGGCGGAGGCGACGAGGAGCGTGGCCTCGACCGCCAAGGAGCAGGGCCGGGAGGTCGCCGGCCAGGTGGCCGCGCAGGCCCGTGGCGTCGCGGGGGACATGCGGCGCCGGGTGGTGGACGAGGCGCACACCCAGAACCAGCGCCTGGCCAGCGGGCTGCGCCAGGTCGCAGACCAGCTCGACGAGATGGCCATGAACCGGGCCGACTCGCCGGCCGGCTCGATCGTGCACCGGCTCGGTGAGGGTGGCCGGCGGGCGGCGGACTTCCTCGAGCGACAGGGCCCGGAGGGCGCCCTGCGCGAGGTGCAGGAGTTCGCCCGGCGCCGGCCCGGGATCTTCCTGCTCGGCGCGGCGCTCGCCGGCTTCGCCATGGGGCGCCTGGGCAAGGGCCTGGTCGGCGCCGGCACGGGGACCGGGACCGCCACGGGGGACGGCGGCGGGGTCTACCGCAGCCGGTACGCCGAGGCGACCTCCGGCTACCCGGCCGCGCCGGGCACGCCGGCATCGGCCCGGTCGCAGGCCGGGACCGGCGAGGACGGCCCGCTGGCCGGCGGTGTCTCCACCCCGGGCGCCGGCTACGGGGCGGGCACCGCAGGTGGGTACGCCGAGCCGAGACCCACCGTCGATGACGGGCTGCGGCCATGACCACCGCGCAGTCCGGCGACTCCACCACCCAGCCGAAGCTGGGTGAGGTGATCGGGGACATCGCCGGCGACCTGTCCCGCCTGTTCCGGCAGGAGGTCGCCCTGGCAAAGGCCGAGGTGCGCCAGGAGGCGAAGAAGGCGGGCGGCGCGGCCGGCATGCTCGCCAGCGCCGGCATGGCGGCGCTGCTCACCGCGGTGCTGCTCAGCTTCGCCCTGGTGTACGCCCTGGCCGAGGTCATGCACATCGGCTGGGCCGCGCTGGTCGTCGGCGTCCTGTGGGCGATAGCGGCGGCAGCGCTGCAGGCCGCGGGGCGCCGCCGGATGCGCGCCGTGGAGCCCCTTCCGCAGACGACCGAGACGTTGAAGGAGAACGCCCAGTGGCTACAGAACCCGACCAGATAAGGAACGAGATCGAGATGACCCGGGCGGACCTGGCCACCAATGTGGACCGGCTGGCAGACAAGACAGTGCCGTCGCGGATCGCGCAGCGCGCAAAGAACCGGTTCTCCGACCGGATGCACTCGATGCGGGACCGGGTGTTCGGCGCGCCGTCGTACGGTAACGGGGTCCGGCAAGCGGGCGAGTCGGTCCGGCACGCGGCCGGCCGGGCCGGGGAAGCGGTCGAGGGCGCGGCCAGCCAGGCCGCGGACGCGGTCCGCGAGGCTCCCCGGATGGCCGCCGACAAGGCCCGCGGCAACCCGATGGCGGCCGGCCTGATCGCCTTCGGCGCCGGCCTGCTGGCGGCGGCGCTGATCCCGGAGTCGGACGCGGAGCGCCGGGCCGCCCAGCGGCTCGCCGACAGCGACATCGTGGACCAGCTGCGGGAACCGCTCGCCGAGTCGGCGGGGCGCGTCCGCGAGGACGTGTCGGAGAGCGTCCGCGAGTCCGGCCGGGAGGTGGCGCGCAGTGCCAAGGAGGCGGCGCAGTCAACGACCGAGGAGGCCAAGGACGCCGCCGAGCGGGTGCGGCAGGAGCAGGCGGCGCGGTCCAGGAGCTGAGCCACCGGCTCTGGGCCGTTACGCCCATGGGTACGGCGGCCGGTGGGGGTGACCCACCGGCCGCCGTACCCATTATTGGGCGGCGCCTGGTCCTGGCTCCCGGCCGGCCGCGGCTACCGGGCCGCGATGGCAGCTGCGGCGTCGGCGCGCGCCTGCGCCTCCTCCTCGGCCTCGTCCCGGGCGCGGATACGGTCCCCCACGATCACCCGCAGCGCGGCAGCGACCGGGATCGCCATCAGCGCGCCCACGATGCCGAGCACGCTGGCGCCGACGAGCGCGGCGAAGAGCACCGCGATGGCCGAGATGTCCACCGAGTCGCGCAGCACCCGGGGCGCGATCAGGTAGTTCTCCAGCTGCTGG
>DASSUC010000377.1:0-7680 GCA_035707405.1 Micromonosporaceae bacterium | reverse complement strand
CCGTTGAAGACGATCGCCAGCCGGGAGCCGCCGTCGGCGACCGGCTTCATCTTGGAGATCATGTGCTGGAGGAAGAGGAACGACCCGTCGTTGATGCGGGGCAGCCCGGCGCCGAACCGCCCGGCGTGGCCGAGGGTGCGGTGCTCGGTCTCGACCGCCTCCTGCACCTTCTTCCACTCCACCCCGAACGGCGGGTTGGCCAGCAGGTAGTCAAAGGCCCGCCCGCGATGGCCGTCGGCGCTGAACGAGTTGCCGAAGACGATGTTGCCCGGATCCTGGCCTTTGATCATCATGTCGGAGCGGCAGATCGCGTACGACTCGGCGTTGAGCTCCTGGCCGTGCAGGTAGACGGTCGCATTGCGGTGCTGGGACAGGATGTGCTCCTCGGCGGCTGACAGCATGCCGCCGGTGCCGCAAGCCGGGTCGAGGATGTTGACCACACGGCCGGGCTCGTCGAGGCGGGCGAAGTCGGGAGCGAGCAGCAGGTTCACCATCAGCTTGATGACCTCGCGCGGGGTGAAGTGCTCACCGGCCGTCTCGTTGGAGATCTCGGAGAACTTGCGGATCAGCTCCTCGAAGACGTACCCCATCTGGTGGTTGTCGACCCGAGCGGGGCCGAGGTCGATCTCAGCGAAGCGCTGCACGACCTTGTAGAGCAGTCCGGTGTCCCGCAGCTTGTTGATCTGCGTGTGGAACTCGTACTTGTCGAGGATCTCCCGCGCGCTCGGGGAGAACCCGTTCAGGTAGTCCGTGAGGTTGCGGGCCACGTTGGCCGGGTCGGCCCCGATCGTGGCGAAGCTCTGCCGGGACAGGTTGTAGAAGCCCAACCCGGCGGCGGCGTACAGGATCTTCTCCCGGTTCTGGATCTTTATCGCCCGGTCCTTGGCCCACACCTTCTCCCGGGTCGGTGCCATGACGCAGTCCAGGCGGCGCAGCACGGTGAACGGCAGGACCACCTTGCCGTACTCGGACTGCTTGTAGTCGCCGCGCAGGAGGTCGGCCACCGACCAGATGAAGTTGGCAAGCTCGGTGTGGGTCGACACAGATATTCGCCCTTTCGTCTAACGATCATTGTCGGTACCGGTGGCTGCCGCGCACCACAGACGAGTCCCTGACGGCAACCTCGGTCAACCGCGCGCCGAGTGAGCGGCCTGGGCCGGCGTCTGGCCCGACAGTAACGAGTTACGCAGAGTCTCGGCTTAGCGGCGTTGCGCCGCCAGCGGCGGTATGGGCACGATCGCCCAACGTACGTCCACGGCGTCCTCCGGAGCCCTGGGGCTCCGGGGCTCCGGACCCGCTCGCCGAGCAGGGCCGGAAGCCGGCTAGCGGCCGGATGGCCACCCATCGATCTCCTCTGGCTCGTCGGCGTGTGGGTGCGCGACGTTGAGCGTTCAACGCCCCGGCGACGCGCCGTCGATCAGGCAGATCGTGGCGCCCTTGACGCGAGCAGCGAGGGCGGCCTCGACGCGAGGCGCTATCCGTGGTGGGAGCAAGTGCTGGCACTGGTCGGGATGATAGAACCCGGAGGTTTCCAGCTCGTCGGGGTTGACGCGCACGTTGTGCAAAGGCGGGAGCTGGCCTCCGTCGAAGATGAAGTTGACCAGTGACCGAGTTCGTGGCCCGGCGGGCGAAGCCCAGTCGACGACCAGCAGTTCGCCTGCGGGTAGAACAAGCCCGAGTTCTTCACCGAGCTCCCGCTCGGCGGCGACAGGCGGGTTCTCGTGCTGGTCGACGTACCCACCGGGGATCACCCAGTGGTCGCGGTAGTTCGGTTTGACCAGCAGTACCCGGCCGACGTCGTCGGTGACGAACATGGCCGCGGCGGCATGGAAGGTCGCAAGCTGCGCGTACCACTGGCCCGGCTCGACCCATCCCACTCATCGACCCTATCGAGGTGGAGCTGACGAGGCATAGCTACGGGCGCGACACAAGAAGTCATCGACAGCCGGGCTGCCGCGAAAGGTGGCAAGCCGCCGGACGAGTTCGTCGATCCGGTCGGTGACCCGGCGGGAACGGACACGCTCAGCGAGGTCGAGCGCTTCCCGGCCGAGCCGGCTGGCGTGCTCGGGTTCGGCTGTCCTACCGGTGGTGTACACGGTGGCGATCAGGGCCGTGTGGAGAGCGCGGGTGCGGACGCTGTCTTCACTGAGGCCGAGGGCCTGTTCGGCATGGCGGACCGCCTCGGTGGTGCGGCCGAGGTCGAGGAGGCAGCGGATCGCAGTGCCGGCCAGGTGCGCCGGGGTGAAGTAGCCTGCCCACAGTGGCTGGTCGGATCCGCCGGTCTTCGCGGCGGCCTTCTCGGCCCGTCGAAGTGCGGCACCGCAGCTCCGGGCGTCGCCGGCGGTGGCGTGTGCGCACGCTTCGGCGGTGTGCAGGCGGGCCATGACCGAGCTGTCGGCGCGGCTGCGACCGCCGTTGACGGCTGCGCGGGCCAACCGAACCGCTTCTCCGGGCTGTCGGAGGTAGACGGCCTGGGTGGACATGTTGGCCAGGATATGCGCGCCGAATGCTGTGTGTTCGGCGGCTTTGGCCAGCCGTAGCGCCTGGATGAAGTAGCGCTGGGCCAGACCGTGTTCGCCGATGTCGTAGCTCATGAACGCGACTTGCCCGGTCAGTTCGGCGACGGCGGCGAGTAGTTGCCGGCCAACACGATCGGTGTATGTGCCATGCAGGATCGGCAGCACTTCGCGGTGTAGCCATTCGGCCAGCAGCGTCCGGAACTGGCCGCCGCCATGGCGCCGGTCGAGGTCGAGGAACTGCTGTTGGCACGCGCGTAGTGTTTCGATATCGGCGAGCGTCACGCGGTGGTCGCCCCGATGCGAGGCGTCAGGGTCGCGAGGATCGAAGTGCCAGCGCCACCCGGCTTCCGCCGTGGCGGTGGAGACGAACGGCGCTGCGGTGAGAAAACTGTGCCGGGCGACCTGGTGCCGCCATAGGCCGGCCACGGTGGTGCGGGCGTCGTCGAGGTCGGCGGCGAACGTCAGCCCCAGGCCCGTCTGGGCACCTCGGGCGTCGAACCCGAGTTCGGCGACGGCCACCGACCTGCCAAGCCGCCGCGACAGGACCTCCGCGATCACTTGGGGTACCGGGTCATCGGGACGGCGACCACGCAACCACCAGTACACCGACGCCGCGTCGTATTGCAGCACAGGCCCGTGATCACGGCCACGTAGATTGACCTGCCGGGCGAATGTGCCGTGCGCGCGACCGTACCCGGCTTCGACCAGCACGGCATTCAGGTGGTGATTTGAGACCGCCTTGGCCATCCGCGCGGATCACCACCCTCTCGCTCTCGGTGACGGGCCATAAGCATAGGGCGGTATCAGTCGCTCGGGCGGGGCGCGCAACCTTACGCAAGGCCATACAACCCGGCGCAACCACCACACGCGTCCGTGACGTCCCGCAAGTCCCGCGTGCCGGCGAGCCTGGACGTGGAGGTGAGTCGACATGAACGACGCGGGGACCCGCGTACTGGATGAGATCGACCAGCGGATCAGAGTTCTTCGGGCGCAGAGCCGCGCGGCCGGTAAGGAGATCTTGCCGCCGCTGCTGGCATTGGGCACGAGCGAGCGGGTCGGCTCCAACTGGCTGTCGGACACGCTGCGGCCGGTGATGCCGCAGCACAACGAGCCGTTCAGGCAGCAGCTTGGTGCGCTGCATCCGCTGTCACCGGTCAACGCGTACGGCGTCGACGTCCAGCACGTATCTCGGCCGCAGCTCGGTAGGCTCGGCTGGCACGGCCTGGTGGAGTTCGTCGTGGCTAAGTACGCGCCGGTCCGGCACCTTCTGAAGGAGACCAACCTGTTCTTCGCCGCCGGATCGCTGCTGCGGATGTTCGCGGACGCCCCGGTAGTCGTGCTGACCCGCAGCCCGCTGGGCGTAGCCAACTCGTTTCGCCGGTCGGACCTGTTCGCCCGATGGCGGTACGCCGACCGGTACCGGCAGATGGTCACGATGACGTCGCCCGGCCCGCTCGCCCGATTCGGCGCCTTGGTACCCGACGATGACCCGGACGACCTGACGACGTTGACCCGGCTGATCGTGCTCAACACGCTGCTGCTGGCCGACGCACTCGACGGCCGCGCGCACACCCTCATCCGCTACGAGACCGCAGTGCTCGACCGGCCAGCCGCCTGGACCGCGTTGGACGGGCTTGTTCCACGGAACCTGCTGTTGCGCGTGACGGCGCCTGCGGCCATCGCGGCCAGAACTGATGACCTGTTCGCCACCACCAACCACAAAACCAGCCTCGCCGCCAACCTCACCGATGCCGAAGCGGCCCGGATCGCCGCATGCATGGCCCAGACCCTCTCCGCAGCCGCGGGCCGGGTATCGCCTTCCGCGCTGGACCGGGCAGCGGCATGGCTGACCGGCGCCGAGCAATACCGGCTCGCGGACCGATCCGAACCGAGCCGTGTCGACGCATGCGATATGCGGCAGGACCAGCCGGTGCCGGACGTCGCGTACGTCGACCAGCGAGGACTGGCCTGGCGCAACCTGCTGGTCAGCAACGCCGAGTTCTGCGAGCTGCTCAACGCCCTGCATACCGCCGGGGTGCCGAACACTCAGCGCGGCACCCATCTGCTGCTGGTCCCGATGCCGCACGAGCGCGGTGGCAGGCTCCACTGGTCGCCCGATCTTGAGACCTGGACCGTCAGCCCAGGGTTCGGTCAACACCCCGTGTACTGGGTGACCTGGCTCGGCGCTGCCGTGTTCGCCGCGGTCAACTCCGCGCGGTTGCCCGCACACGGTGAGCTGTGCGCGCTCGCGGCCGACGCGGAGCCGTCCAACTACGGCTACGTCCTCGGCGACGTCGCACCAGTCGCCCACCCGAGCGCCTCGCGCGGCATCCACCACGCGGTCGGCAACCTGCAGGTGTGGTGTGGCGACGGCCCACAACCGGCGTTCGGGCAGCCGGTCGAGCGATGGATCCACGGAGCAGCATGGAACACGCCCGCCTCTGTCGACGAGGTCAGCCGCCTGCGGTCACGACACCTGCTTGGCGCCTCCCGCGGCATCGGCATCCGCCTGATACGAAACACGGCTGCACCGCTCACCGGCCCAACGGTGGGGCAACTCGCCGCGATGTTGAACTCTTGGATCGACAGCCTGGCCGATCGCAGCAGGCCGCTGGCCGACCTCGACGCCGCGGTCGTGGACGCGCTACAGGCCGATGTTGCTCTTGGCGCCGACGTATGAACCGGCATTCGGCCAACCCATGCGCGCCAACTCCATGAACCGCTCGCTGAACCCCAGCGACGGCAGGTCGTCCAGCTTGACGAACTCCACCCCGCGGATCGGCCGCGTGTCCACCCCGGCCGTGACCGCGCCGAGCGTGCCGCCGACCCGGAGACACCGAAACGTGAGGTGAACGACGTGCGCCTCCACCACATCGCACACGTACAGCAGGTCACCGACCCGGATCTCCAATCCGGTCTCCTCGCGGACCTCACGTTCCAGGGCCTCCTGGATCGTCTCGCCAGGCTCCACCTTCCCACCGGGCAGCGACCACGACCGGTCGCCTTCCGTGTCCTGGTCCAGCAGCAGAATCTGGTCATCCTCGATCACGATCGCGGTGACCCGCACATTCAACGGCACCTACCGACCGTAGCAACGGCAGCCGATCCCGTCGGGTCGACATCACCGTGAACACGCCGCCGATCACCCATGTTGTCGTGTGCGCCGGCGGCCTCGGTACCCGGGTCGCGCCGTGGGCGCGGCACATCCCGAAGGAGTTCCATCCCGTCGCCGGACGACCGGGCATCCTGCATCTGTTCGACGAGCTGGCGGCCCTGGCACCGGTCCGGGTGGTCGTGGTCTACCACTCGTTCTATGAGCCGTTCGTCAGCTGGGCCAGGATGACCTTTGGCCGGCGCGGTGTGGAGGCTTACCAGCGCGCTGCCCGGTTGCCGAGCACCGACCTGCCCCTGCACGAGCGCCTCGACTTGCGGTTCATCCCACAACGCGGCCCGTACGCCGATGTCACGTCCGTCCTCAACGGTGCCGATCATCTGCGCTGCGATGGGGACCTGTTCGTCGCGTTCGCCGACAACCTCTACCCCCACGACAACCCCAGCCTCGCCCTCGCGGCCGTCCCGCCTGGGCGCAGCGCTGTGCTGGTGCGGCCCTACAAAGTGGCCGAGGCAGCTCGGCGCGGCGTCATCGTCGCTCGCCGCATCGGCACCGAACTTGTCATCGACGACCTGGTGGAGAAGCCGTCACCGGATCAGGCACGTCAGCTTGAGGACGAACACACCCCATCCAACCTGTGGCTGCTGGAAGGCCGCGCCAGGTTGACCCGCCGGTACCTCGACCACCTTCGGCTCGGACGCGCTACCGCTGATGCCGAGCCCAAGCTGTCCCACGCGATCCGTCAGCACGCCACGACCGAACTGGTGTACCTGGTCATCACCCACTCTGCCGCGATCGACCTGGGCAACCCCGAAGTCGGTGACCTCGACGGCAACGCCGGGCACGTCGGATCGTCCCGGTAGTCTCGCTTCGCTGGTCGACAGCATCGATGTATTGGGGGCCGATGGGCCAGGATCTGGTCTATGCAAGCGACCGAGCCTGCTGAGCAGCGATGCCCACCGATGAGTAATTTGATTGCCGACCCAGGTTTCTGGGGTTTCGGGGGAAGATTCAAGTTCCATAGACAAATATGAACACCCTGATCAACATTACTGCTGGTCAGGGTGTTCTCTCTGTCGGGGTGGCCGGATTTGAACCGACGACCTCTTCGTCCCGAACGAAGCGCGCTACCAAGCTGCGCTACACCCCGTGCGTGCCGAGCCATAGTAGCCCACCGCCGCGAGGGCGCAAACCGAGTACCCCCGGCATCAGCGGGGGATCAGCGTGAGCACCGACGCCTCCGGTGGGCAGGCGAACCGCACCGGCGCGGTCGGGTGGGTGCCGAGGCCGGCCGAGACGTGCAGCCATGAGGGCGAGCCCGGCCAGCGGTGCAGGCCGCTGGCCATCCGGCGGTCGAGCCCGCAGTTGGTGACGAGCGCGCCGGCGAACGGCACCCGTACCTGGCCGCCGTGGGTGTGGCCGGCGAGCAGCAGGGTGAAGCCGTCGGCCGCCATGGCGTCCAGGACCCGCGGCTCGGGCGAGTGGGTCAGCCCGATCGTCACCTCGGCGTCGGGCGAGGCGGGACCAGCCGGGTAGCGGTCCCGCTCGATGTGCGGGTCGTCCACCCCCACCAGCTCGACCCGCCGGCCGCCCGCCTTCACCGTGGCACGCGCGTTGTTCAGGTCGGCCCAGCCGGCGTCGAGGAACGCGTCGCGCAGCTCCTGCCACGGCAGCGCCACCCCGAAGACGTGCTCGCGCCGGGGGTTGAAGTAGCTGAACGGGTTCTTCCAGACCGGGCCGTGATAGTCGTTGGAGCCGAACACGAACCCGCCGGGGTAGGCCAGCAGCGGCGACAGGGCGCGCAGCACCGCCGGCACGGCCTGCGGGTGGGCCAGGTTGTCGCCGGTCACCAGCACCAGGTCCGGGTCGAGCGAGGCGAGGGCCGCCACCCACTCCTGCAGGCGCCGGCGGCCGGGGGTCATGTGCAGGTCCGACAGGTGCAGGACCCGCAGCGGCTCGGCGTCCGGCGCGAGCACGGGTACGTCGTACCGGCGCAGCGTGAACAGGTTCCGCTCGATGAGCGAGGCGTAGGCCAGCGTGGCGGCGCCG
>DASSUC010000376.1:0-9617 GCA_035707405.1 Micromonosporaceae bacterium | reverse complement strand
GTTGTCCCAGAAGCCCTTCATCTCGTTCCACACCAGGAAGTGGCGCACCTGCGGGTAGCGCTTGGCCACCGCCACGGCGAGCTGGGCGAAGTCGCGGTAGTGCTCCGGCCGCGGCGCGGCGTGCAGCCGGGTCCAGTCCGTTTCCCCGGGCCGGCCGCCCTTCATCCAGTCCGGTGCGCAGCACAGGGTGATGACCGGGGTGCCGCCGGTGGACCGGACCAGCCGCATCCGGCGGTCCAGCGAGGTCCACTCGTACACCCCGGGGCGGGGCTGCGGGTTCAGCGCCCCCCACCCGAAGATGTGCTGGTTCTGGTACGTCGCGGTGGCCCCGAGCACGCGCATGGCCGAGGCCCGGGCGTCGTCGTCCCCCCAGTCGTCGACCGAGTACTGCCCATGGGTGACCCCGACGGCCAGCAGGTCGGGGTTTGGCCGCGGCGGCCGCCGGGTGGTCCAGTCGAAGCCGCCGGTGGCTGGCCGGTCGGGGCCCTGCTGCGGCTGGGCCGGGGCGAGGGCGAGCAGCAGGCCGGAGGTGATCAGCAGCACGGCCACGCCGAGCGTGAGCGAGGCGGCCCGGCGCCGGCGCCGCTGGCGCCGTCGCGGGGCGGGCGGCCACCGGGGCGGCCGGGGCGGTGTGCCGGACACGGCTACCCCCGGACCCGCCCGAGCCGGAGGAGCCGGCGCACGCCGCTGCGGGCCCGGCTCGCCAGCGCACCGAACGGCACCGGCTCGATCCGGTAGCTGGCCAGGTGCTGGCTCACCGCGCCGAAGCGGCTCTTGAAGAGCGCCAGCGGGGAGCCGGGGTCGGACTCGCCCATGAGGTAGCAGGTGCAGCCGGCCTGCGCCGCGTCCTCGATCGCGGTCCGGTGCAGCAGGTAGTTGGCGCAGGTCGGCCCGGCCAGCTCCGCCCGCATGGCGCCGCGCCAGTAGGCGGCTGTGCCGGAGCCGAGGAGCACGACGATGGCGGCGACCGGTTGGCCGGCGTGGAACGCCGCGTAGATCCGGCAGCCGGTGCCCAGCGCGGCGGCGACCGTCCGCAGCTTCCGCTCAGGCTCGCGCCGGGCGGCCTGCCAGCGGGCGAGCGCCAGCGGGCGGCCGTCCCGCCCGGCCCACCGCACCACCGAGCTGGCGTAGAGCTCGTGGAAGACGGGCACCAGCCGGCCGGTGTCGTCCCGCTCGACCACCACACCGGCCCGCTCCGCCCGGCGGACCCGGGTGCGGGTGTCCGGGCGGAACAGGGTACGCCAGACCTGGTCGAAGCCGCCGTCCAGCGGGACGGTCTGCGTCATGGACGGCCTGCGGCGTACTCCGGGCGGCATCCCCGCCTCCCACACGGCCGCCGCGGCCGGGTCGGGGCGCAGCAGGGTGGTGGCGAGGCTCCGCCGCCGGGTGAGGTCCTCGACGACCATGCGTACGTCCTCGGCGCGCACCGGGCCGTCGTCGCTGAGCAGGCCGCCCGGTCCCCACCCGACCGGCAGGCCGGCCTGGATCCCGAGCGGCGGCACGGCCCGGCGGCGTACCAGCGGCAGGACCAGCCGCCGGCCGTCGGCGGTCTGGTAGAGGCGCGACGCGTCCTCGTAGCCGTCGACCGCGCAGACGCACCCGAGCCAGGCCGGCGTCTGGGTGGGCAGCGCGCGGCGGGCGCTGCCGAGCACCTCGCGCCAGGCCTGGGCCGGTGCCGGGGTCGACACGGCGAGCCCCGCCAGCGGGGTCACGGTGTCAGCTCGAGGTACGCGTGCCAGTACCGCTGGGTGGTGTCGTTGCTCGCCATGACCACCAGGCCGGTGGCGCTGGTGACGCTCTGCTTGGTCGACGTGGCGTTGTTGAGGTTCGGCGACCCGCCGTCGCTGATGAACGGCGTCCCCCGCCCGAGCGGGAAGGAGATGTCGTCCATGGGCGAGCTCTTCATGAAGATCGTCCCGGGCACTCCGGAGTAGGGGCACCCGCTGTTCGGCGCGGTCGCGAAGACGTGGAGCATCTGGTGCTCGGAGTCGAGCACGACGATCGGCCGGGTGTGGCAGTCGCTGATCCGGCCGAACGGGGCGCTGTCCCAGTCGCCGGTCACCGGGTCGCGGGCGAGCAGCAGGATGAGCGGCGCGGACGTGCTGGCGCCCGCGTCGTCCAGGCCGGTCTTGACCGCGGCGAAGACCCGCCCGGAGGGGTCGGCCTGCAGCGACTTGAGGTTGATGTGGTCGTCGGCGCTGTTCGGACCCTGGATCGCCGTGCGGGTCGCCTCCCAGGTGTCCCGCGGTGCGCCGTCGGTGTGGACCGCGAAGTACATGGCTGAGTCGGTCTGGTTGCTCCACATCACGCCGATCTTGCCGGTGAACGAGACCACCGCGGAGATGTCGTCGGCGTAGAGGTCGTCCGCCCCGTCGACCGGGAGTACGAACGGGGTCCCCCACACCATGTCGTCGCCGGTGGTGTTGTTCACGTAGACGCCGATGCCCTGGGTCCAGGTGGCCCAGAGCACCCCGGTGGAGTCCTTGTCCAGGGTCAGCGCCTCGGCCGAGACGCCGTTTATCAGCACGGGGAAGCCGGTGTCGCGGGTATAGACGTCGGTGACCGGGTCGTACGAGAACCGGTAGAGCCGGGTCGGGTTGCCGGGCACGACGGCAGAGGCGGAGCTGGCCCGCCAGTGCGAGGCGACGTAGAGCCGGGTGCCGTCCCACAGCGCGTCGGACCGGGTCTTGGGCCGGTTGTCGACCATGGTGCCGGTGTCCACCCAGCGCTGCGTGGCGAGGTCCAGCCGGAAGATGCGGTGGGTCTGGCTGCCCGTGTGGAACAGCACCGACCACCACGAGCCGTCGTTCCACCACAGCTTGCTCTGCGGCTTCTCGCCGGTGGCCGCGGAGCCGTCCCCGGTGGTGGCCGGCCCGGCGTAGCCGATGTCCTCGACGGCGAAGGCCGGCTGCGCGGTCGCGACCGGCCCGACCAGCAGGCCGGCGAGCAGGCCGAGGACCAGCAGGTGCGCCGGTCCCCGGCCGGCCCGTACGAGGCGGCGTCGGGTGGTCACAGCACTGTCCCGACGCCCTGTGGCTGCGGCTGGACCGGCGCGGGAAGCAGCTCGGCCACCGCGTGCCAGCTGCGCAGCGCGCGCTGGTCGATCGGGTCCACGACCGGGCGCGGCCGCCGCGACACCCGCTCCCGGACGAGGGTACGCAGCACCCGCTGGCCGTCCCGGAACGCGTGCAGGTTGGACATGCCCCACCGGCGGGGCAGCTCCCGGCTCGGCACCTCGGCGATGCGCAGGTTGGCCTTTACCGCATGCACGGCCAGCTCGGTCTCGATCTCGAAGCCGTGCGCGGTGAGCGCCAGCGCGGGCAGGCACTCCCGGCGGAACGAGCAGTAGCCGTAGCACAGGTCGGTGAAGCGGATCAGGAACAGGGTGTTCGTCATCCGGGTCAGCGCGTGGTTGCCGAGCCACCGCAGCGGGGTCAGGTCGGTAGAGCCGCCGCCGCGCAGGAACCGCGAGCCCTTGACGAAGTCGTAGCCGTTCATCAGCGGCGTGACGAAACGGTGCAGCTCGGCCGGGTCCATGCTGCCGTCGGCGTCGATCATCACGATGATGTCGCAGGTCGCGGCGGCGAAGCCGGCACGCAGCGCGGCGCCCTTGCCGCTGCCGTTCTCGGTGACGACCTTGATGTCCGGGCACACCGTGCGGGCGATGGCGACGGTCTGGTCCGTCGAGTGCCCGTCCACGAGGATGACCTCGTTGACGAGCGGCGGCAGGCGCCGCAGCACCCAGGCGATGTTGCGCTGTTCGTTGCGGGCCGGCACGACCACGCTCACGGTCTGCCGCGGCCGGTGGCCGTTGCCTGAGTGGCCGTTGCCGTGGCCGTTGCCGTTCGGCGAGACGGTGGACGGCTGGTAGGCGGCGGTCACCGTACCGTCGGGTAGGACTTCGATCTCAGCGGGCACGTTCTCCATGGCTCACTCCGGTGGTCAGGCTGCTGCGGAACCAAGGAAGAGGAGCGTGGCCGGCGGCGCACATCCCGGGACTGCCGGTGGGGCGGATCCCGGGTCCCGTCCCTGGCGACAACGCTGACAGCGCGTGACGCCGATGTGAACGATTGGTTAACGTAGGTACCCTACGCCGATCGCACTAGTAGGAGCAGCGTGCTGGTCGGCCAGCTACGGGGCGCCTTGGTGAGCTTCCGACATCGTCACTTGCCCGGTCCACCGAGCCGGAGCAGTACGTATTACGGCTCTGGAGTGGTAATACCGCGTGTTACGATGCTGCCGTGCCGGCAGGTGAGGACGACTACGACGGCCTTCGCTACGAGGACATGCTCTTCCTCGAAGTCGACTGGTCAGAAGTGGGTGACCATGATCCCGGAAGGCGATCCGAGCGTAAGGGGACATCCGAGCAGAACGTGCACATCGAGTGGGCAACCGAAGCGTGCCAGGACCCCTACCGATGGGTTAGGTCAGCAGGCAGCCGCACGGGTAGGACCGTGAAGGTGACCGGCTGGTCCCGGTCGGCAGGGTTTCTTGTGTCAGTGATCGTCGCGCCGAAAGATGTACCACCGGGCACACGGTGGTGGGGAGCCTCGGCGTGGAAGGCGAAGGTATCGGAGGAGAAGCGGTACAGAGATGGGGAGTCATGAAGGAGAACATCGCTGCCATCCTTGCCCAGGAGGCAGAGGAGGCTGAGTCGCGCGCGGATGCGGAGGAACGAGGGGAGCAGGCGCCGCTGCGCGGCCAGCGAGCCCGGCGGCAGGGATCCGAGGCGACTCAGGTCTACACCGTCCGGATCCCGGTCGACCGGCTTGAAGAACTACGGGTGCTCGCAGCACGCCTGGACGTACCGCCATCGGTCCTCCTGCGGCGGTGGGCATTGGAGCGTCTGGACCTGGAGCTCGGCCGCGGCCAGCCGGCCGGATTGGGGACGCAACCAGACTATCCGGCTATCGCGCGCATCGTTTCAGCGGCGGTCAACCGCGCTGTTGCCCAGGCCGTACGAAACATCTTCGACGGCTTTCCAGGGCTGCAGGAAGCTGTTCGGAGGACACCGGAGGCTGACCAAGACCGCTACCTGGACCCAGCTGGACCGGTCCGGCTAGGCCCCACGCGCCGGCTGGCGGCCGACTTGTCGCCTACCGACATCCTCCTCCTTCCGGAGGACGACCGAGATCTCACCCGGTGAGTTGGAGTGTTGTGTCTGAGGTGCCGCGTTACCTCCCTATCCTCAAGGGGAGACAAGGGGAATTTAACGCACTGGGCGAAGTTGCCCCGGTGACTCGCGAATACATAGTGCCGTTGATCGAGGCCAACCCCCCAAGCGACCGGGACGATCCTAAAGTCATACGCGAGAACATTAACAAGTGCGCGGCTAAGCTTGGTAACGTCTGGGGCGGGCAAGACGCGTTTCTTGACTCCGTCCATCTTGACCTGGGCATGGACCTAGGCGGGCACGGGGCCACCTATGCCCTCTGCCGCGGTGCCGAAGAATGGAACATCCGGGCCGTTCCGGTCTTGCGGCTGGACGACCCAGAGCTTGCGAGAAATGACGTGCGGCGGCTGAGCGAGGAAGCCGGGCGGGGCGTGTGTGTCCGTCTCGTGGGCGAGGACATAGACGCTGACCCAGACGATCTTCAGGACGCGTTCAGTGAGTTCTTTCGTGCCTGCCGGCTGGAGAAGAGCGACGCTGACCTGGTTCTCGATGCAGCTGTGGTCGACAGCGAGATTGCGGCGCGCGGTGCCGCCCGAGTCATGGGTAGCTTGCTGAGAGATCTCGATGACATAGTGGACTGGCGCAGCGTGACGGTCGCTAGCGGCGCCTTCCCCATCGACCTTAGCGCATATGATCCGTGGGTGATCGGTGAGCGGTCACGTTTCGACGCGGACATGTGGGCACACGTTCGCAACCGCCGCCGCCTGGCGCGGTCTCCGGGCTACGGCGACTACGCCGTCGCGCATCCTTCGGTCTCAACAACGAGTGTGTCTTTCTCGCCGGCCCCGCAGTTGCGATATACGACTGCCGACCAGTGGCTCATACTGAAAGGCCGCCGTAACGACCCCGCCGGCAACCAACAGTTCTATGATGTCTGTGAGAGGATCTCTCGCGACCCCCGTTTCGTCGGTGCCGCGTTGGGCGCGGCCGACGCGCGGATCGCGCATCCTCGGCGCCACGGCCCTGGTAATGCGACGACCTGGCGGCAGATCGGCACGACCCATCATTTGGATTTCGTCGTCCGGCGCATCACCACGCTTGGCGAGCCTTAAGCCGGTGTCGCACTTCGCCTTTGAGATCACTTAATGACAGCTCTTCCGCCAGCACCTGCCAGAGGCGCCATCGGGTGGCCCTGGCGAGACCGGCGTGCAGACCACGCCGTCTCAGCGTGTCGTATGCCTCGTCACGCCATAGGAGCTGTGCAACAGCGAACGCGTCGACACATTCATTCTGTTGCGACGGTCGCTCGTAGCTGAGACGAGGCTCGCCGCTGGGGGCACGATCAACCAGGAAGAGTCCCCACCACTCAGGCACCAGGCCGGTTACCTTGCGCGCATGCTTTCCGGCCGTGACAACCATTGCGTGGTCCAAGACGCGGCTATAGATCAGCACCTGCCTTGGCAGGCGGTCCAGACTGTCCTGCGGACTCTTTATCTCCCATCCTGAGATGATGCCGTTGACAGCTGCCACGTCGACCCGGGTCTCCCCCAGGCATAGCCCAAGCTCGCAACGGACCAAAGTCTCAGCCGGGTCAGGATGCATCGCTCGAATATGAGCTACGACGGCGTCTCGAACCTCGCCTACCCGCACCTCTCCCAGGCTAGATCATGCCAAGACACGCTGCATGCTCTACGGGTGGCGCGAGGGGAGGTCGCTAGTCCGGGGAGACCCGCAGGCCGTTGCGGAGGGCGAGCGCCACCGACTCGAGCGACGAGTGGGCGCCGAGCTTGGTGAGCAGGTTCTGGGTGTGGGTGCGCACCGTGTGCACCGACAGGTGCAGGCGCTGCGCTATCTCGGCCCGGGTCAGCCCGTTCACCATGTGCTGGAGCACCTCGCGCTCGCGGGAGGTCAACCCATCCAGCGGGTCCGGTCGCGGTGCCGCGTGCGCGACCAGGTCGGTGAGCACCTTTCCGAGCAGGTCCGGCGCGAGCCAGGCCTCGCCGGCGCAGACCCCGCGGATGACCCGTACCAGGTGGTCGGTGTCGATGGTCTTGGGCAGCCAGGCGCGGACGCCGTGGACCAGCCCGGTCACCACGTCCTCGACCGACTCGACGCCGGTGAGGATCACCACCCGGGTGTCGGGGGAGGTCTCGCGCAGGGCCACCGCCACGTCCAGCCCGCTCCCGCCGTCGTCAAGGGACAGGTCGAGCACCGCCACCGCGGGCCGGGCCCGGGCCGCCACCGCCCGGGCCTGCGCCGCGCTGTACGCCACCAGCACCGGGCCGAGGTCGGGCTCGCGGGACAGGCGTGCCTGGAGGGCGTCAGCGAACACTGCATGGTCGTCGAGCACCAGAACCGAGACACCCATAGTTGGCACGATCCGTGCAATCCCGGCCGGGCGCATCATGCAGATGACGGAGACGCGCCTCGCGCACATTTCCCTGGCTCCCCGACATCCACGGGTTCACCCGACGCGCACGTCCACCGCGACCACGTAGCGCAGCTGGCCCTGGGCGTCCGGCCGGCTCAGCTGGCCGACGCGGACCGGCAGGACCTGGTCGCTGCCGGCGGCCACCTGGATGCCCAGGCCGTAGGTCAGGTACCCCTCGAAGTCCCCGGCCGGGGCGTAGCCGCGCAGGTTGCGCAGGTTGACCTGCCGGTCGGCGGCGAACTGGACAGTGCTGGCCCCGGCGTTGTCATGCGCCTGGGCAGGGGTGAACTGGATCCGCAGCACCGAGTTGCCGGCCAGCGGGACCGGAGCGCCGGAGCCCTCGCCGAGCAGCTGCGGGACGTAGGAGATCTGGTAGCTCGGATAGGCGCCCGCGAAGGTGAACGTGATCCGGACGTACCCGGGTTGCTCGTTTCCATGGTCGCCGGTGCGGATCTCAACCAGGTAAGGCAGCGGGATGGCCGGCGGCGGGGCGATCGGCACGGCGACCCGGTTCGTCACCGTGCGGGGGGTGCTGGGCACGCCCCAGCCGTAGGTGACGCGGTAGGCGTCGCCGGCCCGCGTCGACGCGGCCGCGGCCGGAGCCGAGCCACCCGGAGCCGGGCCGCCGGGCGTGCTGGCCGCCGGCGCGGTGCCGGCCGGCGCGGCGGTGCCTGCGGAGGCGGCGGGTAGGGCGGGCGGTTGCGGGGGCTGGGCCCGGCCGCAGCCGGCGGCCCAGAGCGCCACGATGACGGACGCGATGAGAAGCCGCCTCATGACGGTCTCCTTCCACTGGTACGAGTGGCACTACGACGCCCGACCGGCCCGTCCGGTTGACCTTCCCTGGCGGTCAGCTTCGGGACAGTGCGCTCGAGCCTCCACTGTGGAGCGCGTTTCCGCACCCGGTCCGCCGGGAACAGCCCGAGGATGGACGACTCGATCGCCGACTACGGGTTCCTCTCCGACTGCCGGTCGGCCGCCCTGGTGAGCCGGGACGGCTCGGTGGACTGGTGGTGCCCGGGGCGGTTCGACGCGGCGTCGGTCTTTGCGCGGCTGCTCGACGAGCGGGCCGGCCACTGGTCGATCCGCCCCACGGTCCCGTTCCGGGTGCGGCGGGAGTACCTGGCCGGGACGCTGGTGCTGCGCACGGTCTTCCACACCGCGGGCGGCGCCGTCGCGGTCACCGACGCGCTGGCCCAGGCGCCGTCCACGAAAGGCCACGACCTCGGCGTGGCCGCGCCGCAGGTGCTGCTGCGGTGCGTGGAGGGCGTCGCGGGCACCGTACCGGTGCGGATGGAGTGGGCGCCCAGGATGGAGTACGGCCGGGTCACGCCCCGGATGGCGGCGGTCGACGCAGGCGTGCTCGCCACCGGTGGGCCGGCCGCGCTGCGGCTCGCCGGACCGCTGCCGCTGGCTATGGCCAGGGGCGTCGCCACCGCCGAGATGACCGTGGCGGCCGGCGAGGCGTACGCCTGGAGCCTCGGGTTTGCCCCCGCCTACGCGGCCGGCGGCCCGGCGTCCCTCGACCCGCGCCGGGCGCTCGACGACACCGTCGCCGCCTGGCGTTCCTGGGCCGACCTGCACCGCGCGTACGACGGCTGGCGCACCGACCTGGTCCGGCACAGTGCCCTGGTGGTGCAGGGCCTGACCTATAGGCCCAGCGGCGCGGTGGTCGCGGCGCCCACCACGTCGCTGCCGGAGCAGCTGGGCGGGGAGCGCAACTACGACTACCGGTACGCGTGGCTGCGCGACTTCACGCTCACCATGCGCGCGCTGTGGGTGGCCGCCTGCCCGGACGAGGCGCAGGCCCTGTTCGGCTGGGTCGCCGCGGCGACCGGGCAGCTCGGCGACGGCGATTCGGTGCCGATCATGTACGGCATCGAGGGGGAGCGGGACCTCACCGAGCGCAGCCTGGACCACCTGGCCGGGTTCGCCGGCAGCCGGCCGGTGCGGGTGGGCAACGAGGCGTGGCGGCAGCGCCAGCACGACGTGCTCGGGGAGGTGCTGGACGCGGCGTACCTGTTCCGCGACCGGCTCGGCCCGCTGCCCGACGAGATCCGTACCCTGCTCGTGCAG
>DASSUC010000375.1:0-9046 GCA_035707405.1 Micromonosporaceae bacterium | reverse complement strand
GGCCGCGGACAGGCACACGACCGGCCCGGCCAGGCCCCAGCGCGCGGCCAGGTAGCCGGCGACCGCGTTCGGCACGGACTGGAAGAACAGCAGCGGGGTCACCCGGGTGCCCTCGTCCACCGCCCGGGCCACCCGGACCGCGCCGGACACGTCCCCAAGTGGGCTGAGCAGGACGATCGCCGTACGCTCGCCGCGCGTCGGGTCGGCCGGCGGCTCGCCGTAGTGCGCGCGCAGGCACCGCTCGGCCGCCTCGGCGACCAGCGGGCTGAACGTGGACTCGATGAACCCGGGCAGCCCGGGCGGGCGGTCGTCGTACGGCGACTGGGGCCAGCACCCCTCGGCGAGCACCGCCAGCCCGTCGGCGACGGCCCGCTCGGCCAGCGGCTGGGCGGCCGAGGGGGGCGGGGTGAACGCCGGCGCGGTCATGGGGCACCTACCAGCAGCGCGGTGTTCGCCCCGCCGAAAGCGGCGTTCAGGCTGAGCGCGTACTCGGGGGTTGCGGTGCGCGGGCCGTCCACGACCACGTCGAGCCGGCACTCGGGGTCCGGGGCGAGGAAGCCGGCGTTGACCGGCAGCCGGCCGTGGCGTACCGCGAGCACTGTGATGACCAGCTCGAGCAGGCCGGAGGCCTCCAGCGCCTGGCCGTGCACGGACTTGCTCGAGCTGACCGGAGCCTGCTCGGCGTACCCGCCGAGGGCCCGGTGCAGCGCGGCGGCCTCGGCCCGGTCGCTCTGCGGGGTGCCCGAGCCGTGCGCGTTGACGTACCCGATGTCGGCCGGGGTGGCGCCGCCGCGCTCGAGCGCGGCGCCGATCGCGCGGGCCAGGCCGGCGCCGTCCGGCCGCGGCTGGCAGACGTGGTACGCGTCGCCCGCCCGCCCCCAGCCGGCCAGCCGGGCCAGCACCGGCGCCCCGCGGCGGCGGGCCGCGGAGCGCGCCTCCACCACGATGGCGGCGACCCCGTCGCCGAGCAGCAGGCCGGTGCGGTGCGCGCTGAACGGCCGGACCTGCCCGTCCTGGGCCATCGCCCGGCCCGCGTCGAAGAGCGCGAACTGGTCGGGCTCGACCAGGTAGCCGGCGGCCACCGCGACCCGCGGCAGCCGGCCCCGGGCGACCAGCGCGGCGGCGTCGGCCACCGCGGTGCTCGCGGCCACGCAGGCCGAGGTGTACGCCCGCACGCTGCCGGACAGGCCGCACTTGGCGGTCACCGCGGCGGCGAGCGAGTCGGCGCCCAGCCCGCCCTTCTCCGCGGCCGGGGCCCGGGCCAGCGCCGGGTCCCCGTGCACGGCCAGGAACAGCGGGCAGCCGGCCCGGTCGGCGGGGCTCAGCTCGGCCGCGTCGCACGCCTCGTCCACCGCGCCGACCAGCTCGTCGAGGAGCACCGGCGAGCCGGGCAGGGTGGCCGCGACGTCCACCCGGCGGGCGCTGACGTCGAAGCGGCGCACCGGCTGGAACGCCGCCCGCCCGGCCAGGGCGGCCGAGAACAGCGGGTCCACCCCCCGCCCGAAGGCGCTCAGCGCCGCCATGCCGGACACCACGGCGGCCTCGACCTGGCCTGCTCGGTTGTCAGTCATATGCCGCTCTCAGTCATGTGCCGCCTCGCGTGCCGTCTGCGGCACCGCCTGGCGCAGCACCTCCACCGCGCCGGAGACGGTGCTCATCCGCTCCAGCTGGTCGTCGCTGAGGTCCAGCGACACTCCGTAGCGCTGCTCCACCTGGTGCACCAGCCACACCTGCTCCAGTGAGTCGATCCGCTCGTGCACCTGCTCCACGGTCCGGTTGCCGAGCGTGGCGAGCATGGCGACCACCTCCCCGCGGTCGGGTGCCGTGGCCATCTAGTCGCCCGTGGTCCTGGCCATGAGGTCCGCCTCGCCGGTGCCCGAGCCGCCCATGCGCTCGGCCACCGCCGCGCAGAACTCCCCGACCGTCATCCCGGCCAGCTCCTCGGCCTCCTCCTCGCTGAAGGCCACCCCGAACCGGTCCTCGACCCGCACCGCGAGCTCGGCGAGCGCGAGGGACTCCAGGTCGGCACCTGCCGGCCCGAGCGTCGTGTCGTCGTCCACTCCGCTGACGTCGTAGTTCATGTCCCGCAACGAGTCGATGACGAACTGGCGAATCTCACTGGTCATGGATGGACTTCCCTCCTTGGCAGGTGCCCGGGCGTGGGGCGGCCTCCACCGGACGCGGACACGGGGACGGTATCCGGTCGCCGCGGTAGCCGGTGGCCGGTCACCGCGCCCGCTCCCGGTGCTCGTCAGCGGGTTTGGCCTCGTCGGCCGCGCTGGCCTCGTCGGCGCTGGCCCCGTCTGCCGGACTGGCCCCGCCGGACCGCTCCGGCTCGGCGGCCCGCAGCGCCGCGCGGTCGCGGACCAGCTTGCCGGTGGCGGTGCGGGGCAGCTCGTCCACGACATGCACCACCCGCGGCCGCTTGTACGCGGCGAGCTGCGTGGCCAGCGCCTCGTCCACCTGCGCGGCGGCGGCCCGGTCGTGCAGCACCACGTACGCCTCGATCCCCCCGTCGAACACGACCACCGCGTTGGCCACGCCCGGCAGGGCGGCGAGGGTGTGCTCGACCTCGGTCAGGTCCACCTTGAGCCCGCCCACCGACACCTGCGAGTCGAGCCGGCCGAGCACGGTGACCAGGCCGGTGGCCGGGTCGACGGTCCCCGCGTCCCGGGTGTGCAGCCAGCCGTCGCCCCACCGGGTCGGGTCGGACAGGCCCACGTACGGCGACGCGGGCGCGCTGACGAGCAGCTCGCCGCCTGACTCGCGAACGCGCAGCCCGGGCGCTGGCAGCACGGCCGGACGGTGCTCGCCGAACAGGTCGGTGGCGATCACCCCGACCTCGGTCATGCCGTACATGTTGCCGAGCCGCACGCCGTACCGCTCGGTGAAGGCGCTGCGCACCTCGGCCCGGACCAGCTCCCCGCCGGTGGTCATCCCGGCCAGCTGGGGCAGGCGGGGCGGCTCGGCCACCGATGCCAGCACCTCGATGTGGAACGGCACGCCCAGGAGCGTAGCGGGTGCGTCGCTGCGGGCGACCGCGCCGAAGATGCTGTCCGCGGTGGCCCGTTCGGGGATGTCCAGTCGTACCCCTGCGTGCAGCCCGTAGAGCAGGCCGCCGACGAGACCGAGCACGTGGACCATTGACGCCAGCACCACGATGCGTTCCCCGGCCCGCGGCACGCCTGGGATCTGCACGTAGCGGTGGACCTCCTCGGCGAGGTTGGCCGCGGTCCGGCCGATGACCTTGGAGGGGCCGGTCGACCCGGAGCTGAGCTGGATCACCGCGTGCGGTGACCCGGCCGGGGCGCCGGTGCGGGGCACGACCTGCGGGTCGACGTCGAAGAAGGCGCGCAGCCGGCCGTTGACCGGGCTGGCGGGCGCCACGACCAGCTGGGCGCCGACCCGCTCCAGTGCCCTGTCAACCTCGAATGGGGTCAGCCGGTAGTCGAGTAGGGTGGCCTGGGCACCCACCCGCCACGCGGCGAGCAGGCTGGTGACGAAGGCCAACGAGGGCGGCAGGCACAGCGCGACGGTGCCGCCCGGGCGCAGGCCGGCCGCTGCCAGGTCGTCCTGGCGCGCGGCGACGAGCGCCCGCAGCTGCCGCCGGGTCAGCGGTTCGTCCGCGCATAGACAGACGTCGTCATCATTCCCGAAAAGCAGCACATCATCGACCCAATGCGGGTCCAGCCTGTCTTCCACGTGGTGCATCTCCGAACCTCGGACGTAAATGGAGGCTCGGCTAGCGCGCCGCCATCCGTACCGCCGCCACCTCGGCGACTTTGCCGAAGCGTAGCGACAAGGGTGATCGATCTCAAAGGTTGGATCTTGGAACCTGATATCTCCATTTCGCCGGAGTGCACACAGTACTTCGGCTTTCGCGTACGGTCAGATATTTTGGCCCCGGTCCGTCGATGATTGGCCGGCCGGGGCGCGGAATGCCCGGCAGCCGTCGCATAATGGCCCGGGTCGGCGCCAAGCATTTCATAGGCGCCCGAACCCCCCGGGGCCGGCGGTCAGGAGCGGCCGGCGGTCAGGAGTGGTCGGCGACCAGCCGGGCCAGCCGCCGCACGCCCTCGTCCACCTGGCCCGGGTCCAGCCAGCTGCAGGACAGGCGGATCGCTCCGGCACCGCCCTCGCCGAGGTAGAAGAAGCTCATCGGGGTCCACAGCACGCCGTACTCCGCGGCGGAGAGCTCGAGCAGCTTCTCGTCCGCGCACACCGGCGCCTGCACCACGGCGAAGAAGCCGCCCTCGGGCACGTTCCACCGGATCCTTTGGCGGGAGCGGCCGGGCTCGGGGAAGTAGCGCTCCAGCGCCGCGAGCATGCTGCGCAGGCTCTGCCGGTAGAAGAGGATCTTCTCCTGGTTGGCGGCGCGCAGGCTGTGCCCGGCGGAGACCAGCATGCCGCCGATGACCGCCTGGCTGATAGGCGAGGTGTTCACGGTGAGCATGCTCTTGACCGTGGACAGCTCGGTGGCGAGCAGCGTGCGCTGCCCGGCGGAGTCGACCACGACCTGGTCGGCCACGATGAACCCGACCCGGGCGCCGGGGAAGCACGACTTGGCGAACGAGCCGAGGTAGACCACCCGGCAGCCGGTGTCCAGCGACTTCAACGTCGGGCGCACCTCGTCGGTGAGGCCGAACAGGCCGTACGGGTCGTCCTCCAGCAGCAGCAGGTCCTCGGCGGCGGCCACCTCGAGCAGCTGGCGGCGGGCGTCAACGGTCAGCGAGATGCCCGACGGGTTGGAGAAGTTGGGCACCACGTAGAGGGCGCGGGGGCGCCGGCCGCTGGCCCGTACCGCCTGGGCGGCGGCGGCCACCGCGGTGGCGGAGAGCCCGGTGTCGTCCTCCCGCACCGGGACCACCTCGACGCCGAGCAGGCGCGCGGCGCCGGTGATGCCGACGTAGCACGGCTCCGCGGCGAGGATGACGTCGGCCGGCCCGGCGCACAGCCCGCGCAGCACGATGACCATCGCCTCCTGGCAGCCGACGGTCACCGCGATGGCCTCGGGCGGCACGTCGATGCCCTCGTCGGTGGCGAGCAGCCGGGCGATGTCCGTGTGGATGATCCCGTTGGTCCGGCCGTACTGCACCATCAGCCGGCGCACCTGCTGCTCGGTGAGCCCGCGCCGGCGCAGCTCCGCCAGGTAGGCGTCGAGGTAGCGGCCGGCGTCCTCGGCTGTGTAGAACTCCTCGTACGGCCGCCCGGCGGCGAGCGAGATGGCGTCGGGGAAGCGGCCGGCGATCTCGTTGAGGAAGTTCATCGAGGCCGCAACCGGGTCGCAGACCGAGACGTGCAGCTCTTCCCGTGCCAGCTCAACCACTGCTGCCGCCTTCCTACGCGGGTACTTTCAGGACCTGACCGGCCCGGCCGGCGACCGCGCTGCGGTCGATGCCGCTCAGGGTAGGCCGTCCGGCCAGTGCCATGGTGTGCGCCAGCTCGTCGCGCAGCAGCCCGAGCAGGTCCGCCACGCCGTCGCCGCCGGCCGCCGCGAGCGCCCAGAGCACCGGCCGGCCGACCAGCACCGCCTGCGCCCCGAGCGCGAGCGCCGCGAACACGTCGGTGCCGCGGCGCACCCCGCCGTCGAAGAGCACCGGGCACGCGCCGCCGACCGCGTCGGCCACCTCGGGCAGGGCATGCAGCGCGGCGGCGACCCCGTCCAGCTGGCGCCCGCCGTGGTTGGACACGATCACGCCGGCAACGCCGTGCTCCACCGCACGGCTGGCGTCCTCGGCCGTGACGATGCCCTTCAGCAGCAGCGGCAGCGGGCTGACCTCGCGCAGCCAGGCGAGGTCGGACCAGGTGACGGAGGGGTCGAACGCCTCGTCGGCGTGCCGGGCCAGCGCCGAGGAGCCGGTGCGGCGCTGGTGCATCGTGGCCATGATCTCGGGCGGCAGGTTGGCCGCCGAGATCGCCGGGTCGAGCACGAAGTTGTTACGCAGGTCGCGCAGGCGCAGGCCGATGCGCGGGGTGTCGACGGTGAGCACCAGCGCGCGGAACCCGGCCGCGGCGGCCCGCTCGGCGAGGCCGGCCAGCACCTCGCGCCGGCGCAGCCAGTAGAGCTGGAGCCAGAGCGGGCCGGTGGCCGCCTGCGCGATCTCCTCCAGGGTGCGGCTGGCCAGCATGCTCACCACGTAGAGGGCCCCGGCCGCGCCGGCGCCGCGCGCCGTGGCCACCTCGCCGTCCGGATGGGCCATCCGGTGGTACGCCGTCGGCGCGACCGCGACCGGCAGCGCCACCTCGCAGCTGAGCACGGTGGTCCGGGTGGGGCAGTCCGACACGTCGACCAGCACCCGGGGGCGCAGGACGACCTCGTCGAACGCCCGGCAGTTGGCGTCCAGCGTGCGTTCGGTGCCGCTGCCGCCGTCGAAGTAGTCCCACGCCTGCGCGGTCAGCCGCTCGCGCGCGGCCTGGCGGTAGTCGTCGACGCTGAGCACGGGACCGGAGCCTACGCGCTGTGCGCCGTGCCCGGGCACGGGCCGCACCTCCGGACGCGGGCCCGAGACCTGGGGCCCAGACCTGGGGCCCCAGACCCGGGCCCCGGGCGCGGTGTGCGCTCCGGGGCCCGGGTGCCGGTCAGATCCGGTGGGTCAGATCCGGTGGGTCAGATCCGCCACAGCGGGATCGCGTCGGCCATCGCCTGCGCGCCGACGTCATTGGGGTGGATGTGGTCCCCGCTGTCGTACTCGGCCCGGATCCGGGTCGGGCTGGCCGGGTCGGCGAGGACGGTGTCGAGGTCGATCACCTCGCCGAAGACGGTCGAGCTGCGCAGCCAGTTGTTGACCTCCTGGCGGACCGCCTCCCGCTCCGGGGTCCACGTCGTCCAGCCCTCGAACGGCACGATGGTCAGCGCCACCGTGCGCAGGCCCCGCTCCTTCATCTGCACGGCGATCTGGTGCAGGCCCTCGATGATGTCCGCGGCCGGCACGTCGTTCAGCACGTCGTTGGTGCCGAGCTGGACGATGGCCGAGCGCACGCCGGTCTGGCCGAACACGTCGGTGTCAAGGCGCGACATGGCGCTCTTGCCGTTGGCACCGATCGAGCTGTCGCGGACCGTGTTGTTGCCCGAGATCGACTGGTTGATCACGCCCGGGTCCAGCAGGGACGGCGTGGTGTTGACGATCCGCGCCGCAAGGTAGTCCGGCCACCTCGTGTTCGCGCCGAAGGTCGACGTGTAGCCGTCACTGATCGAGTCGCCGAGCACGACCACGGAGCCGTACGCCGAGGTGTTGAGCACATCGACGCCGGCCAGCAGGTACCAGCTGGTCGTGGTGAGGGTGAACCCGGTGCCCTCGGCGTTCATGGTCTGGTCACCGGCGTAGACGTAGGTGTTCTGGCGCGCCTGCCAGTGCCACGCCACCGAGCCGGTGGCGACCGGCAGGTAGAGGGTGACGATCAGCTCGGTGAGCGCCGGTACGGCCAGCGGCACCGGGTCGCTGAGCAGGTCACCACCGCGGAAGATGGTCCCCGACAGGCTGCCGGCGAACTTCAGCTCGTGGATGGTGGCAGGGTCGACGTCGTAGCGCTCGGGAGTGCTGGTGTTCGGCAGGGCGACTGTGGCGTGGCCGAGCTTGGCGGCCTGCACCCCGAACGAGTTGCTGAGCCTGACGCGCACCGCCTGACCCGCCACGGACGTACGTACGCTCATCCGGATCGACTCGTTGGTCAGGCCACGGTTGGACACGCCCCCGGTGCTGGGCGGGACCAGTGCCGCGCCCCAGGAGGCGGTCCAGCCGCCGTTGACTATGTCGGCCTGGCTGCCGCTCGCGCCGGCCGCGAGCGTCGCGCCGGAGACGGCCACAACGGTAAGCCCGGCCAGGATGCGCCGGGTAAAGGGTTTAGTCACGTCGTGAACCTCCCTCGAGCAGCCAGCTCCAGTGCTGGCGCCCGGTTGTATCGGACGTCTCACGATCGCAGATGCCCGTAAGCGATGTTCAGATGCCTCAATCGGCATGGTGTCGCCGATCGGACAATCTAACCTGTCCGGTCTATCGATGGTGTGGGCGCCAGCTGTGTGCCATGGAAATTGCTTTAGCTGGCCGGCGTGGTGCTGATTGAGAAATGTAGATGTTATTACATCCGCCTGGTCCGCGGGTAACCTCTGCTCAGCCGGGACCCGGACGGACGGAGGCGACGGTGGCCGACAGCGCGAGGCGGGCCGTGCTGCGCAAGGGGCTGCGCCTGATGGTCCGGGCGGTGCGGGAGGAGCCGCGCATTTTCGCGGTCGCGCTGGCCGGCGCGGTGCTCGTCAGCGTGCTGACGGTCGGCAGCGCGTACGTCATGGGCACGATCGTGGCGCGGGTGGTGGCCCCGGCGCTGGACCGGGGCGAGGCCGACGCGGGCCTGCTCGCCCTCGCCGCCGCCGCCCTGGTGGGGGTGAGCCTGCTCAAGGTCGTCGGGATGGTGGGCCGCCGGCTCGGCTCCGGCTACATGCACATGCGGCTGCAGGCCAGCTACCGTCGGCGGGTCACCCACCGGTACCTGGAGCTGCCGGTGGCCTGGCACCACCGGCACCCCACCGGCGCGCTGCTCTCCAACGCCAGCTCCGATGTCGAGTCGTCCTGGCTACCCGCGAACACGCTGGCGTTCGCCCTGGCCACGGTGGCGATGCTGGCTGCGGCGCTCGGCGCGCTCTTCGTCACCGACTGGGTCTTCGGCCTGATCGGCCTGGCCATCTTCCCCACCCTCTTCGGGCTCTACCTGATCTACTCGCGCCAGGTGGCGGCGAGCTACGCCAACGTGGCCCAGCTGCGGTCCGAGGTCGCCGCGATCGCCCACGAGAGCTTCGACGGCGCCGTGGTGGTCAAGTCCATGGGCCGGGAGGCGTACGAGACCGCGCGGTTCGCCGCCAAGGTGGCGCAGCTGCGCGACCGGCTGGTCGCGGTGGGGCGGGTCCGCGGCCTCTACGACCCGATCGTGGACTCGCTGTCCAGCGTCGGCACGCTCGCGGTGCTGCTCGTCGGCGCGTGGCGGCTGCGGGACGGCGCGATCGGGGTCAGCGAGCTGGTCAGCGCCGCGTTCGTGTTCGCGCTGCTGGACATCC
>DASSUC010000374.1:0-2854 GCA_035707405.1 Micromonosporaceae bacterium | reverse complement strand
CTGTGCGGGGCTGCCGGTCCGGGTGCACACCGCGGACGGCCGCGCCAGCGGGCTACCGGCCGGCGGCTTCGACCGGGTCCTGGTCGACGCGCCATGCACCGGCCTCGGCGCGCTGCGCCGCCGCCCGGAGGCGCGCTGGCGCCGGACGGCGTCCGACCTGCCGCCGCTGACCAGCCTGCAACGGGAGCTGCTCGCCGCGGCGCTGGGCGTGGTCCGCCCCGGCGGGGTGGTGGCCTACGCCACCTGCTCCCCGCACCTGGCCGAGACCCGGGCGGCCCTGCGCCGGCTGCCGGCGTCCGATGTGGAGCATCTCGACGCCCGGCGGCTGCTGCCGGAGGGGATGCCGGGCCTCGGCGACGCGCCGGCGGTGCAGCTGTGGCCGCACCGGCACGGCACCGACGCGATGTTCCTTGCGGTGCTGCGCCGCAGCGGGTAGCGGACCGTGATGGAGTCGCGGGTCCCGGGGCGTCCGGCCGGTTCGTAGACTGACCGGGTGAACCGCCGTGGCCTGATCATCGCGCCCAGCCTCCTCGCCGCCGACTTCGCCCGTCTGGCCGACGAGGCGCAGGCCGTCGCGCAGGAGGCGGACTGGCTGCACGTCGACGTGATGGACAACCACTTCGTGCCCAACCTCACCATCGGCCTGCCGGTGGTGGAGAGCCTGCTCAAGACGACCAGCCTGCCCTGCGACTGCCACCTGATGATCGAGGAGCCGCAGCGCTGGGCGCTGGGGTATGCGCAGGCCGGCGCGTACAACGTGAGCTTCCACGCCGAGGCGGCGGCGGACCCGGTGCGGCTCGCCCGGGACCTGCGGGCCGCCGGCACCCGGGCCGGGCTCGCCATCGACCGGGACACGCCGATCGATCCGTACCTTTCGATCCTGCCGCACTTCGACGTGCTGCTGGTGATGACGATCAAGGCGGGGTTCGGCGGGCAGGAGTTCCTGCCCGCGATGCTGGAGAAGGTCCGCACCGTCCGGGCCCATGCCGATAGCGGCCACCTCGAGCTGCGGATCGAGGTGGACGGCGGGATCGACGAGGCGAGCATCGCGCGGGCGGTGGCCGCCGGTGCCGACGCGTTCGTCGCCGGCACCGCCGTCTACGGCGCGGACGACCCGGCCGAGGCGGTCCGGCGGCTACGCCGGGTCGCCGAGAGCACACCGGCGCCGTGACCGGGTGCATCGGGCGGAGCGAGAGCCGCGAGGACACGGCGAAGAAAGCGCTGCCGTGACCGACGCGCCCGAGCGGCCACAGCTGATCCTGGTCGTCGACGACGACGCCGACATCGCGCGCTTCGTCGAGGTGAACCTGCGGCTGGAGGGGTTCGAGGTGCTGGTCGCCAACGACGGCGAGACGGCGCTCACCCTGGTCGAGCAGCACCGGCCCGACCTGGCCATCGTGGACCTGATGATGCCGCAGGTGAACGGCTTGGAGCTGACCCGGCGGCTGCGGGCCGACCCGATCATGAACGCAATGCCGATCATCATGCTCACCGCCCGCGGGATGACCGTCGACAAGGTGGTCGGGCTGACCGCCGGTGCCGACGACTACCTGGTCAAGCCGTTCGACACGCTCGAGCTGGTGGCCCGGGTCCGCTCCATGCTGCGCCGCAACCAGGAGTTCCGGGAGGTCTCGCCGCTGACCGGGCTGCCCGGCAACAGCCGGATCCTCCGGGAGATCCACGACCGGTCCCGCGGCGGCACCGACTACGCGGTCTGCCACATCGACATCGACCGGTTCAAGAGCGTCAACGACGCGTACGGCTTCCTGCGCGGGGACGAGTTCATCGCGGCGCTGGCCCGTTCGCTGCACCGGGCGGTGGTCGACGTGGACCTGCCCCCGGCCTTCCTCGGGCACGTCGGCGGCGACGACTTCATCGTGGTGTGCACGCCGGAGCAGGTGCGCCCGCTGACCCAGAAGGCGGTGGTGGACTTCGAGGCCGCCGCCGACCGGCTCTACGACCCGGTCGACGCCCAGCGCGGCTACCTGGAGCTGACCGACCGGCGGGGCAACGTGCAACGGGCCAACCTGGTGACGATCTCGATCGGGGTGGCGCTGTCCACCAACCACACCTACACCGACCCGCGCGAGGTCATCGCGGTGGCCTCGGAGATGAAGAGCGTGGCGAAGACCCAGCCGGGCTCGTACGTGGCGGTCGACCGGCGTAGGGGCCCGCCCGCGCCGCACCCCCCGCCGGACGGCCGGGCTGTGACGTAGGTCCCGCCGATGCCGCCCCGTGCGGCGGCGTGCAAGACTCGACAGGTACCCACCACGCGCTGGCGGGACTCGGTGAAACTCCGAACCGGCGGTGAGGCGCGACAGCAGCGCCAAGCCCGCGACCCGGCCACATCCAGTGGCCGGTGGACCTGGTGAGACTCCAGGGCCGACGGTGACAGTCCGGATGGGAGGCGGCGCGCGGGAGGAGAGGGCTGCCGCCGTGGCGTGCCCTCCCGGGTCGGTCCGCCGACCCCGCCCGCCTGCTCCGTGCCGGCGCGCGGCGTACCGCGACCGACAGGAGGACGCTGGTGGCCAGCCCGGCCGAGGACGAGGCGATGCGGCGCGCGATCGTGCTGGCCGCCCGCGGCCTGGGCACCACGAGCCCCAACCCGGTGGTCGGCTGCGTCCTGCTCGACACCGGGGACAAGGTGGTCGGGGAGGGGTTCCACGCGTACGCCGGCGGGCCGCACGCGGAGATCGTCGCGCTCGCCCAGGCAGGTGAGGCGGCCCGGGGCGGCGTCGCCGTGGTCACCCTGGAGCCGTGCAACCACACCGGCCGGACCGGCCCGTGCACCACCGCCCTGCTGGCCGCCGGGATCGCCCGGGTGGTGGTCGCGGTGCGCGACCCCGACCCGCCC
>DASSUC010000373.1:0-18820 GCA_035707405.1 Micromonosporaceae bacterium | reverse complement strand
CCGGGTCATCGTGCCCAGCAAGGCGACCCGCGACGAGCTGATCCGGCTGCTTGACGCCGACCCCACCCGCATCGACGTGGCCTACCACGGGGTGGACCCGGTCGCGTTCCACGCGCCGAGCGACGACGAGAAGGCGCGGGTGCGCGCCCGTCTCGGACTCGGCGCCACGCCGTACATCGCGTTCCTCGGCGCCAAGGAGCCCCGCAAGAACGTGCCCAACCTGATCCGGGGCTGGGTGAGCGCGGTGAGCGAGCGGGAGGACCCGCCGGCCCTGGTGATCGCCGGGGGGCAGGGGCACGACGACGAGATCGACCGCGCGGTCGGCGAGGTGCCGGCGCACCTGCGCCTGCTCCGCCCGGGCTACCTGCGCTACGCCGACCTGCCCGGCTTCCTGGGCGGCGCGCTCGTCGCGGCGTACCCGTCCTACGGGGAGGGCTTCGGCCTGCCCATCCTCGAGGCGATGGCGTGCGGCGCCCCGGTGCTGACCACGCCCCGGCTCTCCCTGCCCGAGGTGGGCGGCGACGCGGTCGCCTACACCAGCGAGGACCCGGAGCAGATCGGGGCCGACCTCGCCGCGCTGCTCGACGACGACGCGCGCCGGCACGCGCTGGCAAAGGCCGGCTTCGACCGGGCCAAGGAGTTCACCTGGGAGTCCAGCGCCGAGGTGCACATCGCGGCGTGGTCGAGGGCCGCGGGTCCAGTCCTAGCTGGCGCGGCGGCCCACTCCTAGCTGGTCCGGTGCCCTGACCCGGGCGCGGCGGCAGGCGGTCCGGACGCAACGGGCATGATGGTGCAATGCTCTACGCCGTCATTCCGGCGGGTGGCAGCGGCACCCGGCTGTGGCCGCTGTCCCGCGCCGGTCACCCCAAGTTCCTGCACGCGCTGACCGGCTCCACCGACTCGCTGTTGCAGGCCACCGTCCGGCGGGTGGCCCCGCTGGCACCGCCCGACCGCACCTACGTGGTGACCGGCGTGGCGCACGCCGCCGCGGTCGCCCGGCAGCTGCCCGACCTGCCCGACGGGAACATCCTGGTCGAGCCCGCCCCACGCGACTCGTGCGCGGCGATCGGGCTGGCCGCCGCCGTGATCGCGCGGCGCGACCCGGAGGCGGTGATGGGCTCCTTCGCCGCCGACCACCTGGTCGGCGACCACGGCCGTTTCCTGGAGGTGCTCCGCCAGGCCGTGGCCGGCGCTCAGGAGGGCCGGCTGATGACCGTGGGGATCACCCCCACCCACCCCGAGACCGGGTACGGCTACCTGCGCTGCGGCGAGGCGGTGGGCACCAGCCCAGTGCGTCTGGTGGAGGAGTTCACCGAGAAGCCGGAGGCGGACGTCGCACGCTCCTATGTGGACTCCGGGCGCTACCTCTGGAACGCCAGCATGTTCGTGTGGCGGGTCGATGTCTTCCTGCGCGAGCTGGCCCGGCAGAAGCCGGATATCGCGGCCGGCCTGGACCGGATCGCGCAGGCCTGGGACAGCCCGGAGGAGGAGACGGTGCTCGGCGAGGTGTGGCCGACCCTGGAGAAGATCTCGGTCGACTACGCGGTGATGGAGGGCGCCGCCGCGGCAGGAATGGTCGGCACGGTCGCCGGCGACTTCGGCTGGAACGACATCGGCGACTTCCACACGCTCGGGGATGTGCTGCCCGCCGACACCGGCGGCAACGTGGTGGTCGACACGCCGGCGGTCGAGACAAAGCCGGGGGTGCTGCTGCGCGACGCGGAGCGGGTGGTGCTGGTGCCGCATTCGGGGCGGCTGGTGGCCGTGCTGGGCGTCAGCGACCTGGTCGTCGTGGACACCCAGGACGCCGTGCTGGTCTGCCCGCGGGACCGCGCCCAGGACGTCAAGAAGATCGTGGACGAGCTCAAGGAGCGGGGCGGGTCGGCGTACGTGTGACCGCCGCCAGGGCGGGCGCCACCAGTACGGCGGTGGCGTGGGCCAGCGGCTGCGGCAGGTCGTCGCGGCCGAACCAGTCCAGCGCGGCCGACTCCGGGCTGATCACGGGCTGGGCTCCGGGCGGGGCCACCGCCACGTAACGCACGTCGAAGTGGCGGGACTGGCCGGCGGAGCAGTGGACCGGGTGGATGTCCACGCCGATCGGCTCGGGGAGCAGGCGCAGCCCGGCGATGCCGGACTCCTCGGTCGCCTCCCGCAGCGCGGCCTGCGCCAGCGTGGTGTCGCCAGGCTCGCAGTGCCCGCCGAGCTGCACCCAGCGCCGCACCCGCCGGTGCAGGCAGAGCAGCACCCGGTCCAGGCCGGCGTCGAGCACCAGCGTGCTGGCGGTGAAGTGGTCCGGCGACCCGTCCCGGCGCAGCACCCGGGGACCGGCGGCGAGCAGGGCGAGCATCTCGTCCCGGACGCGTGCGGCCGCCGCGTCCGGCGGCGGCCAGGAGGACAGGACCCGTACCGCGTCGGCGTGGAGGGCGTTGTCGGCGTGGAGGGCGTTGTCGGCGTGGAGGGCGTCGTCGGTGTGGAGGGCGTTGTCGGTGTGGAGGGCGTCGGTCACGCCGGACACGGTAACGGGGGCGGCCGGCTAGCGTGACGGGTCGGGGTGCAGGCGCGGGATGAGGTCACTTTGGGTGATGGTCTCCAGGTTGCCGCGCGCGATCCGCCCGGTCAGGGAGCCGGCCCAGGCGACCAGGCCCGCCACGTCCACCCCGTACGGCGGGTCGTCGGCGTAGGCGGCGATGCGGTCCGCGGCTCGGCGCAGCAGCCGTACCGCTCCGGCCGCGTTGCCGCGCTGGGCGTGGGTGACGCCGACGGCGAGCTGGGCCAGGCCGCGCCACAGCTCGCGCTCCTCCTCGCCGGCCGCCTTCCACGCGCCCTCCAGCACCTCATGCGCGTGGAAGGCCCGGCCCGCGTCGAGCAGCCGCTGCGCCTGGGCGAGCGACTCGCCGGGGGGCAGCGTGAGGTCGTCGGGGACCCCGGGGACTCCGGGCACGCCGCGGGGCAGGGGACGGCCCAGCGCGTCGCGGGGCCGAGCGTTGCGGGGACGCCCCGCGCCGTCCCGGTCGCGGGCGCGGTCGCCGGCCTGGCTCATCGCGCCTCCTGGCCGCCGGTGGGACCTGGCACGCCGGTGCTGGACTGTCGCCACCGACCTGTCGATCCGACCACAGTGGGGCGGGCTGCGCAAATCGGCTTCGGCCGGGCGAGTGCCGCCCGTCTGGATGCGGGCGCGGCGCTCGGCCGCGGGACCCCGCCCGACCGGTACCGTCGGCGCCCATGGATCACTCGTTCCCCGTCGACCTGCCGGTGCTGGGCTGGGGTCCCCGCTCGGCCGCCCGCCGGGCGCTGCTGCTGCACGGGGTCGGGTCGGCCGCTTCGACCTGGTGGCAGGTAGCGAGCGGCCTGGCCGCACACGGTTGGCGGGTGGATGCGCCGGACCTGCGCGGGCACGGGGCGGCACCGGCAACCCTGCGGTACCGGCTGGCCGACTACGTCAGCGACCTGGCCGCGCTGGGCGGAGAGTGGGACCTGCTGGTGGGGCACTCCCTCGGCGGGGCGGTCGCGGTGCTGCTCGCGTATGAGCACCCGAGTACTGTTCGCCGGCTGCTGCTGGTGGACCCCGCGCTCTACATCCCGACGGAGCGCCACGAGCTTGTGGTCACCGCCCAGACGGCCAGGTTCGACCCGCCGGCCGTCCCGGCCGAGGCCGACCCGCGCTGGCATCCCGAGGACATCGTGCGGCGGGAGCGGGCGCACGCGCTGGCGACGCGGTACGTGGTGGAGCGCACGTTCCGGGACAACCCGCGGTGGGACCTGCGGGACCAGGTCGCCGGGCTGGGCATGCCGGTGCTGGTCCTCGGCGCGGATCCCGACCTCTCCCCGGCGTTCCCGCCCGAGCTGGGAGCGATGCTGACCGCCCGCAACCCGCGGCTGCGCTACGCTGCGGTGGCCGGGGCCACCCACTCGATGCAGCGGGACGACCCGGACCGGGTGCTGGCCGAGGCGCTGGCGCTGGGGTCTGAGGTGGCCGACGGGCCCGGCGGGCGGGACTGAGCCCCGCCCGGGCTGGGCTCGGCTCGCCGGCTTCGCTGGGTGGCTCGGCTTCGCTGGGTGGCTCGGCTCGCCGGGTGGTGCGGCTCGCTGGGGGCTCGGCTCGTCAGCGCGGGTCGGGGTGCGGGCCGATGGCGAGGACGCAGACCGCCCGCCGGCCGCCCGCAATGGTGCCGTCCGCCGGCAGCCACGCGCTCGCCACGCCCTCCGCCGCCAGCGCCGCCCGCAGGCGCTGCACGTCCGCGCCGAGCGCGGCCAGCGCCGCCGGGGTCCACTCGCCGTCGAGGCAACCGGCGAGTACGGCGGCGGTGCCGGCCGGCACCCGTACCGTTGCGGGGTTGATGGGGATGAGGACCGTGCCGGGCGCGGTCACCCCGGCCACCGCGGCGGTCGCCCGCTCCAGCGCACCCGGCGGCAGCCGGCCCGGGCCGAACGCCGGCGGGTCCGGCAGCAGCGCCGCGGTACGCAGCCCCAGCGCGGTCGCCTCGGCGGTGCCGAGCGAGAAAAGGTCCTCATCGGCCGGGCGCAGCAGCGACACCGCGCCCGGGCCGTCCTGTGTGGACACCTGGCGGAAGCCGCGGACGACCGTGACCGGCACCTGGTCGTACTTGTTCTTCACCAGCTCCGCCGCGCTGGCCAGCTCGTCGGCCACGGCCATCTGGGTGATGTGCAGCTCGTTGCCGTGCGCGTCCTGCTCGCCCCGGTAGTCGCGGAGCACCTCGACGCCGGCCGCGCCCAGCGCGACGTCGACCAGGCCCAGTCGCCAGGGCCGGCCGGTGGTGTCGCTGATGATCACCGCCACGTCGACGCCGAGCCGGGCCCGCAGCGCCGCGCGCAGCGCCCGGGCCGCGCCGTCCGGGTCGGTCGGCAGCAGCACCAGCTGGTCCCGGTCGACGTTGGAGGCGTCTATGCCGGCCGAGGCCATGACGAAGCCGTGGTGCGTCTGCACGATCTCGGTCGCCCCGCGCCGGGCCACGACCCGGGCCGTCTCCGCGGCCAGGATCTTCTCCCGCGCGGCTTCCCGTTCCGGGCCGCCGGCCGGCACCTCGACCAGCCGCCCCTCCGCCTTAGCAACGATCTTGCTGGTCACGACGACCACGTCGCCGTCGGCGAGCCACGGCGCCGCCGCGGCGATGAGCCCACCGATATCGTCGCCGGGGCGCACCTCACCGATCCCGCGCACCGGGAGGACGTGCAGACCCTCGCCGGTCATCGCCGCAGGCCCGCCAGGTCCAGTGCGGCGCGCACGATCGCCACCGTCGCGGCCTCGTCAGTCATCCACAGTGGAGCGTCCCGGACCTCGACCCCCGGTACGGACACCGGCGCGTCCGCGGTGTCCACCAGCCAACCGTCCAGCAGGCCGCCCGGGTCGGTGCCGGTGTTGCTGTGGACGCCGGTGTGGCTGCGGGTGCTGGTGTCGCCGCGGGTGCCGGTGTCGCCGCGGGCGCTGGTGTCGCCGCGGGCGCTGGTGTCGCCGCGGGCGCCGTAGAAGCGGCCGACCCCGCCGGCGCTGCACTCCGCGCCCACCGCGGCCAGGCACCGGTCGGCCATCCCGCGCACCGGCGCACCTCCGATGACCGGGGAGACGCCGACCACCGGGGCGGGGCCGGAGACGACCGCGTCCCGCAGGCCGGGCACGGCGAGGATCGGGGCGATCGACACCACCGGGTTGCTCGGCGCCACCAGGACCGCGTCGGCGCCGGCCAGCGCGTCAAGCACGCCCGCGGCCGGCTTGGCCCGTTCGGCGCCGGCGAAGACGAAGCGCCGCGCGGGCAGCGCCGCCCGGTGCCGGATCCACCACTCCTGGAAGTGGATCGCCTGCTCGCCGTACCCGCCGGGGGCGTCCACCACCACGTGGGTCTCGACCCGGTCGTCGGTCGCCGGCAGCAGCCTTACCCCGGGCTGCCAGCGGGCGCACAGCGCCTCGGTCACCGCCGAGAGCGGGTGGCCGGCGCCCAGCATCGTGGTGCGCACCAGGTGGGTGGCCACGTCCCGGTCACCCAGCCCGAACCAGGTGGGCTCGGCGCCGTACGCGGCCAGCTCCTCCTTGACGGTCCAGCGCTCGTCGGCCCGGCCCCAACCGCGCTCCTCGTCGGCCCCCCCGCCCAGCGTGTACATCACCGAGTCCAGGTCGGGGCAGATCCGCAGGCCGTGCAGGACCACGTCGTCGCCGACGTTGACCACGGCGGTCACCTCGGCGCCGGCCGAGCGGGCGAGCGCCCGTACGCCGAGCAGGAACCGGGCACCGCCGATGCCACCCGCCAGTACGACGATGTGCATGGGCGCCATCCTTGCACTCGTCCTGCCCGGTGTGCTCGGGTGCCGGCGCTATGCTCACGGCGACCTTGCGCGCCGTTGCCTCTTTCGAGGGGAACCAGATGACCAGTCAGCCGCACGACCCGACGGCACCCGGCTCCGCCCCGCCCGGCTCTGCCCCACCCGGCACCGGTGCGCCTGGGTCCGGCGTCCCCGCCTCCGCCCCCGGCACACCGGTCGTGGCGGCGGACGAGAAGCAGGCGAGCCGGTTCACCCTGCCGTTGCGCGAGCTGGTCGCGCTGGTCCTGGTCGGTGCCGTCGCCCTGCTGCTCTTCATCGCCGTGGTCCGGCTGGTCCCCGGTGGGTACGGCCGCCCGGTCGGCAGATACCTCGACTTTGCCGGGGACCGGTTCGGCTCGTTCGTCGGCTGGGAGACGATCCTGTTGCCGCTCGTCGCGGTCCTGCTCGCCACCCACATCCGGCCGCCGGTGGGCCGGGCCCGGCTGGTCACGCTGGTCGCCCTCGTCGAGTACGCCGTGGCGATCTTCTTCGGCGTCGTCTTCGGTTTCCTGTTCGGGTTCGCCGCTGACGTGAGCGATGGTCGTGGTCCGGTCGGCCTGACCGGCGGCTCGGTACGCGCCGCGCTGGAGGAGGCGATCGTGAAGATCGCGTACCTGGCGGTCATCGGCGCGGCGGCCCTGGTCGTGTTCCGGGTCTGGCAGGGGCTTTACCACACCCCCCGGCCCAGGCCCGCGCCGAACCCGCCCGGCGTGTACGGCCAGCCGGCCGGCCACCCCGGCTACCCGCAGCCTGGCTACCCCCAGTCCGGTTACGGCCAGCCCAGCTACGCGCAGCCGAGCTATGGCCAGCCGAGCTATGGCCAGCCGGGCTACGGCCAGCCGGGCTATGGGCAGCCCGGCTACGGCCAGCAGCCCGGATACCCGACCGGGTACCAACCGCAGTACGCCCAGCCGTACCCGCAGCAGCCGGAGTACGGCACGGGCCAGCCCGGGTACCCGGCTGCGCCGGCCAGGCCACCGGCGTCCGGCTACCCGTCCCTGTCGGGCTTCCCGACGCCCCCGTCGGCCGGGTTCCCGCCGGCGTCGCCGGTCTCCTCCGCCCCGCCGGCGCCCGCTCCGTCGGCGCCTGGCTCGCCGGTCTCGCCTGGTTCGCCAGGTCCGACGGGCTCGCCTGGCTCGCCGGTCTCGTCCGGCCGGCCTGAGCCGGCCCGGCACGCTATGTCCGCGCCCGCGGTGCCTGCGCCCGCGGAGCCGTCGGCTGCTGAGCCGGCTTCGGGTCGGGCTCCGGCGCCGGCCGCCACCCCGGCGCCGGCTGCCACCCCGGAGCCGCAGCCGCGCCACGCGGCGACCAGGTTGGCGGCGGGTGAGGGTGACGACGCGTCGGGTGAGCCGACCCGCGTCATGCGCGCACCGGCCGGGGCCGCAGCCCTGGCAGGGGACCCCACCACGCAGGTCCACCACCGTCCGGCGCCCGCGGACGCGGCGGCCACGCAGCCCAGCGGCGGTACGGCGGCACCCGAGACGGAGCCCGGCGAAAGCGAGCGCACCCAGGTGATCCCGCCGGTCACCCGGCGTGAGGATGAGCCGACCCAGCCCTGGTCGCCGTCGTAGCCGTGCCCGCCGCCGGCCGATGACAGCCGTGGGTGCCGCTGCCCGCGGCTGGGCCTGCCGCTCCGGCGGCTCCAGAGAATAGGCTGCACGCGTGCCGGAGAGTGCTCTGTCGAGCCAGCCGCCCCCGCCGACAACAGCCAGCCTGCGCCGAGCGCTGCACCGCGCCGCCGACGGCCGGCCGATCGACGCCACCGAGGCCGAGACGCTGCTGCACGCCCGGGGGCCAGCCCTGGACGAGCTGCTCGCGGCGGCCGGCGCCGTACGGGACGCGGGTCTCGTCGACGCCGGGCGGCCGGGCGTCGTCACGTACTCGCGGAAGGTCTTCATCCCGCTGACCCGGCTCTGCCGGGACCGCTGCCACTACTGCACCTTCGCCACGGTGCCGCAGCGGCTGGCCGCGCCGTTCCTGGAGCGCGACGAGGTGGTGCGGATCGCCCGGGACGGTGCGGCTCTCGGCTGCAAGGAGGCGCTCTTCACCCTGGGCGACCGCCCGGAGGAGCGCTGGCCGGTCGCGCGGCACTGGCTCAGCGAGCGGGGATATGAGTCCACAGTGGACTACCTGCGCGCCGCCGCCATCGCGGTGCTGGAGGAGACCGGCCTGCTGCCGCACCTCAACCCGGGCGTGCTCAGCTGGGCCGAGCTGCAGCGGCTCAAACCGGTGGCGCCGAGCATGGGCATGATGCTCGAGACCACGTCGACCAGGCTGTGGTCGCAGCCGGGCGAGGCGCACTACGGCTCGCCCGACAAGGAGCCCGCCGTCCGGCTGCGGGTGCTGGCCGACGCGGGGCGGGTCGGTGTGCCGTTCACCACCGGCATTCTCATCGGCATCGGGGAGACGCTGGCCGAGCGGGCCGAGTCGCTCTTCGCGATCAGGCGGGTCGCCCGCGAGTACGGCCACATCCAGGAAGTGATCATCCAGAACTTCCGCGCCAAGCCCGACACCGCCATGCGCGGCGCGCCAGACGCCGAGCTGGTCGACCTCGCCGCAACGGTGGCCGTGGCACGGCTGGTGCTGGGGCCCGGGGCCCGCATACAGGCACCGCCCAACCTGCTGGCCGACGCCGGCCAGCCGGGCCCGACGGAGGTGGCGCTGCTGCTGCGGGCCGGCATCGACGACTGGGGTGGGGTGTCCCCGCTGACTCCCGACCACGTCAACCCGGAGCGGCCCTGGCCGCAGGTCACCGAGCTGGCGGAGCTGTCCGCCCGGGCCGGTTTCGTCCTGCGTGAGCGGCTGACGATCTACCCCGGGTACGTACGCCGCGGCGACCCGTGGCTCGACCCGCGGCTGGCCGCCCACGTCACCGCGCTGGCCGACCCGCAGACCGGGCTCGCCGACGAGTCCGCCCGCCCGGCCGGGCGGGCCTGGCAGGAGCCGGACGGGGGCCTGGCCGACCTGGGCCGGGTGGACCTGCACGCGTCCATCGACACCACCGGCCGGTCGACGGACCGGCGGGGCGACTTCCACTCGGTGTACGGCGACTGGACCGAGGTCGCCGCGCATGCGGCGGTGGCCCTGGACGCCGCGCATGCCGCGGCGGCCGCGGGCGGCACGGTGTCCGGCCCTGGGCGGGCGCCGGGCTCCGGGGCGCCGGACACCGGGCCGGCCCGGTTGGCCGCGGACGCCCGGGCGGCGCTGCGGCTGGCCGCGGACGACCCGGCGGCGCTGCTGGAGCCGCGGCACGAGGCGCTCGCCCTGGCGCTGTTCGCGGCGGAGGGCACGGCCCTGCGGGAGCTGGTACGCGTCGCCGACGACCTGCGCCGGGACGCGGTCGGTGACGACGTCACCTACGTGGTGAACCGCAACATCAACTTCACCAACGTCTGCTACGTCGGCTGCCGGTTCTGCGCGTTCGCGCAGCGGGAGCGGGACGCCGACGCGTACCGGCTGAGCCTTGAGCAGGTCGCGGCGCGGGCGGAGGAGGCGTGGCGGGCCGGGGCGACCGAGGTCTGCATGCAGGGCGGGATCGACCCGAAGCTGCCCGCCTCGGCCTATGCCGACCTGGTCCGGGCCGTCAAGAGCCGGGTGCCGGGCCTGCACGTGCACGCGTTCTCGCCGATGGAGGTGGCCACCGCCGCGGCCAAGGCGGGGGTCAGCATCCGGGACTGGCTCATCCAGGTGCGCGAGGCCGGGCTGGACACGATCCCGGGCACCGCCGCGGAGATCCTCGACGACGACGTGCGGTGGGTGCTCACCAAGGGCAAGCTGCCGGCGGCCACCTGGGTCGAGGTGGTGACCACAGCGCACGAGCTGGGCCTGCGGTCCAGCTCCACGATGATGTACGGGCACGTCGACCACCCCCGGCACTGGCTGGGCCACCTCCGCGTGCTGGCCGGCATCCAGGACCGCACCGGCGGGTTCACCGAGTTCGTGGCGCTGCCGTTCGTGCACCACAACGCGCCGATCTACCTGGCCGGCATCGCCCGGCCCGGCCCGACCCGGCGGGAGAACCAGGTGGTGCACGCGATGGCGCGGCTGCTGCTGCACGGGCGGATCGCGAACATCCAGTGCTCGTGGGTGAAGCTCGGCGACGAGGGCACGGTGGCGATGCTCCGGGGTGGCGCGAACGATCTCGGCGGCACCCTGATGGAGGAGACGATCTCCCGGATGGCCGGCTCCGAGCACGGCTCGGCGCGTACGGTGGCGCAGCTGCGCGCGATCGCGGGCGCTGCGGGGCGACCGGCGCGGGAGCGGACCACGACGTACGCGGCCTGACCCGTACGGGTGAACGGTGGCCCGGACGGGGGCGGTCACCCGCCCGCGGTAAGCCTGTGACCTGGGGCGTTTCGGCCGGCAAGGTACCGGCAAGGGTGTCCGTTCCTTACGCCCTCCTTATACCCCGCTTGGTTTGCTGGTGCAGAGCACGAAGAGCCGGGCCGGGCCGGGGGTCGCCCGTCGAAGCGGCCACCCCGCGGCGAGTCGACCCCCGGACCGACCCCCGGCCACGATCGTGGGGGGACAGACCGCCGGCCGTAGCTGGCCGGCGGTCTGTTTGTGGTGCCCTTCGCCGGCGTCCCCATAGTCCTCGGCGCACCATCGCCGGAGCGTGCGTCTGCCTGCACGCCCTCGCCTGACGAAGGTGGCTGGCGTCAGCGAGTCGCCCGCGGCACGCCGCGCGGGACCGACTCATTTATCAGGTTCCGCTTGACGACGCACGCATTACACGCGTGTAATTTCACTGAGGTTGTTCGCCGATGGTCGCGATAACACCATCGAACCAGACAGAAGGAGCAATCCTCCCGGTGGGGGTCCACCGGTTCGCACGGGGGGCTCACCGGCACCGCGGCCGGTGCGCAAGAAGGGGGGCAACTTATGGACGGCCGTCTCACCGTGGCCGACCTGCTGGGCAACGCGCCGGAGTGGCAGGAGCGGGCGCTGTGCTCACAGACCGATCCTGAGGCGTTCTTCCCGGAGAAGGGGGGCTCGACCCGGGAAGCGAAGCGCATCTGCACGCGGTGTGAGGTCCGGGCCGAGTGCCTGGAGTACGCGCTAGGACATGACGAGCGCTTCGGCATCTGGGGCGGGCTGTCCGAGCGTGAGCGCCGCAAGCTCAAGCGGCGCGCCGCGTAAGGTCGCGCTTCCTGTTGGGCTGCCGTCATGCGGCAGCCCAACAGGCGCCGCCCGTTCAGGCCAGCTCCTCCGGGTCAACACCCAGCAGGTTCGCGACCTGCTCGATGATCACCTCGTGGACCAGCTCGGCGAGGTCGTCGCGGTCCAACGCCCGAAACTCCAGCGGGCGCCGGTAGACCACGATCCGCGGCGGCACGCCGTGCCGGCCCGGGCGCCCCGGCAGCAGCCTTGCGAGGGGCACGTCGCCGTCCTCCAGGACGTCCGAGTCGTAGACGTTCAGGTCCGGAGGGACGTCCTCCACGGCGAACTCCACGCCGGCGAGCTCCTGCGCGTACCTGCGCTCCAAGCCCTCCACCGCGTCCAGCACGAGATCGTCGAAGATCTCCGACCGGGTCCGCGACAGTGGAACGGTCGCCGGCACCAGCCGCCCTCGCAAGCCGCGGCCGTGCCGGTCCCGCCAGGGCCGGCGGGCGCTGCCGCGCCGCGGGTCTGGCTCCGGCCGGCGCCGGTCGGGCTGCTCCCCACGTGGACCTGTCACGCCGCCAATGTAGCGCCGCTGGGCGACGCGGCGGTGGTCGCCGCACACCTCGCCCCCCGTTGACCTCCGGTGCGGCGTGTCGCGACGGCAAACCATCGGCGCTGACCCATCAGCGGCGGTACCGTGCCGCGGTGAGGTCACCTCGGCGCTGCTCCCGGAATGGCTGCCCCCGGGCGGCCGTCGCGACGCTGACCTATATCTATGCAGAGTCGACCGCGGTCGTCGGTCCGCTCGCCTCCCACCCCGAGCCGCATACGTATGACCTGTGCGAGGCGCATGCCCGCAGCCTCACCGCGCCCCGGGGCTGGGACGTGGTCCGGCACGACGGCGAGTTCGAGCCACCCCCGCCGACCCCGGACGACCTGGTCGCGCTGGCCGAGGCGGTGCGGGAGGCGGCCCGGCCGCCGGTACGCCGGGACGAGGGCGCGCCGGCCGAGCGGAGTGCGGGGCGGCGCGGGCACCTGCGGGTGATCCCACCCGGGAGTCGGGGCTCCTACGGATAGCCGACCAGCCGGAGTGCCGGCAACGGCGTGGGAACCATGTCCGGACCGGTGTTCCGTCGATGGCGTTCGTGGGCCTGTGCCGGACCACGTGCGCTGATCGTCGCCGGGTGGCCGACCGTTGGAAGGTCGCCAGCCGCCGCTAGGCTCGTCAGTCTAGGCTCGTCGGCCGGGCCCGGTTTCCCGGGGGCGCGCAGCGGTTAAGGAGCACAGGTGGCTGACCTCGCCAAGCTTGTCAAGGCGTACGACGTCCGCGGCACCGTTCCGGACCAGCTCAACGATGAGGTGGCCCGGGCGCTCGGGACGGCCTTCGTGGAGACCCTGCGCCGCGGCGGCGAGCCGGTGGAGCGGGTGGTGCTGGCGTACGACATGCGGGCCTCCTCGCCGGGGCTCGCCGCCGCCTTCGCCGCCGGGGCGACCGCGGTCGGCGCCGACGTGGTCGATGCCGGCCTCGCCTCGACCGACCTGCTCTACTACGCGTCCGGCAGCCTGGACCTGCCCGGCGCCATGTTCACCGCGAGCCACAACCCCGCTCAGTACAACGGCATCAAGCTGTGCCGCCGGGGGGCGAAGCCGATCGGGCAGGACTCCGGCCTCACACAGATCCGGGACCGGGCCCAGCAGCTCCTCGACGGCGCAGCCCCGGAGCAGGCCGCCGAGCCGGGCCAGGTGGACCGGCGCGACCTGCTCCGCGAGTACGCGGCGCACCTGCGTACCCTCGTCGACCTGTCCGGGATCCGGCGGCTGAAGGTCGTGGTCGACGCGGGCAACGGGATGGCCGGGCACACCGTCCCGGCGGTGCTGGGCGACGCGGTGCTGCCGCCGCTGCCGCTGGAGATCATCCCGCTCTACTTCGAGCTGGACGGCACCTTCCCCAACCACGAGGCGAACCCGCTGGAGCCGGCGAACCTGGTCGACCTGCAGAAGGCCGTGCGGGAGCGGGACGCGGACCTGGGCCTGGCGTTCGACGGCGACGCCGACCGCTGCTTCGTGGTGGACGCCAATGGCGACCCGGTCTCACCGTCCGCGGTGACCGCGCTGGTCGCGGTACGCGAGCTCGCCGAGCATCCGGGCAGCATGATCATCCACAACCTGATCACCTCCAGCGCGGTCCCCGAGATCGTGGCGGAGCACGGCGGGGTGCCGGTGCGGACCCGGGTGGGCCACTCCTTCATCAAGGGCGAGATGGCGCGTACCGGGGCGGTCTTCGGCGGTGAGCACTCGGCGCACTACTACTTCCGCGACTTCTGGGGCGCCGACACCGGCATGCTGGCGGCGATGCACGTGCTCGCCGCCCTCGGCGAGCAGGACCAGCCGCTGTCCCGCCTGGCCGCCGGGTTCGTGCGGTACGCCGCCTCAGGAGAGATCAACTCTACGGTCGCCGACCAGCAGGCGAAGCTGGCGGAGGTGGAGGCGGCGTTCGCCGGCGCCGCCGGCGTGACAACCGACCACCTGGACGGGCTCACCATCTGCTTCCCCGACGGCGCCTGGGTCAACCTGCGCCCGTCGAACACGGAACCCCTGCTCAGGCTCAACGTCGAGGCACGCGACCAGGTACGCATGGCCGCCCTGCGCGACGAGGTGCTCGGCATCGTCCGGGCCTGACCACGCCCCTGCCGGACCGGAAGGAGCCCACGTGTCGCTCGATCCCCAGCTGCTGGAGATCCTCGCCTGCCCCGACACCCACCACGCCCCGCTCACCCACGACCCGGTTGGACAGACGCTGACCTGCACGGAGTGCGGCCGGGTCTTCGAGATCCGGGACGGCATCCCGGTGCTGCTGCTGGACGAGGCGCGGTCCGGCCCGCCCGCGACGGAGGGCTCATGAGCGTTCCGGTCAACGGCACGGCGGGCCTGCGCGGCCGGCGCACGGCTGACGAGCGGCTGATCGACGACCCGGCGGCGGTGGCGGCGGCGGACCCGGGCGGCATGCTGCGCGCCGTCGCGTCAGCCGGCGCGCAGGTGCGGGAGTCGGCGACGCTCGCCGCCGAGGCGAACCTGACCTCGATCGCGGACGAGGGGCGGCCGCGGGCGGTGGTGGTGGCCGGCGTCGGTACGGCCGCCCGGACCGGGGACGCGCTCGCCACGGTGGCCGGGCCGCGGTGCCCGGTGCCGGTGGTGGCGCACCGCAGCGCCGGGATCCCGGGCTGGGTGGGCGCCGCTGACGTGGTGATCGCCGTGTCGGCGAGCGGGCACAGCCCGGAGGCACTCGCCGCGGCACAGGCCGCCGCCCGGCGGGGGGCCCGGCTGGTGGCGATCGGGGCGCCCGACTCGCAGCTGCAGTCGGTCGCGGAAGGGGCCCGGGCCCCGTTCATCCCGGTGCCCCGGCGTTTCCCGGCCCGGGCCAGCCTGTGGGCGCTGGCCGTGCCGGTGCTGCTCGCCGCGCGTACCCTCGGTCTGGTCAAGGTCAACGAGGCGGACCTGGCGGAGGCCGCGGCCCGGCTGGACGCGGACGCCGACCGGTGCCGGCCCACGGCGGAGTCGTTCGTCAACCCGGCCAAGAGCCTCGCCCTGGACCTGGCCGGGTCGGTCCCGGTCGTCTGGGGGTCCTCGCCGGTGGCGACGCTGGCCGCCAACCGCTTCGGCGACATGCTCTCGGCCAACGCCCGGTACCCCGTGGTGGCCGGGGCCCTCGGCGAGGTCGGACGGGGTCGGGTGGGGCTGCTCGACGGCGTGTTCGGCGGGCTGGCCGAGGCGGAGCGGGACATCTTCGCCGACCCGGTGGCCGACGACGAGGCCGCGCCGGAGCCGCCCCGGCTGCGGCTGGTGCTGCTGCGCGACGGCGGCATCGGCGAGGACGACCCGGCCGAGCCGCCGGACGTCGAGGAGCGCCGCGCGGACGCGGTGCAGGAGATCGCCGAGCGCCGCGGCATCAGGTGCAGCGTGCTGACCGCCGACGGAGCCTCCATGGTGGAGCGGCTGGCGTCGCTGGTGGCCGTGCCCGACTTCGCCTCCGTCTACCTGGCGCTGGCGCACGACCTCGACCCGATGGCGGTGCCGGCGATCACCGAGATGAAGGAGCGGTCCCAGAGATGAGCAGGCGCCCGGGCGGGAACGGGTGGAGTGAGGCGGCGGCGGGATGAGCACGTCGGGCGGGACTCGTGCGATCGTGGCGGCGCTGCTGGCAAACCTTGGCATCGCGGTGACCAAGTTCATCGCGTGGGCCCTGACCGGCTCCTCGTCGATGCTGGCCGAGTCGATCCACTCGGTCGCCGACTCGGGCAACCAGGTGCTGCTGCTCTTCGGCGGCCGCCGGGCCCGCCGGGCGGCGACCCCGCGACACCCGTTCGGGTACGGCCGGGAGCGATACATCTACGCGTTCATCGTCTCGATCGTGCTGTTCACCGTCGGCGGCCTCTTCGCCCTGTACGAGGCCTACCACAAGGCCGAGCACCCGGAGCCGATCACCGCCTGGCAGTGGGTGCCGGTGGTGGTGCTGCTGGTGGCGATCGTGCTGGAGTCGTTCTCGTTCCGCACCGCGATCGTGGAGTCCAACGCGGTCCGCGGCGGCGCGTCGTGGAAGGAGTTCGTCCGGCACGCCAAGGCACCGGAGCTGCCGGTGATCCTGCTGGAGGACCTGGGCGCGCTGCTCGGCCTGGTCTTCGCGCTGTTCGGCGTGGTCATGACGCTCGCCACCGGCAACGGCATGTGGGACGCGGTCGGCACGGCCATGATCGGCGTCCTGCTGGTCACGATCGCGGTGATCCTCGCAGTCGAGACCAAGAGCCTGCTGCTCGGCGAGGGGGGCACCCCGGAGCACGTGGCCGCGATCGAGCGCGCCATCACCGAGGGCGGCGACGTGGAGCGGATCATCCACATGAGGACCCTGCACCTGGGGCCGGAGGAGCTGCTGGTCGCGGCGAAGGTGGCGGTGCGGCACGACGACACCGCGGTCGAGGTGGCGCGCGGCATCGACGCCATCGAGGAGCGCATCCGCAGCGCCGTACCGATCGCCCGGGTGATCTACCTGGAGCCGGACGTCTACAGCAGCCTCGCCGCCGCGCGGGGCAGCGACCGGGAGCCCACCCCCGACGGCAGGGAGCACCACTGACCATGCGTACCCTGCACGGCTCGATCCGGCCGTACCCGTGGGGCTCCCGCCAGGTCATCGCGCAGGTCCAGGGGCGGGAGGTGCCCAGCGCCGGGCCGGAGGCGGAGCTGTGGCTCGGCGCGCACCCCTCGGCTCCGTCCACAGTGGATGGGTCGGCCAGCCTGGTCGACGTGGTCGCCGCCGACCCGGCAGGCGTGCTCGGCGCGGCCGTGGTCGACGAGCATGGGCCCCGGCTGCCGTTCCTGCTCAAGCTGCTCGCCGCCGAGGAGCCGCTCTCGTTGCAGGCGCACCCCGACCCGGCGCAGGCGCGGGCGGGCTACGCCGCGGGCAACCCCAGCTACGTCGACCCGCACCACAAGCCGGAGCTGCTCGTCGCGGTCAGCGAGTTCGAGGCGCTGTGCGGGTTCCGGGACCCGGCCGCCGCGGCCCGGCTGCTCGCGGACCTCAAGGTGGGCGAGCTGGCACCGGTGCTGGCCGCCCTGGACGGGCCCGGCGCGGCCGGGGACCGGCTGCGCGCGGCGGTCACCACCTTGGTCGGGTGGCCCGCGCAGGAGCGGGCCGGGCTGGTCGCCGCGGTGGCCCGCGCGGTCGCGGCCGACCCCACCACCGCCGAGTACGCGCTCGCGGCGCGGCTCGCCGCGGCCTACCCCGCCGATCCTGGGGTGGTGGTCGCGCTGCTGCTCAACCGGGTGGTCCTGGCGCCGGGCGAGGCGATCTGGATGCCCGCGGGAAACCTGCACTCCTACGTACACGGCGCCGGGATCGAGATCATGGCGGCCAGCGACAACGTGCTCCGGGGCGGGCTCACCGGCAAGCGGGTGGACGTGCCCGAGCTTCTGCGGGTGCTGCGCTTCGAGGTGCTTGACAATCCGGTCGTACGCGCCGCGCCCGTCGCGCCCGGGGTGGTCACCTGGCCGGTCCCGGTGGCTGACTTCGCGCTCTTCCGGGTCCGCGTGGACGCCGGCCAGCCGGCGGCCGAGGTGGAGATCGACGGCCCGCGGATCGCGTTCTGCCTAGCCGGGCAGGTTGAGGTGGACGACGGGCAGGTTGAGGTGGACGACGGGCGGGCGGCGGTGCGGCTCGCCGGTGGCGAGGCCGCGTTCGGGCCGGCCGGCGCCGGCCTGCGGGTGACCGGAGCGGGCGAGGTGTACGTGGCCACCACGGGCCGGGCCGGTCGTTGGACACCTACCGGCAACAGCTCCGGCGTGTCCTCACCGTAGCCGTCCAACGATCATGCGAGCGACGGTGGTCGCCGACCGTCTCTCGAGGCAGCCGGGCTAAGGTAGGGAGCCCGCGCGGCGTTCCCTCCCGCTCTTCCGTACGACAGGAGTTTTCATGACCAGCACGCTCCAGCCCAGCGCCGACCCGGGGGTGCCGGACCGCCCGCGCGCGCTGGCCGATGGCGACTTCAAGGTGGCCGACCTGTCGCTCGCCGCGTTCGGGCGCAAGGAGATCCAGCTCGCCGAGCATGAGATGCCCGGGCTGATGGCGGTCCGCCAGGAGTATGCGCAGGCGCAGCCGTTGCGCGGGGCTCGCATCACCGGCTCGCTGCACATGACCATCCAGACCGCGGTGCTGATCGAGACCCTGGTGGCGCTCGGCGCCCAGGTCCGCTGGGCCAGCTGCAACATCTTCTCGACCCAGGACCACGCGGCGGCCGCCGTGGTCGTCGGCCCGGACGGCACCCCGGACCAGCCGCGGGGCGTGCCGGTCTACGCCTGGAAGGGCGAGACGCTCGAGGAGTACTGGTGGTGCACCGAGCAGGTGCTGTGCTGGCCGGACGAGGCCGCCGGGCCGAACATGATCCTCGACGACGGCGGTGACGCCACCCTGCTGGTGCACAAGGGCGCCGAGTTCGAGGGCGTGGGCGCGGTGCCCTCACCCGGCCCGGACGACAGCGAGGAGTACGGCGTCATCCTCTCCGTGCTGCGCCGCTCGCTCGCCGAGGACAGCCGCCGCTGGACCCGCATCGCCGCCGCCGTCAAGGGCGTGACCGAGGAGACCACGACCGGCGTGCACCGGCTCTACGAGATGCAGGCCGCCGGCACGCTGCTGTTCCCCGCGATCAACGTGAACGACTCGGTGACCAAGTCGAAGTTCGACAACAAGTACGGCTGCCGCCACTCGCTGGTCGACGGCATCAACCGGGCCACCGACGTGCTGATCGGCGGCAAGGTCGCGGTCGTGGCCGGGTACGGCGACGTGGGCAAGGGCTGTGCCGAGTCGCTGCGCGGGCAGGGCGCCCGGGTGATCGTCGCCGAGGTGGACCCGATCTGCGCG
>DASSUC010000372.1:0-4364 GCA_035707405.1 Micromonosporaceae bacterium | reverse complement strand
GGTGCGCTCGCCTCGTACGGCAAGCACTACGCGGAGGGCTTCAAGGCGGGCCTGGACTGGGCCACCAAGGGCACCAACAAGATCGGCAACCGGCCGGTGGAGGTGACCGAGGTCGACGACGCCGGTGACCCGGCCAAGGCGGTCTCCGCAGCCAAGGACCTCATCGGCAAGGGCTACAAGATCATCGCAGGCTCCACCTCGTCCGGGGTCGCGCTCCAGGTCGCGCCGCTCGCGGAGCAGAACAAGGTGCTCTTCATCTCCGGCCCGGCGGCCACCGACGCGGTCACCGGCGTCGGTAGGTATACCTTCCGCTCCGGCCGCCAGACCTGGCAGGACATCCGCACCGCCGCCGCGTTCGTCGGCGACGTGGCCGGCAAGAAGATCACCGTGCTGGCCCAGGACACCGCGTTCGGGCAGGCCAACGTGGCCGCGGTGAAGGCGGTCATGGGCGGCGCCGGGGCCACCGTCGACTCGATCCTGGTGCCGGCGAGCGCCACCGAGTTCACCCCGTTCGCGACCCAGGCCCGCAACGCAAAGCCCAACCTGCTCTTCGTGGCGTGGGCGGGCACCACCGCGCAGGCGATGTGGCTTTCCCTGGGCCAGCAGAACGTCTTCTCCGCCACCACCGTGGTGACCGGGCTCGACATCTCGCCGACCTGGGTCGCCTACGGCCCGGTCGGCCAGCAGGTCAGCTTCCTGGCCCACTACTTCGCCGGCGCCGCCGGCACCGACGCGGAGAAGGCGATGACCGAGCGGGTCACCAGGGCCGGCGGCACGGTCGAGCTGTTCACCCCCGACGGCTTCACCGCGGCACAGATGATCGTGCACGCCGCGGAGGCCGGCGACGACGTGGACAAGATGGTCTCCGCGCTGGAGGGGTGGAGCTTCGACGGCGTCAAGGGCAAGATCACGGTACGCCCCGAGGACCACGCCATGCTCCAGCCGATGTTCCAGGCGAAGCTGACCGGTGGCGCCACGCCAAAGGCGGAGCTGGTGAAGACGCTCGACCCGGCGTCGGTCGCCCCGCCGGTGGCTCCCAAGAAGTGACATGAGCCCCGTCCTCGCGGTGCGCGAGCTCGAGTGGCACGTCGGCGGCGTACGGATCGTCGCCGACGTGTCGCTCGAGGTTGCCGAGGGTGAGTTCGTCGCCGTCATCGGGCCCAACGGCGCCGGCAAGACCTCGCTGTTCAACCTGGTCTCCGGCCTGGTGCCGGCGTCGGGCGGCACGATAGCCCTGGACGGGGTGGACATCACCCGCCAGCCGCCGCACCGCCGGGCCCGGCGCGGGCTCGGGCGCACGTTCCAGGCGTCGAGCGTCTTCCCGGCGCTGAGCGTGGCCGAGAACGTGCGGCTGGCCGCTGCGGCGCACCGCGGCTCGTGCCTGCGGCTGTGGCGGCGCGCCGGCACCGCGCCCGAGGTGGCGCAGGCGCTGGAGCGGGTGGGCCTGGCGGAACGGGCGCAGGCGGCGGCCGGCTCGCTCTCCCACGGCGACAAGCGCCGGCTGGAGATCGCGATCATCCTCGCCACCGACCCCCGGCTGATCCTGCTCGACGAGCCGATGGCCGGGGTGGGCGTGGCCGAGCTGCCGGCGCTGACCGAGGTGGTCCGGTCCCTGCACCGCGACGAGCGGCGCACCGTGCTCATGGTCGAGCACCACATGGACGTGCTGCTCGGCCTCGCCGACCGGGTCGCGGTCATGCACCACGGGGGGCTGCTCGCGGTCGACACGCCGGAGAAGATCATGGCCAACCCGGTGGTGCAGGACGCGTACCTGGGGGAGCCGCTATGACCAGCCTGCTGGCAGTACGCGGCCTGCACGTACGCCTCGGCGGCTCGCACATCCTCCAGGGTGTCGACCTGGACGTGCCGGCGACCGGCGTGACCGCGCTGCTCGGCCGCAACGGCGCCGGCAAGACGACCACCCTGCGGGCCATCCTCGGGCTGGTGCCGTGCACCGGGTCGGTGGTCTTCGCCGGGGAGGAGCTGGTGGGTCGCCCCACCTACGCGGTCGTGCAGCGCGGGCTGGGCTACGCGCCGGAGGACCGGGGCGTGTTCTCGGCGCTGACCGTGGCGGAGAACCTGCGGCTGGCCGAGCGCGACCGCAACCCGCGCTACGACCGCGTCTTCGCGCTCTTCCCGGAGCTGCGCAAGCGGGCCGCGCAGCCGGCCGGCACGCTCTCCGGCGGCCAGCAGCAGATGGTGGCCATCGCCCGGGCGCTGCTCAACGACAACCGGATGCTGCTGGTGGACGAGCCCACCAAGGGCCTCGCGCCGAAGCTGGTGACCCAGGTGGCGGAGGTGCTGGCACGCGCCGCCGAGACCGTGCCGATCCTGCTGGTGGAGCAGAACCTGGGCCTGGTGCGCCGGCTGCTGGCCGAGTCCGCAGTGGACCCGGACGGCGCCGGGCGGGTCGCCGTCATCGGCCAGGGCCGGGTGGTGCACACCGGTGGGCTGCCGGACACCCCGGAACGGCTGCGGGTGCTGCTCGGGGTGGGGGCGGCGGGGGCATGAGCACGATCGTGTTGCTGGCGCTGACCGGGCTCGGGCTCGGCGCGCTCTACTTCCTGATCGCCTCCGGGCTCTCCCTCATCTTCGGCCTCGCCGACGTGCTCAACTTCGCGCACGGGCTGTTCCTGGCCGCCGGGGCGTACGCCACCTGGTGGGCCAGCGGGCGGATGCCGCTGGTGGCGGCCGTGGTGGTCGGCACGCTGGCCGGGACGGTCTTCGCGGTCGCCGTCGAGCTGCTGCTGATCCGGCCGCTCTACGCCCGGCCGATCCAGCAGGTGCTGGTCACCGTCGGCCTGGCCGCGGCCGGGGTGGCGCTGCTGCAAGGAGTGGCCGGAGCCGACCCGGTGACGTTCCCCAAGCCGGGCTGGCTGTCCGACACGACCGAGGTGCTCGGTGCCGCCGTACCCAATGATCGTTTCCTGCTGATCGCGGCGGCGCTGGCGGTGCTCGCGGCGCTGCTGGTGTTCCTGCGCCGCACCAGGTACGGCCTGATCGTGCGGGCCGGGGTCGAGGACCGGGCCATGGTGACCGCGCTCGGCATCGACGTGCGGCGCGCGTTCACGCTGGTCTTCGCGATCGGTGGGGCGGCCGCCGCGCTGGCCGGGGCGCTGGCCGGGCTCTACTTCGGCAGCGTCACCCCGGGCCTGGGCGGCTCGCTGCTGATCTTCGCGTTCATCGTGGTGGTGATCGGCGGGATGGGCTCGGTCACCGGCTCGGCCGCGGCGGCGGTGCTCGTCGGCCTGGTGCAGCAGTTCGCGAACTACTACGCCGCGGCCGGTGTCGGCGAGGCGTCGACGGTGCTGCTGCTCGCCGCGGTGCTGCTGGTCCGGCCCGGCGGGCTGGCGAGGAGGGTGGCATGAGGCGCGCCGGTCGCATCGGGCGGTGGCTGCCGGTGGCGGTCTTCGCGCTGCTCGCCGTGGTGCCGTTCGCCACGACCCCGCTGCCCGGTGTCCTGCCCGGCCCGCTGAACAGCCCCGGCACGCTCCAGCTGCTCGCGCTGTGCGTGCTCTTCGCCGGCTTCGCGCTCACCTATGACCTGCTCTTCGGGCACACCGGGCTGCTCTCCTTCGGGCACGCGCTGCACGTGGCCGCGGGCAGCTACTCGACCAACATCGCGGTCACCCGGTGGGGCTGGGGCTGGCCCGCGGCGCTCGCGTTCGCCGCGGCCGTGGGGCTGGCGCTGCCGCTGGTGGTCGGGGCCGTCTCCTTACGGGTACGGGGCATTGCGTTCGCCATGGTGACGCTCGCCTTTGCCCAGGTCGGCTCGATCGTGGTGCTCAGCTCCCAGCTGACCGGGGGCGAGGAGGGGCTGTCCCTGGCCGACGTGCCGGACGCGTTCGCCGGGGTGGCGAACACCGCCAACCTCTACTGGCTGGCGCTGGGCTATCTGGTCGCGGTGTTCGCCGTGGTCCGCTGGTCGGTCGACTCCGAGCCGGGGCGGGTCTGGCAGGCGCTGCGCGAGAACGAGCGGCGGGTCACCGTGCTGGGGCTGTCGCCGTACCGGTTCCGGCTGCTGGCGTACGTGCTCGCGGCGTTCCTCGCCACCCTGGGCGGGGTGGTGCACCTGCTGCTGCTGGGCGGGTCCGCGCCGCAGATCACCACGTCCGCGTTCACCGTCGGCCTGCTGATCATGACGGTGCTGGGCGGGGCGGGCAGCCGGTGGGGTGCCCTGCTCGGCGGTGTCCTCTACACCTACCTGGACCAGCGGCTGGCCACGCTGTCCGGCTCCGACCTGGTGGCCAGCCTGCCCAGCGCGGTGCGGGTGCCCTTGGCCCAGCCGGAGTTCCTGCTCGGCACGCTCTTCATCCTCGTGGTGTTCTTCCTGCCCGGCGGCGTGGCCGCGCTGGGCGAGCGAC
>DASSUC010000371.1:0-5031 GCA_035707405.1 Micromonosporaceae bacterium | reverse complement strand
GGTGCTGCGCAGCTTCGTCAGCCTCGCCGTCTACTCCATGGCCACGCTGATGGTCCTCGCCCAGCTCGGGGTGAACCTGGCGCCGCTGCTGGCCAGCGCCGGCATCGCCGGGGTGGCCCTCGGCTTCGGCGCGCAGACCCTCGTGAAGGACCTCATCGCCGGCCTGTTCATGCTGCTCGAGGACCAGTACGGGGTCGGCGACACGGTGGACGTCGGGGAGGCGACCGGGGTGGTGGAGGCGGTCGGGCTGCGCGTGACGACGGTGCGCGACGCCCGCGGCGTGCTGTGGTACATCCGTAACGGGGAGATCGTACGGGTCGGGAACAAGAGCCAGGGCTGGGCCATGGTCATGGTCGACATCCCGATCGGCTTCGCCGGGGTGGACGATGCCACCACCGTCCTGCGCCGGGCGGCGACGTCGCTGGCCGAGGACCCCGACTACGCCGGTGACTTCATCGAGGGCCCGGAGGTGCTCGGCGTCGAGCAGATCACGGTGGACGGAGCGGTGGTCCGGGCGACCGCCAAGACCTCGGCCGACGCCCAGTTCCGGGTCGGCCGGGAGCTGCGCCGCCGGCTCACCGACGCGCTGGAGTCTTCGGGCATAGCGGCACAGATCAGTGCGTCCCGGGTGTACCCGCGCCCGGCCGCGCCGACACCCGGAGCGGCCGGGCCGGATGGGGCGGCCGACCCGACCGAGACCGGCCAGGCGGGCGCCACATGACTCACGTCGAACCGGCACACTGGGTAGTGCGTAGACAAAGACGGACAACGGGGTCGCCGTGGCGGCGCTCGGTCCAGTATCGTCCCCTAGCTCCGTCATACAGGTGACTCCTGGACCGTTCGCCCTAGCACGATCTCGGATGATCGGGCAGAATCACGACAGGCTTTCGCCACACTAGCCGTTATCTATGGAGGGCTTCCGGTGTCTGACGAGATGTTCGTCACCGATCGCCCGGCCACGTTCGGTGACGTGTTCTCGAGCCGTGAGTTCCGTTTCATCTTCGCCTCAAGCACCCTCTCCTGGATCGGTGACCACTTAGCCAAGGCGGCGGTCACCGCTTTGGTCTTTCACGAGACCAGGTCCGTCGCCCTCTCCGCCGCCGCGTTCGCACTGAGCTACCTGCCCTGGATCGCCGGGGGCCCGCTGCTCGCCACGATCGCCGAGCGGCACCCGTACCGGCGGGTGATGGTGATCTGCGACCTGATCCGGATGTCGCTCATCGCACTGGTCGCAATCCCGGGCATACCGGTCTGGTTGATCCTGTTCCTGCTGTTCGCCACCGCCCTGGCCAACCCGCCGTTCCAGGCGGCCCGGTCGGCACTGCTGCCGCAGCTGCTCCAGGGCGACCGCTACGTCGTCGGCCTCTCGCTTCAGCAGAGCACCGGCCAGGCGGCGCAGATCGCCGGCTACGCGCTGGGCGGCGCCATCGCGCCGTTCTACCCCCGGGTGGCGCTGCTGCTCAACGCCGCCACCTTCGCGGTCTCAGCGGTGCTCCTCGCGACGGGTCTGGGCGACCGGCGCCCGATCGGTCAGCCGGTGCACAACCACCTCGCCCGGGACACCGCCGACGGGTTCCGGGTCGTCTTCGGCACGCCGGTGCTGCGCGCCATCGCGCTGCTCGTGTTCACCTCGATGCTCTTCGCCATCGTCCCGGAGGGCCTCGCCGCAGCATGGGCCGCGGACCTGGCCGAGGACTCCGCCGACCGGGGCTGGATGCAGGCCATGATCATGGTGGCCAACCCGATCGGCTTCATCCTCGGTGGCATAGTGGTCGGCCGGCTGATCCGGCCCGACCTGCGCCGCCGGCTGATCCGGCCGTTCGCCGTGCTGGCCCCGCTCGCGCTGGTGCCGGCGTTGCTGGGGCCCCCGGTCGGGGGCATCGCGCTGATGGCCGCGGTGTGCGGCTTCGCTGTGGCCGGCATGATGCCGCCCGCCAACGGCCTGTTCGTGCAGGCGCTGCCCGCGTCCTACCGGGCCCGGGCGTTCGGCGTGATGCAGGGCGGCATGCAGGTGATGCAGGGCGTGGCGGTGATCGCGACCGGGATCCTCGCGGACCGCTTCGGGATCTCGGCGGTCGTCGGCTTCTGGAGCCTGGCCGGCGTGGCACTGCTGCTCGCGACGAGCTCGAGCTGGCCGGCCAGGGAGACGATCTCGGCCACGGTGCACGCCGCCCAGCTCGCCAACGAGGCGGCCGAGCGCGAGGGCCGCCTCAACGGCGTACGGCTCGACGGCGCCGGGAACACGCCGCCGGACGGCCTGGGCTCGCACACGCTGGCCCGCCGCCGGGCCATGATGGGCCTGAGCCAGCCCGGCACCGAGCACGGCGAGGCGAGCGCCTGAGCGGCTCTGGCCGGTGGCGGCGAGCGGTCGTCGTGGCGGCCGGCCGGGCAGCGGCTGGCACACTTGTCAGGTGACCGTGCAGGCGACCTTCTTCGACCTGGTCGGCGGCGAGCCGACGTTTCGCAAGCTGGTGCGCGAGTTCTACGAGGGGGTCGCCACCGACCCGGTGCTCCGGCCGCTCTACCCGGAGCAGGACCTCGGCCCGGCCACCGAGCGCCTGACGCTCTTCCTGATGCAGTACTGGGGTGGCCCGACCACCTACTCGCAGCAGCGGGGCCACCCGCGGCTGCGGCTGCGGCACGCCCCCTTCCGGGTCGGCCCGGCAGAGCGGGACGCCTGGCTGCGGCACATGCGCCGCGCCGTGGACGCGCTGGGGCTGGCCGAGGAGCAGGCGGCGACGCTGTGGGACTACCTGGAGCGGTCGGCGTACTTCATGGTCAACACCGTTGAGGACGCCCCTACCGGCCTCCGCCAGCTCTAGCCGACGACCCGGCCGTGCTCGCGCTGAGATGGCCCGGCAGGGCGGCTGCTGCCACCGCCGCCCTGCTCTGCCTCGCCGCCTGCCCGGCCGCCGGCCGGCCCGGCCCCGCCGGTGCGCCGCCCTCCGGCCCGCCGCCCGGAGCCGGCGGACCGCTGCCCGGCGGCCAGGCGCTGCCCACCAGGCCGGCGCCGGGCGCCCCGGCGGTCCCGGACGGGCGGTCCGCGCCGGTCCGCGACCCGGTCTACCCGCAGTACGGCAACCCCGACATCGACGTGCTGCACTACGCGCTCGACCTCACCTGGGACTCGGCCACCCGGCTGCTGCGCGGGGTGGCCACGCTCACCGTGCGGGCGGCCAGTGACCTCACCGCGGTGGCGCTGGACCTCGGCCCGGCGTACACAGTGGACACCGTGACGGTCGACGGGGCCGCCGTCACCGCGGACCATCGTGGCGAGGACCTGGTGGTGCCGCTGCCGCGGCCGCTTGCCCGCGACGCCACCACGCGGGTGGCGGTCAGCTACCGCGGCAGCCCGGCCCCGGTGCCCTTTCCCGGCACCCGGCGGGACGTGACCGCACTCGGGCTGCGCCCGATGCCCGACGGCGCCCTGTGGACGATGCAGGAGCCGTACGGCGCGTTCACCTGGTACCCGTGCAGCGACCACCCCTCTGACGAGGCCCGGTACGACATCTCGGTCACCGTGCCCGAGGGCTGGACCGGGGTCGCCAACGGCCGGCTGGCGGGCGAGTCCGGCCACGGCGACCGGCGCACGTTCCGCTGGCAGGCGGCCGAGGCGATGCCCACCTACCTGGTCACGATGGCGGTGGACCGGTTCGAGCGGCACGCCGCCACCGGGCCGGGCGGCCTACCGGTCACATACTGGGTCCGCCCGCAGGACACGGCCCGGATGCTGCCCACGCTCAGCCAGTCGCCGCGCCTGCTCAGCTGGCTCGAGCAGCGGCTGGGCCGGTACCCCTTCGCCAGCGCCGGGGTGGTCGTGGTGCAGGGCACCTCGGGCATGGAGACGCAGACCATGGTCACCCTCGGCCCGCTCACCGGGCCCCAGGCGGAGCCGGTGCTGCTGCACGAGTACGCCCACCACTGGTTCGGCGACTCGGTCACCCCACGGACCTGGCAGGACCTGTGGCTCAACGAGGGCTTCGCGACCTACCTGCAGGGTCTCTACGCGGTCGAGCGCCGGGAGGTGACCGAGGCCGGCCTGGTCGCGCAGTGGCGCCGCGCCGACGCGGAGCAGCGGGCGCAGGCCGGCCCACCGGGCCGGTACCGCCCGGACCGGTTCGGCGCCCGCAACGTGTACGTCGGCCCCGCGCTCATGCTGCACGAGCTGCGCCGCCGCCTCGGCGACCCGGTGTTCTTCGCGCTGCTGCACGACTGGGCGCAGCATCACCGCCACACCCAGCAGGACCGTGCGTCGTTCACGGCCTGGCTGCACGCGTACACGGGTCAGGATCTGGCAGCGGTCGTCGACCGCTGGCTGGACTCGCCAACCACGCCGGCCTGACCGGACCGGCCGGCCCGGGTGGGGGTCGGCCGGATATGAAACAGGGCGCCTACAGCAGCGCCCCCTCGTCGTGCAGCCAGTCCACGAACGTGGTGGCCACCGCCGCAGCACAGTCGACCAGCTCGACCAGCAGCGCGTCGTGCGCGCCCGACCGCAGCGGCACCTGCATCTCCGCGTAGATCGGCAGCTGGCCGCGCTCGGTGGGGTCACCGATGTACGCCTTGCAGAACCGCCGGGTGTGGTTCCACTCGTTGACCGCGCGGTACGCGTGGTCGGCCCAGTCCGGTGGAACCGTCCCATGGGGACGGGCCCGGATCACCAGGATCTCGTCCTCGGGCCCTTCGAGTGTGAACAGCACGGCGTGCCGCTCCCACATCGCCAGCAGCCCACCCTCGCCGTCGGCCAGGTACCGGACGTCGAGCAGGTCGAGCGTGTCGGTGATCCGTGGCAGCGTCACCGGGACGACCGGGACTGCGGGGGTGCCCGCCACGGGCAGGGATTCCAGGGTGGATAGGTCTGCCGGTACGCCGGGCGGAGCCGCCGACGCCCCTTCCGGCACTCTCGGGTGTGGTACTCCGACGCTGACTGCCGCCTCGGCTCGTCGGCTGCTCCGCGTCGCTGGTCCGCCGCCGGTCTGTCCGCCGCGCCATGGCCACCACGGCATAGCTCGCACTCCTCGCCTCGAACCG
>DASSUC010000370.1:0-7355 GCA_035707405.1 Micromonosporaceae bacterium | reverse complement strand
CCGGTTCAACCTGCCCATCGAGCTGATCTACACGGTGGTGCCGTTCCTCGTCATCGCCGTGCTGTTCTACTACACCGCGGTGGTGCAGACCGACGTGAGCCGGCTCTCCCGCAACCCGGACGTGCGGGTCGAGGTGGTCGCGTTCCAGTGGAACTGGGAGTTCCGCTACCTGGACGCCGCCGGCCCCGGCGGTCAGCCCGTCTCGACGCTGGGCACCAGTGACACCATTCCGGTCCTGGTGCTGCCGGTGGGCCGCACGATCCGGTTCGAGGAGATCAGCAAGGACGTCATCCACTCGTTCTGGGTGCCGGAGCTGCTGTTCAAGCGGGACGTCTTCCCCGGCGAGATCGCCCGCAACGTGTTCGAGATAACCATCGAGCGGGAGGGCCCGTACGTCGGCCGCTGCGCCGAGCTGTGCGGCTCGTACCACTCGATGATGAACTTCGAGCTGCGCGCGGTCTCCCCGGAGGAGTACCAGCGGTTCATCGCCGCCAGGCAGGCGGGGCGCTCGACGCCCGAGGCGCTGGAGATGATCGGCGAGAGCCCGGTCGCGACTGAGACGGAACCGTTCGACACAAAGCGCGAGCAGGACCCGCGGGGACCGGGGAGTGGATCGTGAGGAGTGAGTGGCGCCTGTTCGGTCTGGTCGCCGCGTTCCTGTTCGTCGCTGCCGGGGTCTACTGGTGGTGGACGGACGTGGAGCTGGCGCAGGGGGCCGACTACATCGGCACGATCGCGCTGATCCTCTCCGGACTGCTGTGCCTGATGTGCGGCGGCTACTTCTGGTTCGTCTCCCGCCGCGTCTTCCCGCGCCCCGAGGACCGCGACGACGCCGAGGTGGCCGAGGGCGCCGGTGAGATCGGCTTCTTCAGCCCGGGCAGCTACTGGCCGTTCGGGATAGCGCTCGCCACGCTCGGGGCCGGGCTCGGCCTGGTCTACCAGCAGTGGTGGCTGGTTGCCGCGGGCCTCATCGCCGTGCTGCTCGGCACCGGCGGCCTGCTGTTCGAGTACTACACCGGCTCGCGCCGCTAGGGACAGTGGCCACCGGAGCTGCTGGCCAAGGCGAGGGGAGGCCGACGGCGTCCCTGGCCGGCCGGCAGGGGGCTATGGCAACGGCGCTTTTATGTGGCTGAGGGCTCGTAGCGTCGACATGTGCTTGATCAAATCAACTTCGCGGAAATTGGCCTTATCCGGCCGGCCCGTGACCCCAATATCCGTGATATTGATTTGATCTTGGCATCCGTCGGTGGCATGAGTGGCGGCCAAGGGCGGCGGCCTGGCCACGCGGGCACGCGAACGGTGAGCGAAGGCGGGAACAGGACCCGTGCACGTCGAGCAGTAGGGCGTGGCGTCACGCTAGGCGGCGCGGCGGCGCGGGGTGGGACCGGCGGGGCGCACCGCGGAGTAGGTGACCCGTCCGGGCTGAGTGACCCGCGAGGCGCCGATGACCCGCACCGACCCGACCAGCAGCGCATGGCCGCAGACCACGCAGGCGAACTCGGCGCACTCCTGGCCGGTGCACTCGGGGCCGTGGTCGTCCCCGCAGGGCGGCTGCTCGAACGGCCGGCTCGCCCCGCACGGCTCGCAGTAAAGCTCGATGGTGCGCACCGCGACCTCCAGCTGGCTCGAACTACACGGCTGTAACTCAGCGTGCCACCGGCCGGCGGGTGGCGCAGGGACGTCGGCCGGCGTGTCTGGCCGTTCGAAAAAATCTTGACGGAGATGTCGAACTCGGGGCGTGCCGATCGACGCACTGGTAGGAAGCCCCAACCAGACGAGAAGGACCAACCAGACGAGAAGGAGCAGAACGATGCGGTTCATGGTCATGATCAAGTCGAACGAGGACGCCGAGGCCGGGGCCATGCCGAGTGAGGAGATCCTCACCGAGATGGGCAGGTACAACGAGGAGCTGACCAAGGCCGGCGTCCTGCTCGCCGGCGAGGGCCTGCACCCCAGCTCCAAGGGGGCCCGGGTGCGGTTCTCGGGCAGGCAGCGGACCGTCATCGACGGGCCGTTCACGGAGGCCAAGGAGCTGATCGCCGGCTTCTGGCTGATCCAGGTCAAGTCCAAGGAAGAGGCGATCGAGTGGGTCAAGCGCTGCCCCAACCCGCTCGACGGCGAGTCCGAGATCGAGATCCGCCAGGTCTTCGAGGCGGAGGACTTCGGCCCCGAGCTCACCCCCGAGCTCCGGGAGCAGGAGGAGCGCCTGCGCGCCGAGCTCGCCCAGCGGCAGCAGTAGGCAGCATTAGGCAGCGGCGCCGGTAGCGGTTTGCGGCCACCCACCCACCTGCTTAGGTAGGTGGGTGGCGGGTTCCGACGCGCGGCGCGCGATTGAGGCGGTCTGGCGGATCGAGTCGGCCAGGATCATCGCCGGGGTGACCCGGATCGTCCGCGATGTCGGGCTGGCCGAGGAGCTTGCGCAGGACGCACTCGTCGCGGCTCTGGAACGGTGGCCAGGGTCGGGCGTCCCGGACAACCCGGGCGCCTGGCTCATGGCCACCGCCAAGCATCGGGCGATCGACCTGGTACGCCGCAACGTCCGGCTGGAGCAGCGGCGTGAGGAGCTGGGCCGGGACATCGAGAGCCGGGCCGAGCTGGTCGCCCCGTCTCCCGAAGCCGCAGTCGCCGACATCGACGACGACCTGCTGCGGCTGGTCTTCATCTCCTGCCATCCGGTGCTCGCCACCGAGGCCCGGGTCGCGCTCACGCTGCGCCTGCTCGGCGGCCTGACCACCGCCGAGATCGCGCGGGCGTTCCTGGTGCCGGAGCCCACCGTGGCCCAGCGCATCGTGCGTGCCAAGCGGACACTCGCGCAGGCCAAGGTCCCGTTCGAGGTGCCGTACGGGGCCGACCGGGCCGAGCGGCTCTCGTCGGTCCTCGAGGTGATCTACCTGGTCTTCAACGAGGGCTACTCCGCGACCGCGGGCGACGACTGGGTCCGCCCGGCCCTCTGCGAGGACGCGCTGCGGCTCGCCCGCATCCTGGCCGGGCTCATGCCGAAGGAGCCGGAGGTGCACGGCCTCGCCGCGTTGCTCGAGATCCAGGCGTCGCGGCTGCGGGCGCGCACCGGCCCGGCCGGGGAGCCGATCGTGCTGCTCCAGCAGGACCGCTCACGCTGGGACCAGCTGCTCATCCGGCGCGGCCTGGCCGCGCTGCGGCGGGCGGAGCAGCTCGGTGGCCCGCCCGGGCCGTACACGCTCCAGGCCGCGATCGCCGCGGAGCACGCGCGGGTCCGTACCCCGCAGGAGACCGACTGGGTACGCATCGCCGCGCGCTACGACGCGCTCGCGCGGCTCGCACCGTCACCCGTCGTCGAGCTGAACCGTGGGGTGGCCCACAGCATGGCGTTCGGTCCCGCCGCCGGCCTGGAGATCGTCGACGCGCTGGCCGGCGAGCCCGCGCTCAAGGACTACCATCTCCTGCCGAGCGTGCGCGCGGACCTGCTGGCCAGGCTCGGCCGGCTGCCGGAGGCGCGGGCCGAGCTCACTCGTGCCGCGTCGCTGGCCAGGAACAACCGGGAGCGTGACCTGCTCCTGGCCAGGGCCGCCGCCTGCGCCACCGACTGATGACTGATGCGGAAGGGGCCCGCCGCAGCAGCTGCGGCGGGCCCCTTCACAGCGTGAGCTACCGGCGACCGCTCTCGATCTCCTGGCGGGCCGGGGTGACGGCGGGCGAGACCGGCGCCTCGGCGGGGCGGGACAGGGCCGGCCTCGGCGCTGGCTTCTCGATCGGGAAGAAGAAGCCCCGGACCGTGGGTGCCAGCGCACCGAGCCGGTTCATCTTCTTCGGGACGGTCCAGCCCGCGTACTCCAGCTCGCCGTGGCCGTGGTCGTCCGCAGCGGCCAGCGGCTGGTGCACCTCGACGAACCGGCCGTCGGGCAGGCGCTTGATGATGCCGGTCTCCACCCCGTGGACCAGGACCTCGCGGTCGTGCTGTTGCAGGCCCAGGCAGATCCGGTAGGCGGCCCAGTACGCCAGCGGCGGCAGCAGCAGCAGCCCGATCCGCCCCGCCCAGGTCATCGCGTTCAACGAGATCTGGAACTTGTCCGCGATCACGTCGTTGCCGCCGGAGAGCAGCAGCACGATGTAGAACGTGACGGCCATCGCGCCCAGCGCCGTACGGGCGGGCACGTCCCGGGGGCGTTGCAGCAGGTGATGCGACTGCTTGTCCTTGGTGAACCTGGCTTCCAGGAAGGGATAGAGCATGGGCAGGATGGTGAGCACGCCGGGTAGGACCACGGTCGGCCAGAACAAGGCCGGGAGCGTATATCCGAAGGCGCGTATCTCCCAGGCCGGGAAGAGCCGGGTCGACCCGTCGAGGAACATCACGTACCAGTCGGGCTGGCTCGCCGCCGACACCACCGCCGCCTCGTAGGGGCCGAAGAGCCAGATCGGGTTGATCTGGAGCAGCCCGCCCATCACCGCGATGAGCGCGAAGACGAGCATGAAGAAGCCGCCCATCTTCGCCGCGTACCGCGGCACCATCCGCTCGCCGACCACGTTGGTGTTGGTCCGGCCCGGCCCGGGCCACTGGGTGTGCTTCTGGAGCAGCAGCAGGGCCATGTGCGCGCTGACCAGCGCGACCAGGATGGCGGGTATGAGCAGGACATGCGCGATGTACATCCGCGGGATGATCAGCATGCCGGGGAACTCACCGCCGAACAGGGACGAGCTGGCCCAGCTGCCCACCACCGGGACGGACAGGATGATCGCGTTGGCGATGCGCAGGCCGGTGCCGGACAGCGCGTCGTCAGGCAGGGAGTAGCCGGCGAAGCCCTCGAGGAAGGCCAGCCAGAACAGCATGATCCCGATCATCCAGTTGAGCTCGCGCGGCTTGCGGAACGCCCCGGTGAGGAACGTGCGGAGCATGTGCAGCACGATGCCCGCCATGAACAGCAGCGCGGCCCAGTGGTGCATCTGCCGCATGATCAGGCCGCCGCGCACGTTGAACGAGAGCTCCAGGCTCGACTCGTACGCCCGGGACATCGCCATGCCCTTCAGCGGCGCGTAGCTGCCGTTGTACGTCACCTCCTCCATCGACGGGTCGAAGAAGAAGGTGAGGAACGTGCCGGTGAGCAGCAGGACGATGAACGACCAGAGCGCGACCTCCCCGAGCAGGAACGACCAGTGGTCGGGGAAGACCTTGTTCATCAGGCTGCGCAGCGGGCCCGCGGAGTGCAGCCGGTCGTCCAGCTCGCCGACGGTCTTGGCCGGGAGTGCGCGCAGATCCGGCCGGCGCGGGTTGCGGATGGCGGCGTTTGTGCTCACGGCAGTGCCTTTCGTTCGCGGCTACGCCTATTTTGGCTCGGCAGGCTCACGACCGCTCCCAGAAGCCGGGTCCGACCGGGATCGGGTAGTCCGACCTTGCGACGAAGAAGCCCTCGCTGTCCAGCTCGATCGGCAGCATCGGCAGCCGCCGGGTGGCCGGACCGAAGATCGGCTTGGCGTTGTCGAGGATGTCGAACTGGGACTGGTGACAGGGGCAGAGCAGCCGGTTCGTCTGCTGCTCGTAGAGGCTCGCCGGGCAGCCCGCGTGGGTGCAGATCTTCGAGTACGCGACGAAGTTGCCGTACATCGCGTCCTTGTTGATCGGGATGCGGCCGGTGTTGGCGCGGGCCCTGGCCGCGTCGGGCTCGCGCAGGTGGATCAGCAGCGTCGGCGAGTCGGCGTACTTGTTGGTGCGCCCCTCAGGGATGCCGGGAAAGACGGTGATCTGACCGCCGACACTGATGTCCTCCGGCCGGATCGGGGTCATGTCCTCGCGGACCAGGCGCACCTTCCGGTCCCCGTTCTTCTTGGGGTCCCAGCCGGTGTGCATGAGCATCCCGTCCCGGTGCGGGTCCTGGATCAGGCCGCCGACCAGCGGTGCGACGGCGACTCCGCCCACCGGCAGCAGGCTCAGCGCCAGCGTCCGGCGCAGCAGCGGCCGGCGGCCGATGCCGGTCTCGGTGGCGGCGTTGACCAGGCTCGCCGCGGTGGTCAGCCGGTCCTGGGGGCTGGAGCTGCCGATGTGCCGCTTCTCGACGGCGACCTCGTGCGGCAGCAGCTTCTTGCCCCAGATGACCACGCCGATGCCGAGGCCGGCCAGGGTGATGCCGAGGGTGAGACCGAGCAGCGGGGTGTAGAGCTTGCTGAGGTTCGAGCCGCTCTCGTACTGCCAGGGCCACCAGATGAAGACCGCCAGGAACGCGGTCGCGGCCAGCGCCGTGAGCAGGAAGAAGAACGCGATCGTACGCTCCACGCGCCGCTCCGCCCGGGTGCCCGGGACGGGGAACCTCGGCTCGTAGTGCACGATCTCCACGCCGTCCTGGCGGGCGCCCTCGCGGACCAGCTCGAAGCGGGCCGTCGCCGGGTCCGCCGGCTCCGCCGGGCCGGTCGCCGCCGGCCGTGACGTCGTCTGGGTGCTCATGACTTCCCCGCAATCCACAGCGCCGTGAAGACCATTGCCACCATGCCGACCAGGAAGATCGCCAACCCTTCGGTGACCGGACCGTACCGTCCCATGCCCCAGCCGCCCGGGTCGCGGTCCTCCTCGAGGGTCTGCACGTACGCGATGACGTCCCGCTTCTGCTGCGGCGTGAGCTGGTTGTCGCCGAACACCGGCATGTTCTGCGGGCCGCTGAGCATCGCCGCCCAGATCTGGCGGTCGGTGGCCGGGCCGATGCTCGGCGCGTACTTGCCGGAGGAGAGCGCGCCACCACGGGACGAGAACGCGTGGCAGGAGGCGCAGTTGATGCGGAACAGCTCGCCGCCCCGGGCGATGTCACCGCCTTCGCGCAGGTCACCCGCTGGCACCTGGGGGCCGCCGCCGAGCTCCTGGATGTACTGCCCGATCTGGCGCGCCTGGTCGTGGGTGAAAACCGGTGGCTTGCGCTCGGCCTGGGCCTGCTGCCGGGCCAGCGGCATCCGGCCGCTGCTGACCTGGAACTCCACCGCCGCCGAGCCGACCCCGATCAGGCTCGGCCCACGCCCCTCGACGCCCTGCCCGGTCCGGCCGTGGCAGCTGGTGCAGCTGGTGTCGAAGAGCGCCTTGCCGTCCTGCGCCGCCCGCGACAGCGCGGCGTTGTCCTCGGCCGCGGCTCCGGGGGCGACCACCGCGTAGAACCCGCCGGCGAGTGCCAGCGCCGCGGCCAGCCGGGCGGCGGCACCGAGCCGGCGGCGCAGCCGGTTGCGGCCGCGGCCATGGCCCGCAGGCCCGGCAGGGCTGCCGCTGGGGTCGTCAGGGCGCGAACGGTTCATGGGCTCACCTTCAGCGGTCGTGACACTACGACGGGGCGCGCTGGCCCGGCGTGACAGCTTCACAGCAGTTCCAGGATGTAGATCATGAAGAACAGCGCGATCCAGACCACGTCGAC
>DASSUC010000369.1:0-16681 GCA_035707405.1 Micromonosporaceae bacterium | reverse complement strand
CGCCGAGCCGCTGCCGGACGGCAGCGGGTACAAGCTCAACGGCGTCAAGCTGTGGGCCACCAACGGCACGGTCGCCACGCTGCTGGTCGTGATGGCGCAGGTGCCCAGGTCCGAGGGGCACCGCGGGGGGATCACCGCGTTCGTGGTCGAGGGCGACGCGCCCGGGGTGACCGTCGAGCGGCGCAACGAGTTCCTCGGCCTGCGCGGCCTGGAGAACAGCGTGACCCGGTTCACCGATGTCATCGTGCCGGCCGAGAACGTGATCGGCGGCGAGGGCCAGGGCCTGAAGATCGCACTCACCACGCTCAACACCGGCCGGCTGTCGCTGCCCGCGATGTGCGTCGGCGCCGGCAAGTGGTGCCTCAACATAGCCCGCGAGTGGGCCGCGGAGCGGGTGCAGTGGGGCCGGCCGGTGGCCCAGCACGAGGCCGTCGCGAAGAAGCTCGCGCTCATCGCCGCCACCACGTACGGCATGGAGGCGATGCTCGACCTGTGCTGCATGCTCGCGGACGACAACACCAACGACATCCGGATCGAGGCGGCGCTGATCAAGCTCTTCGCCTCGGAGATGGCGTGGACGCTCGCGGACGAGATGGTCCAGATCCGGGGCGGCCGGGGCTTTGAGACCGCCGACTCCCTCGCCGCCCGCGGGGAGCGCGCGATCCCCGCCGAGCAGATCCTGCGGGACCTGCGGATCAACCGGATCTTCGAGGGCTCCACCGAGATCATGCACCTGTTCATCGCCCGGGAGGCGGTCGACGCCCACCTGTCCGTGGCCGGCGACATCGTCGACCCGGACGCCAAGCTCGGCCGCAAGGCCCGGGCCGGGGCCAAGGCCGGCGCGTTCTACGCCCGCTGGCTGCCCACCCTGGTCGCGGGGCGGGGCCAGCTACCCACCGGGTACGGCGACTTCGGCTCGCTCGCCCGGCACCTGCGCTACGTGGAGCGGGCCTCTCGCAAGCTCGCCCGGTCCACCTTCTACGGCATGTCCCGCTGGCAGGGGCGGCTGGAGCGCAAGCAGGGCTTCCTGTCCCGGATCGTCGACATCGGCGCGGAGCTGTTCGCGATGAGCGCGGCCTGCGTACGGGCCCGGGCCGAGCGCGACAGCCGGCCCGAGGGCGTCGAGCTGGCCGACCTGTTCTGCCAGCAGGCGCGGCTGCGCGTCGAGCGGCTCTTCGACGGGTTGTGGGAGAACACCGACTCCGTCGATGTGGCCGCCGCCCGCCGGGTGGTCGACGGCCGGTACCGCTTCCTCGAGGACGGGATCCTGGTGCCGAAGGCCACCGGTGGCTGGGTCGCCCCGTGGCAGCCCGGCCCGGCCACCGTGCCGGACGTACGCCGGCGGGTCCCGCCGCGCACCTGACGACCATGCGCCGCCACCCTCGCTGACCTTCGCCGGCGAGGGTGGTTGGCTCCCGGGCGCGCCGGTATCGTGCTCGCATCGACGGACCAGCGCCTGCCACCGCCGTGCCCCGCCGCCGGGCCGGGCTGGTCGGGCTGGTCGCCGCCGAGGGGATATCGACCATCGGCACCCGTACGGCGACGGTCGCCATCCCCTGGCTGGTGCTGGTGACCACGGACAGCCCGACCAAGATGGGCGTTGTCGGCGGTGCCTCGGCGCTGGCGTTCGTGGTGGCGAGCATGTTCGGCGCGCCCCTGGTCGACCGGCTCGGCCACCGACGGATGTCGATCGTGGCGGACCTGCTCGCGGCGGCGGCCCTGGTCGTGATCGCCCTGGGCCAGGGCGAGTTCTGGCTGCTCGTGACGATGGTCGCGGTGGTCGGTGCGCTCAACGGGGTGGGCGTGCAGGGCAAGCGGGTGATCCTGCAGCCGCTGGCCGAGGCGGCGGGCACGCCGATGCCGCGGGTCACCGCGGCCTTCGACGGGGTGAGCCGCACCGCCAGCCTGGTCGGCGCGTCGCTCGGGGGCATCCTCATCGCCTGGCGCGGCCCGTTGTGGGTCATCTGGTTCAACGCGGCGACGTTCGCGGTGTGCGCGCTCATCGTGGCGGCCGTCGTCAAGGTGCCGGACGAGCCCCCGGCGCCGGCCACGGACGCGACCGGTGCGGCGAAGCCGGCTGGTGGGGCCGCCGGCCGCGCGGCGAAGCCGGCCAAGGAGCCCTACCTGACCGCGCTGCGCGGCGGCTACGCGTACCTGCGCCGGGACCGGCTCATCTTCGGGCTGGTGATGGTGCCGTTCTTCACCAACCTCATCAACCAGGCCGCCGGCTCGGTGCTCATCCCGCTGTGGGCGTTCGAGGTGGCTGGGTCGGCAGTCGCGCTCGGCCTGGTGAACGGCGCCTTCGCGGGCGGGGCGATCCTCGGCAACATCGCCTTCGCCGCCCTGGCGACCAGGCTGCCCCGGTTCCCCACGCTCGCGGTCGGCTGGCTGGTCGGCGGCGCGCCCCGGTTCCTCGTCCTCCTGCTGAGCCAGGACCTGGCGGTTGTCCTTGTGGTCACGTTCGTGGCCGGGACGGCCATCTCCACCGTCAACCCGATCATCGGCGCACTGCTCTACGAGCGGGTCCCGCGGCCGTTGCAGGCGCGGGTCTTCGGGCTCGCCGGGGCGGTGGCCACCGGCGGCATGCCACTCGGCGGGATGGGTGCTGGCTGGGCGGTCGACATCTTCGGGCTGACCGCGGGGCTCGTCGCCGCGGCCGTGATCTACTTCAGCGCAACCCTGGTCCCGCTGGTGCGGTTCCGCAGCTGGCAGCGGATCGACGGCGAGTCGCCGGCCGGACCGGCCACGGCCAGCTCGGTGCCCTCGGGCTCCGGGCCGGCCGCCCGGCCACCGTGAGCCCGCCAGCCGGCCGAGTGGCCAAGCCAGCTGCGGCCGCCTGCGCTACCCGCCCGTCCGGGCGAGGTAGGCGGCGCGCAGCGCCTTCTTGTCCACCTTGCCGGCGTTGGTGAGCGGGAGCTCGTCGACGATCTCCACCCGCTGCGGCGCCCACTTCGCGTTCAGCTCGGTCATCACCAGCTCGCGCAGCTCCTCCGCGGTCACCTGGGCGTCCGGCACGGGCACCACGAACGCGTGGACCTTCTCGCCCCACTTGTTGTCCGGCACCCCGACCACGGCTGCGGCGTGGACGTGGGGGTGGCTGAGCAGGACGTCCTCGATCGGGCGTGAGTAGACGTTGGTGGAGCCCCACCCGGTGATGATGATGTCCCTGACGCGGTCGACCAGGAAGAGATAGCCGTTGGCGTCGAGGTAGCCGACGTCCCCGGTGCGGAACCAGCCGTCCACCACGGTCTGCGCGGTCAGCTCCGGCTCGCCCCAGTAGCCGCGCATGTTGAGCCCGCCGGCCACCCACACCTCACCGGTCTCGCCGGCCGGCAGCACCTCGCCCGCGTCGTTACGGATCTCGACGAGCACCTCGCTGTACGGCTGGGGCCGGCCGCACGAGCCCATGAGCGCCGCGTGCCCGGGCTCGCTGCCCAGCTTGGACAGGGCGGTGATGAACGGGAACTCGGTCGTCCCGTACGTCAGGCGCAGCACCGGCCCCAGCCGCTCGATCCCCTGGGCCAGCCGGGCCGGTGCCGTCGCGCTGCCGCTGACCGAGACCATGTCCAGGCTGCTGGTGTCGGTCTCGGCGAGCTTGGGATGGTCCAGGACCAGGTAGAACAGCGGTGGGGTGAGCAGGACACTGGTGATCTGCTCGCGCTCGATCAGGCTCAGCACGTCACCTGCGTCGAAGTACTCCTCCGGGTAGAAGGTGCCGCCCGTGAACAGCGTCATCATCGCCGGCACCTGGCCGCTGACATGCCAGTAGCCGGACAGCGCCAGGTGGCGCAGGCGCGGCTCGCCGCCGGCCAGATACGCGTCGGACATGGCCATCATCGTCCGGAAGAACGTGTGTCCATGGTGGACAAGCTTGGGGCGCCCGGTGGTGCCGCCGGTCTGGAACAGCGACTCGGGCTCGGTGGTGACTGCCGGCAGTTGCTCGACTGTGCGGTCCACGCCCGCGGCGAGAAGGTCGGGCCCGACGCCGCCCGGCCCGAGGCAGAACGCGGGCAGCTCCGGTAGCGCCCGTGCCAGCCGCTGTCCCAGCTCCGCATGCATGCGCGGGTCGTAGACGAACGCGTCCACCTGCGCCAAGCGGAGAAAGTCGGCCTGGTACGCCACTGGCGCGTTCCACGCCACCCAGCAGGTACGAAAGCCCAGCAGGTGGGCGCCGAACTGGAGGTAGGGCGCCTCGTACGGGTTGCCGACCAGGATCCCCAAGGCGCTGCCCGGTGCCAGCCCCTGCGTCGTCAGGGTGCCCGCCATCCGCAGCACGGCCGCCCGCAGGTCGGTATAGGTGATCCGGTCCTCGCCGGCGACGATCGCCTCCTCGTCGCCGTACTTCTCGAAGCGGTCGAGCGCGCGCCGTACGTAGCTCTGGTCCGGATTGTCTGGTACGTCCATGACCCGAGGCTCCTCAGCTGGCGTGCCCGCGCGCCGGTCGCCCGATGACCGGACCGGCCAGGTTGCGAGCACGATACCGCTCGGGCGGGTGTGTGGCCATGGGATCGTGTGGCGCTGCGACCGGAGCCGGCCCGGGTTACCGTCGGTGTACCTGACCTGCGCGCGGGCCAGAGATGACCTGTCCGGCATGACCGATGGAATGCGAGGTATCCGGTTAAAGGATCTTCTGTGCCAGGTGGTTCCGCGAACTGCGGGCCCACCCTTGACAAGCCCGCGGCGGTCAATGAACCGTATCCGGTACGGAAGACCCTACGCATCGAAGGGGGACCGATGATATGAGGGGCGAATCGAATGCCCCTGGACGTCGGCTCCGGCGCGGGTCACCGGCGAGTCCACCTCGGCGCTACCGGGCAGATGCCGCCCGCCGTGGCCTGGCACCGGAAGGAGGGACGTTTATGCGTGAGCTCGAGGCCAACGTGATCGAGGCCGACACCGCCCTGCGCGACGAATGATCGGCAGCCCCAAAGGGTAGACCACGTCGAGTTCAGTGGAGGGAGGGACCTTCATGCGCGAAGCCGAGCCGGCCATGATCGAGGCAGAAATCAGGCTACGGGACGAGTAACCCGACGAGCAGTACCAGGTCGGACGAGTGTCCGGCGCACGAACAGCCGGGGTCAATGGTCTCGCGTCGTGCACGCGGGACCATTGACCCCGACGAGCCGTCAGGGGCGCAGGCCCAGTGAGCGCAGCTCGAGTGCTGCCAGCGCCTCCACCGCGGCCGGGTCCCCCCGCCGCCACGCACCGGCCGGGTCCGGGCCGATCGCCGCGATCCGCCGTACCGGCTGGTTGCTCAGCGCCCGCAGGGCGAGCAGGTCGCGACCTGCCGGCCCGCCGCGCAGCAGGGCCGCGGAGCTGGCCCGGCGCATCCACCGCAAGCGCAGCGGCAGCCAGCCGAGCAGCACCAGGCCGAGCGGCGCCACCAGCACGGCCACGGCCAGCCACAGCCCGAGCTGGTCCACGATGTCCTGCTGCTGGCGGCCCGCCTCGGCCAGCGCCCGGGCCGCCCCGGCGGCCCGCTCGAACGGTGCGGCGAGCGTGTCCCCGGCCCCCGGTATGTTGTCCACCTTGGACCCGGCCTCGGTCAGGTTGTCGGCGATCCCGTTGCCCGCGCCCTCTACCTTCGCCCCGGGCGCGGCGAGCTGCTGGACAAGGTCGTACAGCCACATCGCGGCCCAGATCCAGAACCCGACCCAGGCGGCCACGAGAAGATCGGTCAGCAGCTGGCGGGCGGCGACCGGGAACCGGTTGGCATAGAGCGGCATCACACCGACTAGAGTGCCCGATCCCGCCCGCCCGCACACGCCGGACACGTGCCGAAGATCTCCAGGGTGTGGCTGACGTCGACGTAGCCGTGCTGTCCGGCGACCCGGTCCGCCCAGCTCTCCACCGCCGGGCCGGCCACCTCGACGGTACGGCCGCAGGACCGGCACACCAGGTGATGGTGGTGCCCCTCGCTGCACCGGCGGTAGCGGTGCTCGCCGCCCGGCGGGCGCATCACGTCGACCTCGCCCGCCTCGGCCAGCCCCTGCAGCGTCCGGTAGACCGTGGTCAGCCCGACCCGCTCACCCCGGGCGCGCAGCATCGCATGCAGCTCCTGCGCGCTGTGAAAGCCGGCGACCTCGCCGAGCAGCGCGCCCACCGCCGACCTCTGCCGGGTGTTGCGCGAGGAGGAGGTGCCAATACCGCGGTCGGTCAACCCCGACCCTCCCCGGGACTGGCCGGCACGGCGACGACCATGCGCGCCCCGCCGCCCTCGCCGGCGTGGCTGACGGCATCCGCCACGATGTGCGCGATGTGCTCGTCGACCAGGGAGTACGCGATCTCGCGGCCGCGCCGGGCGCCGCGCACCACGCCGGCACCTCGCAGCACCCGCAGGTGCTGGGAGACCAGCGGCTGCGGTGCACCCAGCTTGTCGACGAGCTCGTGCACGCAGCGCTCGCCGGCGCCCAGCTCGGTGACGATGGCGACGCGGATCGGGGCGGCGAGGGCACGCAGCAGCTCACCGGCTGCTTCGTAGCCCTCGTAGCCGGTCGAGCCCATGCGGTCACCGTAACCGACCCGCGGGCGGGTCGAGGGTCGACAGTCCGCACGGGGTGCGGGCCCAGGGCCGGGCCCGCCCGGGGTCACCGGTCCAGCACCACGTCGGGCTGCTCCTCCGGGACCTGGTCGGCGCCGGCGACAGCGCCGGAGCCACCGGAGGCCGGCCCCGGGACCCGGCGCCCGCGCACCGCCCGTCGCAGCCCGGCACCGACCGCCACCGAGAGGAACGCTGCGATGGCCACCAGCACGATCGTCGCGCCCGGCGCGGTGTCGTACGTGCCGGCGAACCAGATGCCGGCCGCGGCCGACAGCACACCGATCGCCATCGCTGCGGTCATCGTGGCCCGGAAGCCCCGCGTCACCTGCTGAGCCGTGGCGACCGGCACCACCATGAGGGCGCTGACCAGCAGCAGCCCGACCGCACGCATGGCGACCGTCACGGTGACCGCGGTGGTGACCGCGAGCAGCAGGTTCAGCGCGCGTACGGGCAGGCCGGACACGCGGGCGTACTCCTCGTCCTGGCAGAGCGCGAACAGCCAGGGGCGCAGCAGCAGTGCCACGCCGAGCACGACGGCGCCCAGCACACACATCGTCACCAGGTCGGCGCGCGAGGTGGTCAGCGGGGAGCCGAACAGGTATGCGGTGAGGTTGGCGCTGGTCTTGTCGGCGGAGAGGCCGACCAGGAAGACGCCGCCGGAGATGCCGCCGTAGAACAGCAGGGCCAACGCGACGTCGCCGGAGGCCCGGCCGCGCTCGCGGATCAGCTCCACCAGCACCGCGCCGGCCGCTGCCGCCAGCACCGCGGTGAGCACCGGCGAGCCGCCGGTGAGCAGGCCGACCCCGACGCCGGTCAGCGCGACATGACCGATGCCGTCGCCGATCAGCGCGAGCCGCCGCTGCACCAGGTACGTGCCGAGCGCCGGTGCGGTGAGCCCGGTGACCAGCGCACCGAGCAGCGCGCGGAGCATGAAGTCGTACTGGAGAAGGCTCACCGCACCCCCCACAGCCAGCCCAGGTGCTCGTCGGGCGCGTGCGGGTGGACATGGTCATGGTCCGGGTCGGCATGGTGGCCGGCGGGCCGCGGCACCGGACCGTCGTGGGCGATCCTGCCCTGGTGCACCACGACCGCCCGGCTCACCACGGGAGCCAGCGGGCCCAGCTCGTGGGCGACCAGCAGGACCGTGCCGCCCGAGCCGGCGAAGTCGGTGAGCGCCCCGGCGAACGCCGCCTGGCTGGCCGCGTCCACCCCCGCCGTCGGCTCGTCGAGCACGAGCAGCTCCGGCTCGCCGGCCAGCGCCCGGGCGATCAGGACCCGCTGCTGCTGGCCGCCGGAGAGCGTGGCCACCGGGTGGCGTACCCGGTCGAGCAGGCCCACCGCGGCCAGTGCGGCGCCCACCGCGCGCCGGTCGCCGTCGCTGGCCGGCCGGAGCAGGCCGCGCCGCGCGAGCCGGCCCGAGGCGACCACCTCGCCGACGGTGGCCGGCACCCCGCTGCCGGCGCCCACCCGCTGCGGCACGTAGCCGATGCGCTGCCACTGCCGGAACCGCCGCAACGGCGTGCCGAACAACGCGACACCTCCCGCGGCCACGGGCACCAGACCGAGGATGGCTCGGACCAGGGTCGACTTGCCCGAGCCGTTCGCGCCCAGGATCGCCACGACCTCGCCGGCGCGGACGGTCATGTTGACGTCCCGCAGCACCGGGCGGCCGCCGTACCCGACCGCCCCGGCGGTGACGTCGACCACGGTCCCGGGCAGTGCCTTCTCCGCCCTGCCCGCGTGGCCCTCGCTTCGCTCGGTCACGGGCAGCCCAACGCCGGCCGCAGTGTAGCCAGGTTCCTGCGCATCACCGAAAAGTAGTCGCCGGTGGAGCCGGCCGGCAGCCCTTCGACAGGGTCGAGCACGGCCGTTGCCGCGCGGACCTCCCGCGCGATGGTCTCGGCGACCTTCGGGCTCACCAACGTCTCGAAGAAGATCGTGGTCGCCCCGTGCTCGCGCGCCTGCTCCGCGACCTCGGCGAGGCGCTGCGGGGGCGGCTCGTCCTCGGGGGAGATACCCGAGAGCGCGATCTGCTCGAGCCGGTAGCGCCTGGCCAGATACCCGAACGCGGCGTGGCTGACCACCAGCTGGCGCCGGGCGCAGGAGCGCAGGCCGTCGGCGTACTCGCGGTGCAGCTGCTCCAGCCGGGCGCGCAGGTTGCCCGCGCGCGCCCGGTAGCCGGCCGCGTGGGCCGGGTCCACCCCGCTGAGCCGGTCGGCCAGCCGGTCGGCGATGGTCGCGAGGCGCACCGGGTCCAGCCACACGTGCGGGTCCTTTCCGCCCGTCCCGGCCGGGCTACTGGCCGGCGAGCCCGCCTGCGCGTCGCCCGGATGCTCGCCCTCGTGCCCACCCTCCGCGGCGGCGTCCAGCAGCGGCTCGACGGCTGCCGCGTCGAACGACGCCTCCCGGGCCTGCAACGCGACCGACTCGTCCACCGCGGGCTGGAAGCCGTTGAGGTAGACGACCAGGTCGGCGTCGGCGATCCGGGCCACCAGGTGCGGGGTGAGCTCCATGTCGTGCGGCTCGGCACCGGGCTTGGCGAGGTTGGTGACCGCGACCGCGTCGCCGCCGACCTGCTCCGCGACGAACTGCAACGGGTAGAACCCGGCCACGACATCGACCTTCCCGCCCCCGGCGGCGCCGTCGTCAGCACCGCCGGTGCACCCGCCCGCGCCGGCAACCGCCGCCGTCGCGAGAAAGACTGCGATCAGGTGTGTACGGATCACCATCCGTATACTGTCCGCGCTAATGACAATGATTGTCAAAAACGCATGCGTGCCGACCACCTGAGCCGCCACCGGTCCCAGTGTCGGGCGCAGCCATCGCCGTCTCCTTCCGTAGGCTCGGTCCAGTCGCCAACCCAACCCCGCCGGGAGGCCGTAAATGCTGGTGGTGAACCGTTTCGTCATCGGTGACCCGGACCTCGACGGCGGCGGGGCGCCCGAGGCCACCGTGGCCGCCTTCACCGCGCGGGCGCACGCCGCGCTCGCCGCGCTCGCCACCAGGCCCGGCTACCTGGCCGGCCGGCTGGCCCGGGCGTTGGACGAGCCCAGCCACTGGTGCCTGGTCACCGAGTGGGAGAACGTCGGGGCGTACCGGCGGGCGCTGGGCGCCTACGACGTCAAGCTGGCCGGTGCTCCGCTGCTCGCCGAGGCGCTGCCGGAGCCGTCCGCGTACGAGGTGCTCGCCAGCGCCGACCGGACCGGTGCGGTGACCGTGGCGGCGAGTGACCGGGGGAGCGGCGACGCGGGTCCGGGCACACTACGATCGCGGGCATGACCGCACCGGGCAGCTTCGCGCCCGAGCCACCCGGCCGGAGTGACCCACCGGCGCCGGGCTCCGGTGCCCCGGCCGGTGCGGTCCCGACCGGCGGGTTCGTGCCGGTGCCGCCGCCCGGCCCTGGGGTGCAGCCGCCGTTCGCGGCCCCGCCGACCGAGGGTGACCGCCGCCGGTTGTGGCTCGGCCTCGGCGCCGGTGGCCTGGCCCTGCTGCTGTGCTGCGTCGGCGGGCTGGTCGGCGTCGGCGCGCTGCTGGTGACGACGGTGCAGGCCGTCAACGAGCAGGCACAGAAGACCGTCAGCAACTACCTCGATGCGTTGCGCTCCGAGGAGTACGCGGACGCGTACGAGCTGCTGTGCGACTCGGCCAGGCGGGCGGAGTCGCTGGACGAGTTTGAACGGCGGGTGGCGCGGGAGCCGAGGATCGCCTCGTTCGACGTCGCCGAGCCGAAGATTGCCGACCGGGTCGTCGTGCCGGCCCAGGTCCGCTTCGCCGACGGGGACGTGGACACCCTGCGGTTCGTGCTCGAGCAGGACACCCGGACCGGCGCCTTCGAGGTGTGCGGCTTCGACGAGTAACCTGGTGCGGCCGAGCAGCGGGCCACCGTAGGCTCGAACGAAACCGTCCGGAGGACGGCGCCGCATGTCGAAGGCGGCGACGCCTTCGGCGAGCGGCGGCGGCCGCCGACCCGAACTGCGCGCCGGCAGGGGCCGGTGCCAGAGACCAGATTGCGCGACCGGCAGCCAGCCGGCGCCGGAGGAGGAGCCATGCCCGCGGACCGGATCGACTCGATCGTCAGTCTTGCCAAGCGACGGGGCTTCGTCTACCCGTCCAGCGAGATCTACGGCGGCACCCGGTCGGCGTGGGACTACGGACCACTCGGCGTGGAGCTCAAGGAGAACATCCGACGGGCCTGGTGGCGCTCGATGGTGCAGCTGCGTGACGACGTGGTCGGCGTGGACTCGGCGGTGGTCCTGGCTCGCCAGGTGTGGGAGGCCTCCGGCCACATCTCCGAGTTCGTGGACCCGCTCACCGAGTGCCAGGCGTGCCACAAGCGGTTCCGCGCGGACCACCTCGAGGAGGCGTACGAGGCCAGGCACGGCGCCGCGCCCGCGTCACTGGCCGAGCTGAACTGCCCGAACTGCGGCAACAAGGGCACCTTCACCGAGCCGCGGATGTTCAACGGCCTGATGAAGACCTACCTCGGCCCGGTCGAGAGCGAGGAGGGGCTGCACTACCTGCGGCCGGAGACGGCACAGGGCATCTTCATCAACTTCCTCAACGTGATGAGCTCCTCCCGCCGCCGCCCGCCGTTCGGCATCGCGCAGGTGGGCAAGAGCTTCCGCAACGAGATCACGCCGGGGAACTTCATCTTCCGTACCCGCGAGTTCGAGCAGATGGAGATGGAGTTCTTCGTCGAGCCCGGCACCGACGAGCAGTGGCACGAGTACTGGCTGACCGAGCGCTGGAACTGGTACGTCGACCTGGGCCTGTCGCCGGAGAACATGCGCTACTACGAGCACCCGAGGGAGAAGCTGTCGCACTACTCCAAGCGGACGGTCGACATCGAGTACCGCTTCGGCTTCGGCGGCACGGACTTCTCCGAGCTGGAGGGCATCGCCAACCGCACCGACTTCGACCTGTCCACGCACGCCAAGCACGCCGGCGTCGACCTGTCCTACTTCGACCAGGACAAGGGCGAGCGCTGGGTGCCGTACGTGATCGAGCCGGCGGGCGGCCTGACCCGGGCGCTGCTCGCGTTCCTCATGGAGGCGTACGACGAGGACGAGGCGCCCAACACCAAGGGTGGCGTGGACCGGCGCACGGTCCTGCGCTTCGACTCGCGCCTGGCGCCGGTGAAGGCCGCGGTCCTGCCGCTGTCCCGCAACGCCGACCTGTCGCCGAAGGCACGCGACCTGGCCGCCGCGCTGCGCCGGCGCTGGATGGTCGAGTTCGACGACGCGGGCGCGATCGGCCGCCGCTACCGCCGCCAGGACGAGATCGGTACCCCGTACTGCGTGACGGTCGACTTCGACACGCTGAACGACGACGCGGTCACCGTACGGGACCGGGACTCGATGGCCCAGCAGCGGGTGCCAGTCGACGGGGTGGAGCGCTACCTGCTGGAGCGGCTCGGCTGACCGCGCGCCGGGCTGCGGTTAGTTGACTGACAGTGTTGATGGCTCCGGGTAGCCTTACGGGCCCCGTCCTGTGTGGCGGCAGGCGGACCTACGCCCCGGAGGCACTGATGTCGTACCCCTCAATGCCCTATCCGCCCAGCGGGCCCGACGACCGCACCGCCGCGGCCGGGACGGCGGGTCATCCGGCGTCGAGCGACCCTGACCGGACCGCGCCGCTACCGGCAGCGCCGCCACCGCAGGCGCCAGCGGGGCCAGCGGCGTTCCTGCCGGGCCAGGCTACGGCACCGGGCACCGGCACGCCGCCGCCCGCGCCCTGGACGCCGATGTCGCCGGCCCCTGCCCCCGCGTCGCCGGCTCCTGCCCCGACGACCCAGGCGTACCCGACCGCGTGGCAGCCGCCGCCCACCTCACCGGCGTTCGCGCCCGGTTCCCCGATGGCCGGGCCCGCGCCGATGTCGTCGCCACCGGCTGCCGCCAGGCGTGGCCGGGCGGTGCCGCTCCTCGCGGTGCTGACCATCGTGTTCTTCATCGCCGCGGTCGCCACGGGCGGGGTTGCGCTGGTGCAGAAGAGCAGCTCGGACGACACGATCGCCAAGCAGCGGACACAGATCGCCCAGCTGGAGCGGGATCTGGCCGCCAGGACCGACGAGGCGACCAAGGCCGGTGCGGATCTCAAGACCGCCGAGGGCCGCGCCGACGACGCCACCAGCCGTGCCGAGGACCTGCAGGAGCAGGTGAACAAGTCGGCCCCATGCCGCAAGGCGGTGCGGGAGTTCTTCGACGCGGCGCTCGCCAACAACGAAACCGCCGGCCGGAAGGCTCTCCGGGACATGCAGATCAACTGCTAGGTGACCCAGCCCGGTGCTGGCGTCGAGGCGGTTCCCCGGGCGGTGACCGTCACCCGGGGGCAGTCCGGGACTGGCTCCATGAGATCCGTAAAGCTGACCGGAGTACGGTTGCGCTTATAGGACAGGCCATCCAGCACATAGTTGACGGCCGAGGTCCGGACGAGGGTCGACCACTTGTCGACCGGATCAAGGGCAGTCAGCTACACAATCTGAAAGAGCTGCGGCCAGCCAGCACTGGCGAAACCGAGGTTCGGATTCTCTTCGTATTTGACCCCATACGGCAGATGGTCTTGTTGGTCGCTGGCGACAAGTCTGGCAACTGGCGACGTTGGTACGACGTGGCGATCCCGCTTGCTGAGGCGCGCTACGCAGAGCACCTGGCAACACTGAATGACGAGGGTGAGTGAGATGGCTAAGGAACCAGCCGCCGGGTGGCCCGCATACGACGATATCGGTGAGCTGCTGACTGAACTTGACCTCACCGGTGAGGACATGGCTCGAGCCCGAGAGGTGACCGACGACCATGTGCGCGCTTGGCACCTTGCCCAGGTACGCACCGAACAGGACCGGACCCAGGACGAAGTTGCACGGGTCATGGGCGTCACCCAGCCCCGCGTCTCGGCGATCGAACGCGGCGAGCTCGACACGGTTACGCTCTCGACGCTGCGGGCCTACGTTCGGGCCCTGGGCGGGAGGCTGCGGGTCGTGGCGGACTTCGGCGACCAGGAGTACCGGCTAACTTAGCTTCAGAAGGCGGTCCGTTGGCCTGCAGGGCTTCGATTACTGATCACTGAGTTTGAGAACTTCCTTCCCACGGTACCGGTGGACCAGGCCGAGGCGGACCTGGCGGAGTTACCGGTCCTGGCCGACTTTGTCGGACCGTATGGGGAGTTCAGCCGGCTCTCGCTTCTGATCGTCAGGCGCGGCATCGCTGGGAATGCTCAGCATCAGGTGGTGCGTCGGGGTGCCACAGCTGCCGACTATCGGCCAATGTTGTCAGGATGACATCTGTCATCAGTTGCCATCATAAACTTCATGGCAGGGTCCCGAAGTCGAAGCCGCCCGGGCGGGCGTTGCGGTCGGCGATGAGGCCCGCCAGCGTCGCCACCGCGATCTCCGCCGGGGTACGGGAGCCGATGTTCAGCCCGATCGGCCGGTGCACCCGGGCGATGTCGGACTCGCCGACTCCCAGGTCCCGCAGGGCGGTCACGTGCGGCGCGGTGTGCCGTGGGCTGCCCATGACGCCGACCCAGCGGGCCGGCAGCCCCAGCACGGTCCGCAGCACGCCGCCCAGCTCCGGCCGGTCATGGTCGGTCACCACCACGTCGGTGTTGCCGTCCACAACGGACTTGTCGGCGGCGGTGACGACCTGGTCGCCCCGGGGCCGGGGCGGGCCCGACAGCCGCGCCGGATCCGGCTCGACGAGCACCGTGCGGTAGCCGAGGTCGAGGCCGAACCGCAGCAGGTAGTCGGCGACCGGTGAGGCGAAGACCGCGACCAGGGTGCGCCGTCCCACCTCCGGCGCTAGGTCGCCGTGCGCCATGGCGCACGCCGGGTCGACCGTCTCGTCGTGGTTGTGTGCCATGCCGTCGACTCTGCCAGACCGCCGGGGTACGGCACCGCCTGGCGCGGCGGCCGGCGTGCGATCCTCGATGGGTGACCTGTCCACCGCTGGCCTTGGGGCCCTACCAGGTGTGGCCCCCGGTCGTGCTCGCGCCGATGGCGGGGATCACCAACGTGGCGTTCCGGCAGCTGTGCCGGGAGCAGGGGCCGGGCCTTTTCGTGTGCGAGATGGTCACCACGCGGGCCCTGGTCGAGCGGAACCCGAAGACGCTGCGGATGGTCCGGTTCGCCGGTGGCGAGCGCCCGCGCAGCCTGCAGCTCTACGGCGTCGACCCGCAGACCGTGGGCCGGGCCGTGCGGATGGTGGTCGACGAGGACCTGGCCGACCACATCGACCTGAACTTCGGCTGCCCGGTGCCGAAGGTGACCCGCAAGGGCGGCGGCGCCGCGCTGCCGTGGCGCCGGCGGCTCTTCGCCCGCATCGTGCACGCGGCGGTGGCGGCGGCCGGGCCGGCCGGCGTGCCGGTCACCGTCAAGATGCGCAAGGGCATCGACGACAATCATCTGACCTTTGTGGAGGCCGGCCGGATCGCGGCCGACGCCGGCGTCGCCGCGGTGGCCCTGCACGCGCGCACCGCGGCGCAGCGCTACTCCGGCCAGGCGGACTGGGCGGCGATCGGCGAGCTGAAGGAGCGGCTGGCGGTTCCCGTACTCGGCAACGGGGACGTCTGGGAGGCGGAGGACGCGCTGCGGATGATGGCCGGGACCGGCGCGGACGGCGTGGTGGTGGGGCGCGGCTGCCTGGGCCGGCCGTGGCTCTTCGCCGACCTGGCCGCGGCGATGGCCGGCCGGCCGGAGCGGGCGCTGCCGTCGCTGGGCGCGGTGGCGGGCACCATGCGCCGGCACGCGCAGCTGCTCACCGAGGCGTTCGGCACCGAGCTGGAAGGCTGCACCGACTTCCGCAAGCACGTCGCCTGGTACCTCAAGGGGTTCCCGGCCGGCGCTGCGCTGCGCCGGGCGCTGGCCATGGTGTCGTCCCTCGCCGAGCTGGACGACCTGCTCGGCAAGCTGGACCCGGCGGCGCCGTTCCCGGTGGAGGTGCTGGGCCAGCCGCGGGGACGCACCAACTCGCCGGCCCGGGTGGCGTTGCCGCACGGCTGGCTCGCCGACCGGGACGCGGACGCGGTGCCTGAGGGCGCCGAGCTGCCCGACTCCGGCGGCTGAACGACCCCGGAGGGCTGATCGGGTCGGCGCACGGACTAACCTGCGGCGAGGAGGCTCCCGGGTGGCGCGCGGGCCGGCCCGGCGGTACGACAGGCATAAGAGACCTCAAAAGACCAGGCAGACAGCGACGTCCCAGGCCATACGGAAAGGCTGGCACCGTGACGCAGAAGTACGTGTACGACTTCACCGAGGGGAACAAGGACCTCAAGGACCTGCTCGGTGGCAAGGGGGCGAACCTGGCCGAGATGACCAACCTCGGCCTGCCGGTCCCGCCCGGGTTCACCATCACCACCGAGGCGTGCCGGGCCTACCTCACCTCCGGTGACGAGCCTGCGCAGCTGCGCGAGCAGGTCGCCGCCCAGCTGGCGGCGATGGAGTCGGCGATGGGCAAGCGCCTGGGCGACCCGGCCGACCCGCTGCTGGTCTCGGTGCGCTCCGGGGCCAAGTTCTCCATGCCGGGCATGATGGAGACCGTCCTCAACGTCGGGCTCAACGACGAGAGCGTGCACGGGCTGGCCCGGCAGGCGGCGGGCAGCGCCGGTGAGGGCGCCAACGGCACCGGCGAGCGCTTCGCCTGGGACTCCTACCGCCGGCTCATCCAGATGTTCGGCAAGACCGTCTGCGGCGTGCCGGGCGAGGAGTTCGAGCACGCCCTCGACGCCGCGAAGACCGCCAAGGGCACAAAGAACGACCTGGACCTGGGCGCCGAGGACCTGAAGGCGGTCGTCGAGGCGTACAAGAAGATCTTCTCGGAGCACACCGGCCGGGACTTCCCGCAGGACCCGCGCGAGCAGCTGGACCTGGCGATCCGGGCGGTCTTCGACTCGTGGAACGCCGAGCGGGCGGTGCTCTACCGGCGCCAGGAGCGGATCCCGGCCGACCTCGGCACCGCGGTCAACGTGGTGGCCATGGTCTTCGGCAACCTCGGCCCGGACTCCGGCACTGGCGTCGCGTTCACCCGGGACCCGAGCACCGGTGAGCCCGGCGTCTACGGCGACTACCTGTCCAACGCCCAGGGCGAGGACGTGGTGGCCGGCATCCGCAACACCGTGCCGCTGCAGGAGCTGGAGGCGCTCGACAAGGCC
>DASSUC010000368.1:0-3118 GCA_035707405.1 Micromonosporaceae bacterium | reverse complement strand
GTGGAGCCCGCCTCGCGGATGTGGTAGCCGGACACCGACAGCGGCTTGTACCTGGGGATCTGGTGGGCGCAGTACTCCATCAGGTCGCCGATCAGCCGCAGGTGCGGCTGGGGCGGGAAGAGCCACTCCTTCTGCGCGATGTACTCCTTGAAGATGTCCGTCTGCAGGGTGCCGTCCAGCTTGGACAGGTCGGCGCCCTGCCGCTCGGCGGCGACCAGATACATGCAGAAGACCGGCACCGCCGGCCCGGAGATCGTCATGCTCGTCGTGGTGCCGGCCAGGTCGATGTCGTTGAACAGGACCTCCATGTCCTGGGCCGAGTCGATGGCCACCCCGCAGTGGCCCACCTCGCCCAGCGCGTACGGGTCGTCGGAGTCCCGGCCCATCAGCGTCGGCATGTCAAAGGCGACAGACAGCCCGCCCCCGCCGGCGCGCAGCAGCATCAGGTAGCGCTCGTTGGTCTGCCTGGCGTTGCCGAACCCGGAGAACTGCCGGATCGTCCACGTCCGTCCCCGGTAGCCGGTCGGGTAGAGCCCCCGGGTGTACGGGAACTCGCCCGGCCAGCCGATCCGCTCGAAGCCGGGCACGGACGCGCCGTCCGGCGGGCCGTACACGGGCTGCACGGTCATGCCGGACAGCGTGGTGAAGTCCGCATCGCGCTTGCGCGCAGCGTCGTAGCGGGCCTGCCACCGCGCGCGGCCCTCGGCGATCTCCTCGGCCTTCATGAGGTGATACTAACCGGCCTGAACGATCGCTCAGGCCAGCACGTCACCGTCCCGAGCCGCGCTTGAGCCACGCCACGAACGCGGCCCACTCCTGGGAGTCGAAGCTCAGCACCGGCCCCTCGGGATCAGCGGAGTCCCGCACCACCACCCGGTCCCCGCCCCGGCCCACCTCGACACATGCGGACGACTCGCACCGGCCGTTGCGGTGCCACTTGATCTGCTCATCCCCTGCCATTGACAGCCCCCAAGTCATTACTTCCGAGGGTACGAGAAGAGGTGAGATCGAGGGAACGTTTCTGTCACATCTTGGCCCGGTCAGCCCGCCGGCATATGTATGCAGGCGGTCTATGGGGCCGCTGGTGCACCCACAGACCGCCTGCACAGCACGTTAGTTGAACCGGAAGTCTCCTGCTTGGACACCGTCCATGAAGGCATCCCACTCTGCCAGAGAAAAGCGTAGGACCGGACCGTCCGGGTTCTTCGAGTCGCGTACTGCGATGTCGCCGCCGACCAGGGCCGCCTCCACGCATGCGTTGGACTCGCAGCGCTGGCTCCTACGCCAGTCCGGTGCGGCTGGAGAAGTGGACAAGGTGGTTCCTTTCTTTATGGGGGGCTTGCGATTACTGCCGCTTCCGGTGACCTGACGCCGGCGGATGCCGGTCGCCGGCCTACTGTCTCAGCCGGTCAAGCGAGGAGAGCATCGCCGCAGCACGGGCTTCTACCAGTCGGGCCGAAGCGCGCTCGTCCAACGACTGGTCCCACATCTTCTCGAAGACGTCCCGATAGCGTCGAATGATGTTTGGCGTATGAACGATCTCGTCGCGAAGGTGGCTTTCCCGGTAGAGGACTGCGTCCTCCTCCTCGTCAAGATCGAATATCATAAATGGACCGAGCATCGTGAGGACTGCGGCGTTGGCCAGCGGGATGACCCGCAGTATCACGTTCGACTTACGGGTCAGCACTAACAGTTCCTGTAGCTGGTCGGCCATCACCTTGGCGCCGCCGACCTCACGGAACAGCACGGACTCGTCGAGGATGAGCAGGTACTGCGGGGGCTCCGGCCGGTCGAGGACGTGGTCCCGGCGTCGCATCCGGACCTCGAAACGAACTGCGCGGTCCTCCTCGGACAGCACGTCGCTCCAGAAGCTGAGCACGAACTCCGCGTACGCCCGCGTCTGGAACAGACCCGGGACCATCGTGGGATGGAAGCTGCGGACGGCGGTGGCCTGGCTCTCGAACTGCAGCAGCTGCATCGTGGCCTGGTTCAGGTGCTCGCGGTACCGCGAGTCGTCCCACCAGCCCCGGCGCCGGGAGGTCCGGGCGTCCTCCACCATCTGCTCGACCCGGTCCGGGTCGGTGATGCCGAGCTGGCCCAGCAGCGCCCGCAGGTCGGTGCTGGAGACGGTCACCTCGCCGCTCTCGATGCGCTGCACTTTCGACAGCGACCAGTCGAGTGCCACTGCGACCTGGGTCTGGGTGAGGGACTTCGCCTCGCGCGCCTTGCGAAGCGCGAGGCGAAGCCGCCGCCGGGCCACCGCCGGCGACTCACCCAGGACCATCCGCCACCCTCTCGACGCCTCCAGTCTTCTGTCAGCTATATAGCAGACTGGAGGACCGCTTTACGACACGACGCTGTACGGTACCCGCCGCGCCGCCGTCGTGGGGCCCCCTTGGTTCGTCAACCGACCGGCACCTGCTCCAGGGCCCGTACCAGGGCCCGCTTGACCTGCCCGAACGTACGGGCGTCCGGGATGCTGCACAACCGCACCAGCTCACCCCGGTAGGTCGCCTGTAGCACGTACGGGACCGTGCGGACCCGCCAGCACACTCCGGAGACGACCAGCGACACTGCCAAGATCATGAATGCCAGTATCGAAACGGTAGGCGAGTGCAGGACGGACCAGCCCAGAGCGGTGGCGACCGCCGCCGTCCCGGCCAGCCAGGTGGATGCCACCCGGATCTGGTGTGCCCCGACCGTTACCGGGTCTGTCCAGTCCCGCACGACGTGGACGTTGGTCAGCTCGCGGATCGCGAACGACCGGTAGCTCGGCCAGCGCACCTGGAACACCTCGTGGGTGATGCAGGCGCGCGGCCCGATGTAGAAGAGGGTCATCGCCTTCCTCCCTCGATCGGCCATTGCGAGGAAGGAACCAGGTACGCCAGTATGGCTGGTGGTCGGTCCTCGCCCTCCTCGCGATGGGTGGAGCCGCAGCGGCGCCCGGTGCCAGCCGGGTGCCGCTACTACGATGTGAGCTATCGCACCGTGACAGCAGTATGCGACGGCCATCACATGATCGCTATATGTCGAAGTGCGATATCGCAGACAGCGACCACTCACTCACATGTCATTCCCGTGCAGCGCAGCTGTGCAGCGGCGGGGGGGGGGGGGGGGG
>DASSUC010000367.1:0-4893 GCA_035707405.1 Micromonosporaceae bacterium | reverse complement strand
CGCTGCCGGCCGTACCTGCAACGGCAGCTGGCCCTGCTCGCGCCGACCCTGGTGGTGGCGCTCGGGCTGACCGCGGTCACCTGGTTCCTGGGCCCGACCCGGCTCGCCGCGGCCCGCGGGCGGGTGCACCTCGTGGACGGGCTGCCGGTGCTGGCCACCTACCACCCGTCGGCCGCGATCCGGTTCGGCCCCGCGGGTGCGCCCATGGCGGCGCTCCGCGACGACCTCGCGCTCGCGGCCAAGCTGCTGGCCGGGGTCGGCACGTGACCGTACGGCTGCTGTCTACTGTGGAGGAGACGCGGGCGTTCGGGCGCGCGCTCGGTGGCGTGCTGCGGGCCGGCGACCTCGTGGTGCTGACCGGCCCGCTGGGTGCGGGCAAGACCGTGCTGGCCCAGGGCATCGGCGCCGGGCTGGGCGTGGCGGGCGAGGTCACCTCGCCGACGTTCGTCATCGCCCGGGTGCACCGGGCAGACCCGGCACAGGGCGGGCGGGTGCCGATGGTGCACGTCGACGCGTACCGGCTGGGTGCCGCGACCGACCCGCGGGCCGAGGTGGACGACCTGGACCTGGACGCGTCGGTGGAGGAGTCGGTGACCGTCGTGGAGTGGGGCGAGGGCGTGGTCGAGCAGCTCGCGGACGCGTACCTCCAGGTCTGCATCGACCGCCGCGCGGACGACGCCCGGCTGGTGGAGCTGGTGCCGCGCGGCGGCTTCCGGCCGGTGGGGGAGCTGGTCCGGTGCCCCTGATCGCGGTCATCGACACGGCGACGCCAGCGGTCACCGCGGCCGTGGCCGAGGTCACCGCCGCCGGCACGGTCGTGCTTGCGGAGCGGACCACTGTGGACGCCCGGGCGCACGGGGAGCTGCTCGCCCCGCAGCTCGCCGCAGCGCTCGCCGAGGCCGGGGCGGTGCCGGGCGACCTCGCCGCGGTCGTCGCCGGCACCGGCCCGGGCCCGTTCACCGGCCTGCGGGTCGGGCTGGTCACCGCGGCCGCGCTCGCCGACACGCTCGGCGTACCCGCCTATGGGGTCTGCTCGCTGGACGCCCTGGGGCTCGGCGCCGCCGGGGTCACCCTGGCCGCGACCGACGCGCGCCGCAAGGAGATCTACTGGGCGGTGTACGCCGGCGGGGCGCGCCGGGCGGGGCCGGCGGTGGGGCGGCCCGGCGACGTGGCGGACCTGCTGGGCGGGCTCGGGGTGGTCCGCGCGGTCGGGGAGGGCGCCCGGCGCTACGCCGGAGTGCTCGGCCTGCCGGTGGACGGGCCGGACCACCCGCCGCCGGCCGCGCTCGCCGCGCTCGCCGCCGACCGGGTCCGCGCCGGGGCGCCGCCGGAGCCGCTGACCCCGCTCTACCTGCGCCGGCCGGACGCGGTGGAGCCGGCCGGCCGCAAACGGGTGCTGGCGTGAGGCTGGTGCCCTTCCGGTGGTGGCACATCGACGAGGTGATGCCGATCGAGGCGGACCTGTTCGGCTCGGAGCGGTGGTCGGCCGCGATGTTCTGGAACGAGCTGGCGAACGGGCACTACTACCTGGCCGCGGTCGGCGGCGACGGGGCGGTGCTGGGCTACGCGGGCCTGGCGGTGAGCCCGCCGGACGAGGCGTGGGTGCAGAACCTCGCGGTGCGCCGGGACGCCCAGCGCCGAGGGACCGGCCGGGCCCTGCTGGAGGGGCTGCTCGCCGAGGCGGTCCGGCGGGGGGTGCGCAAGACCATGCTCGAGGTCGCCGTCGACAACGCCGCGGCGCAGCGCCTCTACGCCGGGTGCGGCTTCGAGGTCGTCGGCGTGCGCCGCGGCTACTACCAACCGAGCAACACCGACGCCCTGGTGATGATGAGACATGAGTGAGCCGCTGGTGCTCGGCATCGAGACCTCGTGCGACGAGACCGGGATCGGCATCGTCCGCGGGCACACGCTGCTCGCTGACGCGGTGGCGTCCAGCGTGGAGGCGCACGCGCGCTTCGGCGGCGTGGTGCCCGAGGTCGCCAGCCGGGCGCACCTGGAGGCGATGGTGCCCACGCTGCACCGGGCCCTGGCCGAGGCCGGCGTGGCCCTCGCCGACGTCGACGCCATCGCGGTCACCGCGGGCCCGGGCCTGGCCGGCGCGCTGCTGGTCGGCGTCGCCGCGGCCAAGGGGTACGCGCTCGCCCTGGACAAGCCGGTCTACGGCGTCAACCACCTCGCCGCCCACGTGGCGGTGGACACCCTGGAGCACGGCCCGCTGCCGGAGCCGGCGGTGGCGCTGCTGGTCTCCGGCGGGCACTCCTCGCTGCTGCTCGTCGACGACCTGGCGGCCGGCGTGACGCAGCTGGGCCGGACCATCGACGACGCCGCCGGGGAGGCCTTCGACAAGGTGGCCCGGCTGCTGGGGCTGCCCTTCCCGGGCGGGCCGCCGATCGACCGGGCGGCCCGGTCGGGCGATCCGGGCGCGATCGCCTTCCCGCGCGGGCTCACCGCGCCGAAGGACCTGGCCGGGCACCGGTTCGACTTCTCGTTCTCGGGCCTGAAGACGGCGGTGGCGCGGTGGGTCGAGGCCCGGGAGCGGGCCGGTGCGCCGGTGCCGGTGGGCGACGTGGCAGCGTCGTTCCAGGAGGCCGTGTGCGACGTGCTGAGCCGCAAGGCGGTCGACGCGTGCCGCGAGCACGGGGTCGGCACGCTGGTCATCGGCGGGGGCGTCGCGGCCAACTCGCGGCTGCGGGCAATGGCCGAGCAGCGGTGCGCCCGGTACGGGCTACAGCTGCGGGTGCCCCGGCCGCGCCTGTGCACCGACAACGGGGCGATGGTGGCCGCGCTCGGGTCGCACCTGGTCGCCGCCGGGGTGGCGCCGAGCCGGCTGGACCTGCCCGCGGACTCCGCGCTGCCGGTCACGACCGTACGGGTGTAATGTCGCGCGGCGTGATCGTGCGGATGTGGGAGGTACGCGCGCACCCGGAGGGCTTCACCGAGCTGATCTCCTGGGTCTGCGAGGCGGCGCTGCCGGTGATCGAGGTCGAGCCGCTGCACGTCGCGAGCGAGGTGTTCTCCTCCACCGACCACCGGCTCGTGGTGATCTCCAAGTGGCGCAGCAACCCGGTGGACCTGCCGGAGCCGCCCCGGCACCTGGTCGCCCGCAAGCCGCACAGCTGGGACTTCACCCCGGTCGACCGCTGACCGTGACCTCTACCTGCGGCTGGCGAAGCTTGAGCCGAGCCCCACCGACCCGATGCCTCTGCTGCTACTGGAAGACCTGCGGCGCGCCCTGCCTTCTGGTCGACCCTCCACAGAACGGGGGAGTCCGCCCCAGGGGACCGTTGGCCGGCAACGGCGGCGAGTAGCTCCTGCCTGCCGGCCTCGACAGCATTCTTATCGCAGGCATGCATGACGTGTTCGCCGCGTCCTTTCCTTCAAGATCGCGATCTCGGCAGCAGAAGTGCAGTGTGACTGCACATCTGGCGTATGAGATCGCGATCTTGGGTGTGGTGTGGCCGTGGCGGCAGGGAACATGTCCGAAGTATAAATATATTGGCGGATGCAGGGGCCCCTGACTCTTGCGCTCTCCGTGCCCGGCGTACGTGCGTAGGGATCGAGATGCTGTCAGATCAGTTACCCGGCCGACACACCGGCCCGGACCAGACTCCGTCACCAGGTCAATGACCTGCGCAGCTTCTGCGTGGTCGCCTCGTCCAGGCGACGCTGGGGTGCGGAAAACCACGTGCCGGAGCGTGGCGGTGGCCCGTACCGTCGGTAGGCCATGCGCCAGCTGCCTGTTGCCGACCCCGGCACACCCGACTCCCGTTCGGCCCTCCACTACCTGCGGTGGATGGCCGGCACGCAGCTGCCCACGCTGGCCGGTGGCGTATCGATGGCGATCATCTGGATGGTCGCCCAGGCGCTGACGCCGGCCGTGATCGGCCGGGCAATCGACGCCGGGCTGACCGAGCGGGACCTGGGCGCCCTCGCCACCTGGGCGAGCGTCTTCCTGGGCCTGGGCGTGGTGCAGAGCGCCAGCGGCGTGATGCGGCACCGGCTGGCGGTGTTCAACTGGCTGTCGGCGGCGTTCCGCACCGTGCAGCTGACCGTCCGGCACGCCAACCACCTGGGCGCCACGCTGCCCAAGCGGCTCGCCACCGGCGAGGTGGTCAGCATCGGCACCGCCGACATCGGCCACATCGGCAACGCCATGGACATCACCGCGCGGGCCGTGGGCGCCGTCGTGGCGATCATCACCGTCGCGGTGATCATGCTGCGTACGTCGGTGCCGCTGGGCCTGGTCGTGGTGCTCGGCGTCCCCGTGCTGATGGCCGTCGTCGGCCTGCTGATCCACCCGCTGCACAAGCGGCAGCAGGCATACCGCGACCAGCAGGGCGACCTCACCACCCGGGCCAGCGACATCGTCGCCGGCCTGCGCGTGCTGCGCGGCGTGGGTGGGGAGGCGGTGTTCGCGGCGCGCTACCGGGCCGAGTCGCAGGCGCTCCGGCAGGCCGGGGTACGGGTGGCCCGCGTGGAGTCGTACCTGGAGGCGGCGCACGTCCTGCTGCCGGGCATCTTCGTGGCGCTGGTCACCTGGCTCGGCGCGCGGTTCGCCGCCACCGGGCAGATCACGGTCGGCGAGCTGGTCGCCTACTACGGCTATGCGGTGTTCCTGGTCATGCCGTTGCGGACGCTCACCGAGGCGCTGGGCAAGTACACCCGCGGCCACGTGGCGGCGCGGCGGATCGTACGGCTGCTGTCCCTGTCGCCGGAGATCGCCGACCCGGCGGTCCCGGCCCGGGCGCCGGTGGGGCCGGCCCGGCTGGTCGACCCGGACTCCGGGCTGGTGGTGCGGCCGGGCATGGTCACCGCCATCGCCGCGGCCGTGCCTGAGGACGCCGCGGCCATCGCCGACCGGCTGGGCCGGTTCGCCGACAGCGACGCGACGCT
>DASSUC010000366.1:0-7033 GCA_035707405.1 Micromonosporaceae bacterium | reverse complement strand
GGCCGCTAGCGCTAGCACCCCGCGGCGGGTCAGTCAGCCCGCCGCCTACGCTCACGCTCAGTGACGGCAGCGTGGATGTCGGCGCGGGTCGGGCCGCGCCGGTTGACCGTCCGCCCGTCGATGCGGCGCCCGACCTGGCCGACCTCGACGCCGTGCGGCTTGAGCGCGGCGGTCAGCTGCTCGGGGCGCCACCCGGCGTAGGTGTCCGGGCGCAGGGTGGTGAGCAGGTCGAGCAGGGTCTCGTTCCACGCCTTGTCCTCCCCATGCGGCCAGACCCGCAGCAGGTCTCCGAGCAGGTCGAAGGCCGGCCCGCCGTCGCGGGTGCGGGTGTCGGGGGTGGGCAGGGTCCCGGCGGCGGCCCGCAACGCGGTCGCGCGGGCCACGACCCGGGCGGCGGCGGTGGTGTCGACATAGAACGACCGGACCGGGGCGGGCTTGCCGAACCCGGCCAGGATGCCCCACCCGGCCTCCACGACCGGTTGGAACACGGTGGCCCGGTAGCCGTTCTTGTAGGCCGAGGTGCCAAGGATCATGTCGTTGGCGGTCTGGTCGGCCACGGACAGGCAGAACCGGGAGTTCACGTTGCGGGTGATCCCGGTGGGCAGGGAGTCCTTGTCCGGGATCTGGGTGCCGATGAGGATGACCACGCCCAGCGCCCGGCCGAGCTTGATGACCTTCTCCAGGAGATCTCCGGCGTCCTTGCCGTAGCGGCTGGTCATCAGCTCCTGTAGCTCGTCGAACCAGGCCACCAGCGGGTGCAGCCCCGAGCCGTTCAGTGAGGCAAGCTCGGGGGTGACCTTGTTCTCCGGGGCCTTGCCCAGCCGGGCGTAGTGCTCGATGCGCTTGGACCGGCGGCGGCACTCGTCGTAGAGCCAGCCGATGAAGGCGTGGCAGGCGGCCAGGGTGTCCTCGTCGAACCCGTTGCCGTACTCGGCCATCACCGGTGCGAGCACGGCGAAGTCCCCCACGCCCTTCAGCTCGTACCCGCGGATCTCCGCCCTCGGGTCCAGCGCGGCGGCCTGCACGAGGGTGCGCAGGGCGAACGTCTTGCCCGAGCCGGGCTGCCCGCCGAAGAGCCAGTTACGGAACATCAGGTCGACCTCGACCAGGTCGAGGCGGGGTGTGGTGGCGAACGGGAACGGGCGGAACACGTCCACCCGGGCCGTGCTGGCCAGCAGCGGCCAGCCGGGCTGGCGCATCTGCGAGGCCGGCTCGTAGCCGACCCACAGGGCAAGCCGCCCGGTGTGGCCGGGGGCGGGCTCGGGCCATACCTGGTCCAGCGGAAGCCGTAGCCCGGAGGCCAGCTTCCCGCGGCGGGCGACGACCTCGGCGGCCTCGACCCCGTAGGGCAGGTCGACCACGGCCAGGTGCCCGGGGCCGTCGCGGTGGATCTCGACCGGGAAGCTGATCGCACCCGGGTCCTTGGCTACCGCGCTGTTGATGCCGGTCATCTGTAGCGAGGTCAGCGCCCGGCGGACCAGGTCCGCGGTCAGCCGGCGGTAGCGGGTGCCCTCGGCGACCCGGTCGGTGATCGGCCGGTCGGCCGGGCGCCCGAGCCGGGCCAGTACCGGCACCACGGTGGTGAGGATGGCCCAGCGCCACCAGACCGGGGCGACCGCGAGCACGACCAGCCCGGTCACTATGCCAACGGTGGCCAGCGCGAGGACCCACCAGCGCCACACCGACTGGCGCTGGCGACGGGCGTCGAGCTTGAGCCAGGTGTCGGCGTCGCCCCGAGATGCGGCGGCCTGCCGCAGCGCCCAGTTGCCCTCCTCCGCGGTGGCCCACCGCAACGCCCGCCCCGCCCCGCGGGCCAGGCCGAGCGGGGCGTAGAGGGCCATCTTCGCCGCGTACTTCGGCGAGCGGACCGTGTGGTACGCCACCACGTAGCCGGCGCCCCGGGTGGTGTGGCGGGCGGCGGCGCGTAGCGCCCGCCCGGAGCGGGCCCAGTCGGCCAGGATCGGGCGACGCTGGAGCTGCCGGGCGTACACCTCGGCCGGGACCGCGTCGGGCGGGTCCACCGGCGGGCCCAGCCGCGGCGGCTGGTCGTCCACCGACTCGGCGTCGCCACGGTGCGGGTCGTCGTCGCTGTCGACAGGACCGTGACGCTCGGGTGGGCCGGTGCGGCGGGCCGCGCGGTGGGTGTCCAGGTCCACCACGTCGGCCGGTGACGACACGCTGTCGTCACCCGCCCGCGTCCCGGCGGTGGCCGGCCGGTCGAACCCGTCGTCAGGGTCGGCGATGATAGTGCCTGTCATGGAGCTTCCTCCTGCACGGACCTGTGCTCTGAAAAGGGGTCTGGTGGTTTCGGGGAGGGAGGCCGGCGGCGCGGCACGGGTTGTCAGGCCAGGTGGCCGCGCCGCCGGGCGTGGCTAGAACGGCGGCGTGTCGTCACCGGGGGCACCGGTGCCGGCCGGGGCGGGGCTGGCGGTGGCCCAGGAGTCCCACGGGTCACCCAGCGGCGCCGGGGTACCGCCGCCGTTGGGGCGGGTCAGCTTGGTGACCTGGGCGGTGGCGAACCGCAGCGACGGGCCGACCTCGTCCACCTCCAGCCCGTAGGTAGAGCGCTTGTCACCGTCGGGGGTCTGCCAGCGCGACTGGCGCAGCCGCCCGGTCACGATGACCCGCACGCCCTTGGCCAGTGACTCGGCCACGTGCTCGGCCAGGTCCCGCCACGCGGTGCAGGTCACGAACAGCGGGTCACCGTCGCGGTAGGCGCTGGTGGTCTTGTCGAACACCCGCGGGGTGCACCCGACGCTGAACCGGCACATCGACACCCCGGTCGAGGTGATACGCAGCTGCGGGTCATCGGTCAGGTTCCCGACGATGGTCAGGACAGGCTCGTTAGCGGCCATGACAGGGTTGGTCCTTCCTGGTCAGTACGGTCAGCGGGGGGTCGTCTGGACTGGCCGGGGGCTGTGTGCCACAGGCCGGGCCGGCTGCTGCCGGTCACCGCCGGTCGGTGCCCGGGCCGGCGTTGGGCAGGGCGGCCACGGCCTCGTCAGGGCTGGCGAAGCCGAAGCCAACGAGGTCAAGGTCCGCCCCGGTGTAGATGCACCAGCCCAGGGCAGCGCTACGCAGGATGCGGTAGGTCACGCCACCACGGGTCACCGTCAGGCGGCGGTCGTTGCCCGAGTTCTCGCTCACGCCGCGACCGCCTTCAGCGACGCGACCGGCTCCCCAGCGGCTGGCGTGGTGGCGGGTGGCTTGGGCATGTGCCGCTGCACGGTGCGCTCGGACAGCCCGAGCCGGGCGGCCAGCTGCGCCGGGCTGGCCTGCGGCGAGCGCGCCGCCGCCTTCGCCACCCGCTCAGCGGCCGAGGGCTGCCGCTTCGCCGCCCGGGCTGCCGGCGGCCTACCAGAGCCGGTGGGGCGGGCCGGCGCGGTGGGCTCGTCCGCCATGGCCGGCACCGCCGGCACCGGCAAGGCGGCCTTGGCCGCAGCCGGCGGGGTGACCGGCGTGACCGGCGCCGCCGGCCCGGCGGGTGCCGGCGCGGCGTTCACGGCTGGCCGGGTGGCCGCCGCGACAGCACCGGCGCGGCGGGTGCCGGTGGCGATGAGCGCACCGGTGGCCATGACCATCAGCCCGTCAACGGCCAGGGGGCCGATGAGCACGGTCAGGGCGTCGTCGTTGTAGAAGCTGAGCAGCCCGGACAGGTGCCGGTAGGACACCACCGCGGCGACCCCGGCCACGGGCAGCAGCCCAGCGAAGCGCAGCAGGACCCATCGCCGCCCGGCCGGCCACGCGGTACGGGCGAAGATCTCCACCGCGACGAACAGCGCCAGCGGCCAGAACACCGCGCCGATCACCGCGCCGGACTGCGGCGCCCAGCCCGGCGGGGCAGCCTCGGGTGGGACGTAGGAGTGGGCCACGTTCGCGGCGATCGACGCCGCGCCGCCCAGCAAGGCGCCGAGGTAGGCCCACCCCCGGCCGGTCGTGCGCGAGGTAGTCATCAGATCGGTACTCCTTCACAAGGCAAGTGCAGGCGCCCGTCCAGCAAGCGGGCGGGAAGGGAGGGAGGGTGCGGCAGGGAGGCGGGGCGCCTCACGCTGCCCGGCGTGGCTCGCCGCGGCCGGACACGACCGTGGCGGCCTCACGTAGCACCCGGGCCTGCGCCCGGCGCAGCCGCCGCCAGTCCAGCGGCGACGGGCCGCCACGGTCGGCGGCGTAGATCATGGCGATCTCGGCGTCCACGAGGGACAGCTCAGCCTCGATCAGTGGCCACTCGGCCTCAACCGCGGCCAGGTCAGCAAGCGTCGGCCCGGCATCATCCGGACCCAGGTCGGCATACATGGCTGGTCAGGGGTCCCTTCAGGCGAAGGTTGGACATCGGTCCCGTCACGCCGCACGGCGGCTGGCGCCGGGCGGCGCCTGCGGCCGGCACTGCGGGCAGTGGGTCTCATCTGGGGCCAGCGGTGCCCAGCCGGCACAGCCGGCGCACTCACGCCACACAGCGCTGCCACGGCTCGTCACGCGCACCAGTGCGGCAAGGTCTGCCATCATTCGAGGTCACCTCTTCCTGCTGTTGGTGTGGGGGGACGGTGGGCCGGGGCGCGGCCGAGGGGTCTGCCAGGCCGTCGAGGGCCGCGCCCCGGGGCAGAGCTACGAACGGCGGCCCTTGCGGCGGGTGGCCTCGACCGTGAGCCAGTCCGACGAACCCGCCGGCAGCGCCGCCCGCCTGGTCTCAGCGGTACGGCGAGCCGTCTCAGCGGTGCTGAACCGGCCGGCCGAGCGGACCCGGCCGGTCGCGCCGTCGTGGTGCATCGCCTGGAAACGCTTGGTGTGGGGCCTGCTCACGACACCTCCAGTCAGAGCGGAAGAAGGGGGTCAGGCCGCGTCCCGCCGGGCGGGCGGGGCCGCGGGGCGGGTCGGGCACAGGTCGGGGTGGGTAGCCGGACCGACCCCACGCCGCTGGGCCGGGGCCCGGCCCTCGTGGGCGGCGGTCGCGGCGATGCACACGCCGCAGCTGCGGCAGGTACAGCGCACGGGCGCGGTGGGAGAGCTACGGTGGGACATCCGGTACGAGACCTCCAAGTCCGTGCCAGGGGACCCGGGGCGCAGCCGTTCGGCCTGCAAACCACTGCTGCGCCCCGGGGGTGCCGGTTGATGGATGGACGCGACCCTCGGCTGAGCTGCACGGGCGGACAGGTCCTGCGGCCGGACACGGTCAACGGCCGACACCCGCGAGCCACCCCTAGGTCGCACGCTTCCGGGCCAGTCGGGAAGACGGATCTTCCTGGATCCCGGGCAGTCACTATGGAAATATCAAGAACCGGGCGAATCCGGCGAACCATAGGCGCGCGGCATCAACACGCCGCCTTCCCTAGGGGATCTCCGGTCTTGTTAGTCCTTCATGGGGACTGACTAGTCCCTACACTATGCGGACCATCCTGTCCCCTGTCAAGGGCTACTTGGTCCTACAATGACGTACGTGGACTTCTCCGAGGTGATCCGACGGCGCCGAGCGGAGCTGGGCCTGTCCCAGGCACAGCTCGCGATGGCAGTAGGCGTAGACGCGCGCCAGATCAGGCGCTACGAGAGCGGCGAGCAACAGCCGCTGCTGTCCGTGGCCGTTGCTATAGCCGATGCCCTAGATATCTCAATTGCCCAACTTGCCGGCAAGATCAGTCACCAGCTAGACCTATCGGGCGAATGGTGGGCCACCTGGCAAACCTGGAAGGACGACGCGCCCCGCATCGACACCCATCCGTTGGTGATCGTCCAGCGGGGGGACCTGTTGCAGCTCGACGCTGACCGGGCGATACCTCTCGAAGAGGGTAGTTACCGATGGCGCGGCGAACTGCGTCTCTGGGACAGCGAGGCACTTATGGGCTGGTACCACTCGACCGACGCCGCCGTACGGTCAAAGGGAACGCTGTATTTCGCTCTACATCCCCACGGCACGTATGCGTGGGGCCGCTGGGTTGGCATGAGCTATGACGGTCCGGTCGTTAGTGGATGGGGTGCGATTGCTCGCACGCGGGACCAGGGCGATCAGGTGGTTAGTGATCTCGTAAAGTTGGAGCGGTCATGACCCAGCACCGAAGCCGCCTTTGCCACTTCGTTATCGACTGCGAAGACCTGGACCGGGCAGTGATGTTCTGGGCTGCCGCTCTTGACGCTAGTGAAGAGTCGTTGCCGGAACAAAGTCGCCACGTTTACCGTCGCCTTCGGTTGCCGGACTCTGAGATTCGTATACTTCTCCAACGCACTCACGACCCAAAGACGTCGAAGGAGCGCATGCATCTTGACATCGAGACGGATAATGTAGATGCCGAGGTGGAACGGCTCGAATTGTTGGGTGCCACGCGCTGGGATCATCAGCAAGAGCGCGGCTACGATTTCTGGGTACTACGGGACCCATGGGGCAATGAATTCTGCATCCTACAGGCCGAGTTTCCCAAGCTACTAGCCCGCCGTCGACCATGGGAGACTGAAGTGAAGGGGAGCCACTGACGACAGGCTCAAGGCGTCTCGCCGCAGGCCGCTGAGCCGGGGGCGACGAGCCCGAGCCGTCCCCGCCGTGGTCTCAGTTTTGGTCTCGTTCGCTGGTGTGCGGCGCCGTCCGTGGGTGGACGCCGGCAGGATCCTGGCGCAGGTCAGAGACGGTGTCGGATGGCGCCGGACACTGAGGCACAGACCTCGAAAGCGTGTGAGGGCGTGAGTCCTCCCAGGGTTCGAATCCCTGCACCACCGCTTCCGGACAAGGAAAGGAAGACGCCGGCCCGGTCAGATGCTGACCAGTCCGACGCTCTTGTTCACCCCGGCCGGGTCCGGGCTGAAGCGTCCGACCGGGCGGTCCTATGCTTCCGCAGTGCCTGTGTCCCGCAAGCGTAAGAAGCGCCGTACGTCCAAGCCGTCGACCCGGGCGACCCAGTCGAGGATGTGGTCTGACCTGGATGGCGGGTTCCGGCCCGAGCCGGCGAACCCGTTGGCTGCCCTCGCCGCCTACCGACGTCAGCTCGGTGCCCGTCGGGCGTCTCTTGCTGCCGAGTCGGCCGGGCCCCTCGTTGCCGGGCTGGTCGAGCTTGCA
>DASSUC010000365.1:0-10441 GCA_035707405.1 Micromonosporaceae bacterium | reverse complement strand
GATCCTGATCGCCGGGGTCTCCGCGTTCGCCGCGGTCGGGCTGTCCATCCTGGCCGCGTACGCGTTCAGCCGGATGCGCTTCGCCGGCCGCCGGGTCGGCCTGCTCTCGCTGCTGCTGATCCAGATGTTCCCGCAGTTCCTCGCGATCGTCGCGATCTTCCTGATGTTCACCAGGATCGGCGACTACTGGCCGGAGGTCGGCTTCAACACCCCGTGGGGGCTGGTCCTGCTCTACCTGGGCGGGGCGCTGGGCGTGAACACCTGGCTGATGAAGGGGTTCTTCGACACCGTGCCGCGGTCGCTGGACGAGTCGGCGACCATGGACGGGGCCACCCACGCCCAGGTGTTCATGCGCATCATGCTGCCCCTGGTGGCGCCGATCCTGGCGGTCACCGGGCTGCTGGTCTTCATCGCCACGGTCAACGAGTTCCTGATGGCCAACGTGTTCCTCACCGACCTGGACTCCAAGACCCTCTCGGTGGGGCTCTACGGGCTGATCGCCGGTGAGCGCAACAACAACTTCGGCATGTTCTGCGCCGGGTCGCTGCTCACCGCGATCCCCACCGTGCTGGTCTTCCAGATGCTCCAGCGCTACATCGTCAGCGGGCTGACCGCCGGCGCGGTCAAGGGATGAGCGGCCCGCACCACGACGGCTCGGCCCGGTACGTCTCCACGCTCGCGCCGGCCCTGGGCGAGACGGTCTCCGTGCTCGTCCGGGTGACGGCGGGCGACCCGGCCACCGCGGTGTGGGTGCGCTCCACGCCCGACGGGGAGCCGTGCTTCGCCGAGGCGGTGGTGGACCGGACCACCCCGGCCGAGCGGTGGTGGCGGGCCGAGGTGCGGCTGCGCAACCCGGTCACCGGCTACCGGTTCCTGCTGCGCGACCCGGCCGGTGGGTACCGGTGGCTGACCGCGGCCGGGCTGGTGGGCCACGACGTGCCGGACGCCACCGACTTCCGGCTGGTGGCCGGGGACCCACCGCCGCGGTGGAGCCGCGACGCCGTGGTGTACGAGATCTTCCCGGACCGGTACGCCCGCTCGGTCCTGGCCCGGTCCCGCGAGCTGCCGGGCTGGGCGGTGCCGTGCGACTGGGACACGCCGGTCGTCGCCCGCGGGCCGCAGACGCCGTACCAGGTCTACCGGGGTGACCTGGACGGCGTGGTGGACCGCCTGGACCACGTCGCCGCACTCGGGGCGAACGCGCTCTACCTCACCCCGGTCTTCCCCGCCCGCTCCAACCACCGCTACGACGCCGTCGGCTTCGACCGGGTCGACCCGCTGCTCGGCGGCGAGCCGGCGCTGCGCCGGCTGGCCGCGGCCGTGCACGGGCGGGGCTGGCGGCTGGTCGGGGACCTCACCGCGAACCACTGCGGGGACGGGCACCCGTGGTTCGTGGCGGCGCGGTCGTCCGCGGACGCACCGGAACGGGAGATGTTCTACCTCGCCGACGGCGGCTACGAGTCCTGGCTCGGCGTCAGCACGCTGCCGAAGCTCAACTGGGGCAGCGCGCGGCTGCGCCACCTTTTCTTTGCGGGCCCCACCGGCGTGGCCGGGCGCTGGCTGGACGTCTTCGACGGCTGGCGGGTGGACGTCGCGAACATGACCGGGCGGTGCGGTGCGGACGACTACACGCACGAGGTGGCGCGGCTGATGCGCTCGGCGGTGACCCGGGCCCGCCCGGACGCGCTGCTGCTCGCCGAGCACGCCCACGACGCAAGCGGCGACCTGGACGCCGGCGGCTGGCACGCGACCATGAGCTACGCCGGGTTCACCCGTCCAGTGTGGAGCTGGCTGCGGGCCGACGACCTGGACCTGCCGGACTTCATCGGCGTACCGGGCGGGGTGCCGCGGATCGGCGGCGGCGTCGCGGTAGCCACCATGCGGGCCTTTGCCGCCCGGGTCTCGTGGCGCTCGCTCACCCACTCGTGGACCATGCTCGGCTCGCACGACACCGCCCGGATCCGGACCGTGGTGGGGACCGCCGCCCGGCACGAGGTGGCGGCCGGCCTGCTGCTGACCATGCCCGGTACGCCGATGGTCTTCGCCGGCGACGAGCTCGGCCTGACCGGCACCAACGGGGAAGGCTCCCGTACGCCGATGCCGTGGCACCGGCGCAAGGCGTGGGACACGGCTCACCTGGACCGGTACCGGGCGCTGGTCGCGCTGCGGCACCGTTGCCCGGCGCTGCGCGAGGGCGGCCTGCGCTGGCTGCACGTCGATGACGAGGTGCTGGTCTATGCCCGGGAGGCGGTGCAGGAGACGGTGCTGGTGCAGGCCCGGCGAGGGTCGGGACAGCCGGTACGGCTGCCCCTAGCCGGTCCAACCGGTGGTGGCGGACCGGAGCCGCTCTACGGCGGCCAGCCCCTGCGACTGGACCGGCACGGATGCGTCCAGCTACCCGCAGACGGCCCCTCATTCGCCGCATGGCGGCTACCCCCGGCCTGACCGCCCTGGGTTGGCTCGCGATCTAGAAGACCTGTGCACGCTATCCCGGCACAGGTCTTCTAGATCGCGAAGCTTGAGGGGGTCAGAAGATGACGCGTGCTTTGCGGGCGGCGGCTAGGGCGGAGGCGTCGCCGGAGACCAGATCCACCGTCACGTTGTCGTCGCGGCCGGACAGGGCCCGCAGGTAGGCCACCGCGTCGGCCCGTACGGTGGCCACCGGGTCCCCCGTGCCCAGCAGCCAGCAGCCGCCCGCGGCACCGGTCAGCTCCAGGGCGAGCGGCGCGCTGTCCCAACCGAGCGCCAGGTCACGCACGATCTGCTCGACGATGTGCCGGTCGTGGTCGCCGGTGGCGAGGGGCTGCCCAACGGCCCGGGCGAGGTCGACCCGGTGCATCCACAGGTCCCGGGTGAAGAGGATGTCGACCATGTAGCCCAGGCTCATCCGGGGTGCGCCGGCTATCCCCGGGCTGAGCTTCACCCGGCGGACCAGCGCGGGGGTGCCGCGGCGTGCCTTGACGGCGCGGGGCCACAGCTGCGCGAACTGCTCGACCAGCGCCGGCCCGCTCGTGCCTGCGTGGTCGTCCACCTGCACCGCCATGTGGCCGTCCAGCGTGTCCCTGTCCGGGTAGCGGCGCCGCCCGAGCGACCTGCGGCGCAGCATGGTCCGCAGGTTGACGCTGTCCTCGAACTGGCCGACCAGGTGGGAGACGAGCGCCCGGACGTCCCATTCGGCGCAGTCGGTCGGGCGCTGCCAGTCGCCGTCACCAAGCCGTTCGAGCACGGCCAGCGTCGCCTGGCTCTCGGCCCTGGCTATCGCCGCCGCATGGTCGCGGTCGGTCTGCGGCAGGCGCGCAGCCGCTACGAAGGACTCGATCATCAAGCTCGCCCCTTCCTCGGGGGTGGCGCGCGCCGGCGGCGTGAGCCGGCCGGCCCGGGCGCGGCGCGCGTTGGTGAGGCAACGCAGTCTAGGCCCGCACGGGTCGCCGGCGGCGGAAGGCTAACCCGGCAGGGTCACCGCGAGGTGGGCGGGGCGCGACGACCGGCTCAGCAGGGTCCGGACGCCGGCCAGGTACGCCTCGGGCTCGGGCTGCCCGAGAAGCAGGCGCTGTAGCCCGTACCCGAGGAGCAGTCCGAAGAGGACGGCGCCGACGCCGTCCGGGACGGCGTCGTCCGGCAGGTTTCCGGCGGCACGGGTGTGCCAGGCCAGCTCGACGAAGCTCGCCCGCATCCGGTGGTACGCGTCGGCGACGAACTCGGCGAGCTGCGGGTTGCGGAACGACTCGGCCCAGACCTGGACGGCGAGCTGGAACAGGCCGTCGCGGTCGAGCTGGGGCTCCATGAACTCGATCGTCAGGCGCAGCGCGTCCTCCATCGGCGGGGGCGGGTCGGCCGCGGTGACCTCGGCAAGCTGCGCGCCGACCTGCGCCAGGAGCTCCTCGGCGATGGCGATGACCAGCTCCTCCTTGCTCCGGAAGTAGCGGTAGATCGCGCCCACCGACAGCCCGGCCTCCGCGATGACGTCCTGCATCGAGGTTGCCTGGAAGCCGTTGCGGGTGAAGCAGGTCCGGGCGGCGTCGACGATCTGCTGGCGGCGGGCGGCGAGGTGCTCTTCGGAGACACGAGGCATGGATAGATCCTAAAACGAACGATCCCTCTTGACGTATACCGAACACGAGTGTCACTCTGAGTTAAAGAATGAGTGTTCGTTTTAGAGGAGTCAAGATGGCTCGCGCTCATCGCCAACCGCCCCCGGCAGCAGCCGCGCTCCTGCTTGCCACCGTTGTCACGGTGGTCGCGGCACTGCTCGTACCGATGTTCGCCGCGCCCGCAGCGAACCTTGCGCCACGTGACCTTCCGGTCGTCGTAGCCGGCACCGGGCCGGCGGCGGCCGCCCTGGCCGACCGCCTCTCCACCGCCCAACCGGGCGCCTTTGACATCACCACCGTGGCCGACGCCGCCGCCGCGGACGCGGCCCTGCGCGAGCGCCGGGCCTACGCGGCGTTCGTCGCCGGTGCCGACGGCGTCGCGCTGCACACCGCCTCGGCGGCGAGCCCCACGGTTGCCGCGCTGCTCACCCAGGCCGCTCAGCAGCTCGGGAACGCGCCTCCCGCGGTCACCGACGTGGTGCCGGCCGATCCTGACGACCCGCGGGGGGCCGGGTTCGCGGCCGGCTTCCTCCCGCTCGCGCTGACCGGCATGCTCGCCGGGATCCTGCTGGCGTTCGTCGTGCGCTCCCGCTGGGCCCGGCTGCTCGGGCTTGGTGCGTACGCCCTGCTCTCCGGCTTGGCTGGGGCGGCGGTCCTGCAGTCCTGGCTCGGCCTGGTCCCCGGGAACCTGCTCGCGGACGCCGCAGCGATCGGCCTGTTCTCCCTCGCCCTGGCGGCGGTGCTGGCCGGGCTCGGCGCGGTGCTGGGCCGGGCCGGCCTCGCGCTCGGCGTGGTCGCGGTGTTCCTCGTCGGCAACCCGCTGTCCGCGGTGGCGGCAGCCCCGCAGCTGCTGCCCCAGCCGTGGGGCGAGGTCGGGCAGTGGCTGCCGATCGGTGCCGGCGGGACGCTGCTGCGCTCGGTCGCGTTCTTCGACGGCGCCGGGGGCGCCCGGGCGGCCTGGATCCTCGCCGGGTACGCGCTGGCCGGCCTGGTGCTGGTGCTGGTCGGGCGGGCGGTGGTCGGGCCGGCCCCGGCCGCCGGCGCGGCTGCCGCCGCCCGGGCCGGCTCGCTGCGGCAGGCGGCCTAGGTGACATGCGTCGTGCTGGCCGGTAGGGCATGATGCGCCGGTGGAGATCCTTCGGCTGGTCCTGCGCTACCTGCATCTGATCGGGTTCGCCCTGCTGCTGGGCGGTGCTCTCGTGCAGTACGCCTCCGGGCATCTAAAGATCAACTGGGCCATGCTGTGGGGCGCCGGGGCCCAGGTGGTCACCGGGCTCGCCCTTGCCGCTCCGCTGCGTGGCGACGACGAGGAGCCCTCGTCCGGGAAGCTCGGCGTCAAGCTGGGCCTAGCGGTGATCATCTTCATCATGGTGTTCTTCTCGCGGCGCCGGGAGGCGGTCAACCGCGGTCACTTCCTGGCGACCGTAGGTCTGGTCCTGGTCACCGCCGCGGTAGCCACCTTCTGGACGTGACCAGGGCCTGACGTGAGCAGGGCCCGGGTCCGGCGACCCGCCGTGGCGACCGCGCTGGTGGCGACCGTGCTGACGGCGGCGGCGATGGCCGGCGCCGGTGCGGTCGCCGGCTGCTCCCCCGGCGGGGAGGAGGGGCTGCGGGTCGGGCTCGCGTACGACATCGGCGGGCGCGGCGACCGGGCGTTCAACGACGCCGCAGCGGCCGGCCTGGACCGGGTGCGCCGCGAGCTCGCCGGGTCCCTCGGCGACGTGCGCGAGCTCACCGCCCGGGTCCGGGAGAGCGAGAAGGACAAGTACGACCGCCTCAAGCTGCTCTGCGAGGCCGGCTTCGGCGTGGTGATCGCGGTGGGGTACGAGTACGCGGGCGTGGACGCCGCGGACGGCCCGCTCGCCCGGGCCGCGAGGGAGTGCCCGGAGACCCGGTTCGCCATCGTCGACGACGCCCGGGTGTCGGCGCCCAACGTGGTGAGCCTGGTCTTCGCCGAGGAGCAGGGCTCGTTCCTGGTCGGCGTGGTGGCCGGGCGGCGTACCCGGACCGGCCGGGTGGGCTTCGTCGGCGGCTGCGAGAACGCGCTGATCCGCAAGTTCGCGGCCGGGTTCCGGGCCGGGGTGGCGGCGGTACGGCCCAGCGCACCGGTTGACGTGCGCTACCTGCATGGCGACAAGTTGCCATGTCCCGGCTTCACCGCCGCCGCCCAGGCGCGCGAGGTCGCCGGCCAGCTCTACGACGGCGGCGCGGACATCGTCTACCACGCCGCCGGCGGCTCCGGGCTGGGCGTCTTCGAGGCGGCCCGGGACCGCGGCCGGCTCGCCATCGGCGTGGACACCGACCAGTACGCCACGGTCGGCGAGGAGCTGCGCAGAGTGGTCCTGACCTCGATGGTCAAGCGGGTGGACACCGCGGTCTTCACGGTCGTCTCCGAGGTGGTGCACGGGCGCTTCGCCCCTGGCCAGCGGCGCTTCGACCTGTCGGTGGGGGGCGTCGGCTACGCCACGTCCGGCGGGCGCATCAACGACCTGGTGCCGGAGCTGGAGGCGTACAAAAAGAAGATCATAGATGGATCGGTGATCGTCCCGACGAATCCGTGACAAAGAGCGCGCTCCTGAGTTACGGGACAGTAACGCCCACGCGACCGTCCGGTTGATATTCCCCTGGACGACTGATGACAGGCGTACGCTCCCGTCCGTTACGGTCACCGCTACCCGGCGGTGCAGTGGGGAAGGAGATCATCTTGCGCACGGTGCGTGGGATGAGGATCGTGTCGGTCCTCGCGGTTGGCGGGCTCGCGCTCGCCGCCGCCGCTTGTGGCGATGCGCCCAGCGACGACAACAACGCCGGCGGCGGGGCCACCACCCCCGCGGCCGAGTACAAGGCGTGCATGGTGACGGACATCGGCGGCATCGACGACCGGTCGTTCAACACCTCCGCCTGGAAAGGCCTGGAGAACGCGAAGGCCAAGAACTCCAACATCAAGACGCAGAACACGTCCTCCTCCCAGGAGGCCGACTACAAGCCCAACCTGACCCAGTACGTGCAGCAGAAGTGCAACTTCGTGCTGGCCGTCGGCGGCTTGATGTTCGACGCCACCAAGGAGGTGGCGACGGCGAACCCGGACAGCCAGTTCGCCATCGTCGACGCCAAGATCGACGCGCCCAACGTCTACTCCATGCAGTTCGACACCGCCCAGGCCGCGTTCCTCGCCGGCTACCTCGCCGCCGGCATGAGCAAGAACGGCAAGGTGGCGACCTGGGGCGGGCTGCCGATCCCGCCGGTGACGATCTTCATGGACGGCTTCGCCGACGGCGTCGCCTACTACAACAAGACCAAGAACAAGAAGGTCGCGGTCCTCGGCTGGGACAAGGCCACCCAGAAGGGCACCTTCTCGCAGAGCTTCATCGACCAGGCCAAGGGCAAGCAGCTCGCGGAGACGTTCATCGCGCAGGGCGCCGACGTGATCATGCCGGTCGCCGGCGGGGCCGGCCTCGGCACCGCCGCCGCGGCGCAGGCCAGCGCCGGCAAGGTCGCGGTCATCTGGGTCGACGTTGACGGGTGCCAGAGCGCCCAGCAGTACTGCGCGACGTTCCTCACCACCGTGGTCAAGAACATCCCGGACGCGGTCACCGACGCGGTCACCAAGGGCTCCGGCGGCACCAAGCTGACCGGGGGCACCATCGGCACGCTCGCCAACAACGGCGTCTCCATCGCGCCGTACAACCAGTACGACAGCAAGGTCCCGGCCGAGCTCAAGGCCGAGGTCGACAAGCTGAAGCAGGACATCATCGCGGGGACGATCAAGGTCGAGTCCCCGGCCCAGCCCAAGTGACGCCGAAGTGACGCGACGCCGGCCTTCTCCGGTATGAGATGACCACCACAGGTGGGATGATCTCCAGGACCGGAGAGGGCCGGCGTCACCGGATCGCCAGGAGGTCCCGCTGAGACTCGAGCTGCGCGGCATCACCAAGCGCTTCGGACGGCTGGTCGCCAACGACCACATCGACCTCACCGTCGAGCCGGGCGAGATCCACGCCCTGCTCGGCGAGAACGGCGCGGGCAAGTCGACGCTGATGAACGTCCTCTACGGGCTGCTCCAGCCCGACGAGGGCGAGATCCTGGTCGACGGCGCCGCCCGCCAGATCCGCAGCCCGCGGGACGCGATCAACGCCGGCATCGGCATGGTGCACCAGCACTTCATGCTGGTGCCGGTGTTCACCGTAGCGGAGAACGTGATGCTCGGCGACGAGCGGGTGCGCGGCGGCCTGCTCGGCCTCCTCGACCGCGGGCGGGCCCGCCGCGACGTGCGCGAGGTGTCCCAGCGCTACGGCCTCGCGGTCGACCCGGACGCCACGGTCGAGGACCTCCCGGTCGGCGTCCAGCAGCGGGTCGAGATCGTCAAGGCCCTCATCCGCGAGGTGGACCTGCTCATCCTCGACGAGCCGACCGCGGTGCTCACCCCGCAGGAGACCGACGACCTGCTCGCGGTGATGCGCGGTCTCAAGGCCGCCGGCAAGTCGATCGTCTTCATCACGCACAAGCTCAAGGAGGTCAAGGCGATCGCGGACCGGATCACCGTGGTCCGCCGGGGCCGCGTGGTGGGTACGGCCGCGCCGACCGCGAGCGAGGACGAGCTGGCCTCGCTGATGGTGGGCCGGGCGGTGCGCCTGGTGCTGGACAAGGAGCCGGCGCGGCCGGGCGACACCGTGCTCGAGGTCAGCGGGCTGACCGTCTTCGACGACCGCGGCCAGCAGGTGGTCGACGGGGTCGACCTGCACGTGCGCGCCGGTGAGGTGCTCGGCGTCGCCGGGGTGCAGGGCAACGGCCAGACTGAGCTGGTCGAGGCGATCATGGGCCTGCGCCCGGTCGCGGCCGGCTCGGTGCGCGTCGCAGGGGAGGACCTGGCCGGGCGGGCCACCAAGCAGATCCTCCAGTCCGGGGTCGGGTACGTGCCGGAGGACCGCAGCGCCGACGGGCTGGTCAAGGACTTCACCGTCGCGGAGAACCTGGTCCTGGACATGTACGACCGGCCGCCGTACGGCTCCGGCCTGGTGATCCGGCCGGAGGAGATCGCCCGCAACGCGCGCGAGCGGATCACCGAGTTCGACGTGCGCACCTCCTCGCACGAGTCGACCCTCGGCACGCTCTCCGGCGGCAACCAGCAGAAGGTCATCGTCGCCCGGGAGATGTCCCGGCCGCTCAAGCTCTTCGTCGCCGCGCAGCCCACCCGGGGGGTGGATGTCGGGTCCACCGAGTTCATCCACCGCCGCATCGTCGCCGAGCGCGACATCGGCACCGCGGTGCTGCTGGTCTCCAGCGAGCTGGACGAGGTCATGTCGCTGGCCGACCGGATCGCGGTGATGTACCGGGGCCGGGTCCTGGCCACCGTCCCCGCGGACACCCCGCGGGAGCGGATCGGCCTGCTGATGGCCGGGATCACCGAGGACGCCCCACCCCCGCCCACCGAGGACGCCGCCATGACTCCAGCGGAAACCCCATGACCACCGCGCCCGCCCCGGAAGGGGTGACCAGCCCGCCGCCGGAGCCGCCGCCGGCCGCCCGGCCCAGCCTCGGCCGCGCCTTCCTGGACAACCTGTGGACCGCCAACCCGGTGGTGGTCACCGTCCTCGCCTTTGTGCTGGCCATGCTGACCGGGGCCGTGCTCGTCGTGGTCTCCGACGCCGAGGTGCGGGCCACCTTCGACTACCTGTTCGCCCGGCCGTCCGACGCCATCGAGGCCAGCTGGTCGGTGGTGAGCGAGGCGTACGCCAACCTGTTCAAGGGGGCGATCGTCGACCCCGAGGCGGTACGCGGGGCGCTGGCCGGCGACAACACCTGGGAGCTGGTGTTCTTCCCCATCTCCGAGACGCTGACCTACGCCACCCCGCTGATCTTCACCGGGCTGTCGGTGGCGCTGGCCTTCCGGGGCGGGCTGTTCAACATCGGCGCCGAGGGCCAGGTGATCATCGGCGGGATCCTCGCCACGGTCACCGGCTTCGCGCTGCCCCTGCCGATCGGCGTGCACCTGGTCGTGGTGCTGCTGGCCGCGGTCCTCGGCGGCGCGCTGTGGGGCATGATCGCCGGCGTGCTCAAGGCCCGTACGGGCGCGCACGAGGTGATCACCACGATCATGCTCAACTACATCGCGCTCTACTTCCTGACCTGGCTGATCATCCAGGACGGGGTGCGCGACCCGGCCCGTACCGATGCGATCAGCAAGAAGGTCGACGGCGCGGCCCGGCTGTCGCACCTGGCCGGCGGCCAGCTGCGGGTGCACCTGGGCATCATCCTCGCCGTGCTCGCCGCGGCCGGGGTGGCCTGGCTGCTGAACCGCTCCACGGTCGGCTTCGAGCTGCGGGCGGTCGGTGCCAACCCGGACGCCGCCC
>DASSUC010000364.1:0-14505 GCA_035707405.1 Micromonosporaceae bacterium | reverse complement strand
CGGTGGCGAACGTCGTCTCGTTGAGCTCCTCGTCGGGCAGGGCGACCGCGAAGACCTCCTCGATGGCGACCAACAGCTCGACGGCGAGCATGGAGTCCATGCCGAGGTCGCGCAGCCGGTCGTCCGCGGTCACCGGCCGGTTCCCCACCAGCGGGAGGGTCTTCGCGAGCAGGGCGACGAAGCGCGGGTCCACTGGCGTTCAGTCCTTCCGGATGAGGTGCAGGCGGGAGGTACGCACCGGCCGGTCGCCCTCGACGACGACCTCCACCGGCGCGGGGTGGCCCAGGAACGCGATGAGGCTGGCGTAGAGCCCGTACGCGCCGACGTTCGGCACGGCCAGCAGGTCGCCGGGGCGCAGCGGCGGCAGCAGCGCGCTGCGCGACCACGCGTCGAGCGGCGTGCACAGCGGGCCGGCGACGATCGTCGGAGACGCCGCCGCGCCACCCTCCGGGGGACCGCCGCTCTCCGGGGGACCGCCGCTCTCCGGGGGGCCGCCGCTCTCCGGGGGGCCGTCGCTCTCCGGGGTGACCAGGTGCGGGTTCAGCGGCGGCAGCCGGCGCAGGCCGGCCATCCCGCCCAGGTGGTTGATGCCGGTGTCGAGCACCACGACGTCCCTGCCGTGCGAGCGCTTCACGTCGAGGACCTGGGTGACCAGCGTGCCCGCGCTGCCGACGAGGTACCGGCCGGACTCGAGGACCACCCGGGGACGGCCGTCCCGCCAGCCTGCCGCATCGCCGTCCAGCAGGGCCTCCAGCCCGGTGCGTAGCCCGGTGAGGTCGACCGGCGGCGCGTCCGTGGCGAACGGCGCGCCGAACCCGCCACCCAGGTCGAGCACGTCGATGCCGCGCGCGTACGGCGCGAGGGCCTTCGCCACCGCGCCCGCGGTGTCCAGCTCGCGCGCGAACTGGTCGAGCAGGTCGTCGACCTCGACGATGTTGCTGCCCATGAACAGGTGCAGGCCGACGACCCGGAGCCGGCCGCGGTCGCCGAACCGGTCCGGCTCGGCGAGGACCCATCCGGTGTCGGCGCCGAACTGGGACGCCACTCCGGTCATCGCCAGCCCGCGCCCGCCGGTGGGCCGCTCGTCATTGACCCGCAGCAGGCAGCGCACGGCGACGCCGGCCTCGTCGGCGAGCCGGGCCAGCTGGTCCAGCGCCGTCGGCGAGTCGACGCTGACCTCGCGTACCCCTGCCCGCAGCGCATCGGCGAGGTCGCGGTCGCGCTTGCCCGGCCCGGTGTAGAGCACCTGGTCGGCCGCCCAGCCGGCGGCGAGCGCGGCGGTCAGCTCGCCGGGCGAGCTGACCTCGGCCGCGGTGCCCTGCGCACGCAGCGCGGCGAGCAGGTCGGGGTGCGGGTTGGCCTTCAGCGAGTAGTAGATGCCGGCCGGCGCGGGGAGCGCGGCGCGCAGCCGCGCGGCGTTGGCCCGCACCTCGGCCAGGTCGTAGACGTACGCGGGCGTCTCCACGCCGGCGCCGAGCACGGCCGCCACCGCGGACCGTGCGGCCGCCGCCCGGTCCGGCACCGGCTCACCCACCGCCCACCGCCGCGAGCAGCGCGGTGCGATCCACCTTGCCCCGGTCGGTCACTGGCAGCGCATCGACCACCAGGCAGCGGTGCGGGATCTTGTACTCCTCGATCTCGTCCCGCATTCGGATGAGGACCTCCTCCGGCGCCAGCGTGCCGGCCACGACGAGCAGCGCGGTCCCGCCGGACCGGGGCGGCAGGACCGCGGCGCCGGCCACCCCGGGCACCCGCCGCGCGGCCGCCTCCACCTCCGTGGCACTGACCCGGAAGCCGCGTTCCTTGTAGATGTCGTCGTGGCGGCCTACGAAGTAGAGATACCCGTCCTCGTCCAGCCAGCCGTGGTCCCCGGTGCGCAGCTGCGGGAACAGGCCCTCCTCCCGGGGGAAGCGCTGCTGCGTCAGCTCCGGCCGGCGCCAGTACCCGGCCATGACGTTGGGCCCGCGGACCACCAGCTCGCCGGTCTCGCCGGGCGGGAGGCGCCGCCCGGCCTCGTCGACCGCGTACACCTCGGTCCCCGGCAGCGCCACCCCGCACGCGCCGGGCCGGTCGAGGTCCCCGTCCGGTGGCATGATGGTCGCCCGCTTGCACTCGGTGAGCCCGAACATCAGCTGGATACGCAGTGCGGGGAGCGCGCCGCGCAGCGCGGCCAGGAGGTCCGCCGGCATCTCCGCACCGGTGTTGGTGAGCAGCCGCAGCGGCGGCACCCGGGCCGGGTTGCGGCGCAGCAGCCGGACCAGCGTCTGCGCCACCGGCGGGACGGACGCCAGCACGGTCGCGCGCGCCTCGACGAGGTTGCGCAGCAGCGCCGGCCCGGCCTCGGCGGGTCGGCCCAGCCGCACCTGCGCTCCGCTGGCCGCGCCGAGGAAGAGCTGGTAGAGGCCGTAGTCGAAGGACAGCGGCAGGGGGCAGTACACGACGTCGTCGGGGCGGTAGGCGAGCATCGACTGGATCGCCGGCACCGCGAACATCACCTGCTGGTGGGTGCTGACCACGGCCTTCGGCGCGGCCGTGCTGCCCGACGTGTAGATCAGGCACAGCGGGTCGACCGGCAGCGGTTCGGGCCCGGGTCGCGCCCCAACCGGCTCCGGCCCACTTTGGCCGAACGCGTGCGCGGCCGCGTCGGCGTCGCCGACCGCCCGGACGCCGCGCTCGCGAGCCAGCGCCAGCGCCCGGTCCTCCGCGGCGACCAGCAGCGCCGGCTGCGCGTCGTCGAGTACGTGGGCCAGCGGCCGGCCGGTGGCCTGCTCGTGCAGGACGCAGAACACCGCGCCGACCCGCGACGCGGCGTAGGCCAGCGCCGGGGCCAGCGGGCTGGACGGGCCGACCAGCACCACGCGGTGGCCGCGGCGCACCCCGAGCGCGCGCAGCCACCCGGCCACGCGCACGCTGGCCGCGGCCAGCTCGGCGTGGCTGACCGCCTCGGTCGCGGTGGACACCGCGACCCGTTCCGGCCAGCGGCGTGCCGCGCCGTCGATCAGGTGGTGGAGCAGGGTCACGGCGACTCCGTGGGCTCGTCCGGCCGGTAGCGCGACTCGGGCCGGTAGCGCGACTCGGGCCGGTAGCGCAACGCGGTGATGCTCCAGCTGAAGCCCGTGCCACTGGTGGCCAGCAGGACGCGGTCACCGGCGCGCAGCCGCCCGTGGGCGTGGAGGTCGGCGAGCGCGATGAACGGGTCGCAGCAGCCCATATGACCGAACCGGTCGTAGTTGAACACGCTGCGCTCGAACGGGATGCCGAGGTTGCGCAGCAACCGCTCGTGCATCCGCCGGTCCATCTGGTTGATCAGCAGGTAGGACACGTCGTCGATGGTCATGTCCAGCGCGTCCAGCGTCTCGGCCACCAGGGCCTGGTAGCTGTCGAGGTAGACCTTTGCGACGTTGAGCTGCCGGCCCCGGCGCCGGGTCACCACCCGGTCGTCGGCGTACTCGCCGACATAGAAGTCGCACCACGTCGGATCGGTACGGGTGCGCGTCCGCAGGAGGTCGAACAGCACCCCGTCGCCGGCACCCACCAGCACTGCCGCCGCGGCATCCCCGGTGTTGAACAGCGACACCGACTCCGGGTCGCCGTAGTCGACGCCGCGGCTGGCCCGCTCGCCGAAGAGGACGAGGGCGTACCGCACCCGGCCCAGGGTGACCGCGTCCGCCGCGACCTGGAGCGCGGCCGACGAGGCGGTGCAGAAGTTGACGAGCTCGAAGCAGTGGGCCTCGGTGACACCCAGGCCGGCCGCCACCTTGGCAGCCGGCGACCAGGCCGGGTAGTCCCACTCCCCCGAGCCCCCGACGATCACCTGACCGACCTCGCCCGGCGCCACCCCGGCGCGGTCCAGCACCTTGCGGGCCACGTCGCCGACCAGCTCCCACGCCTCCTCCTGCGCACCGAAGACGGGGATCTCGGTGCAGTGCGTCCAGTCGAGGATGTCGGCCACCGGCCGACCCGACGCCTGGTGCATCTGCGCGACGGTGACGCGCGAGCGCGGGAACGCGACATCGAGGTCGACCACTCCCACCGCCGCCGGACGCGCCATCACCGGCTCCCTTCCGCCGGTGCAAGGTCAGCCGGTACCCGCGTCCGAAGGGCCCACCTGCCGACCGCGGGAGCCACCGCGCCGGTCGCGGCGAACACCACGGCGAAGACCAGCCAGCCACCGGCGCCGAGCTGGGTGAGCAGGACGGCCGCGAGGACCGGCGTCACCATCTGGCCCAGCTGCGAGGACATCGCGAACAGGCCCTGGTACTGCCCCTGCGCGTGCTCGGGGGCCAGGCCGAACCCGTACGCCCACGACCCGACCGCGTGCAGCATCTCGCCCATCACGTGGACCACCGCGCCGGCTAACAGGAGCAGGACCGCGATCCAGACCGGCACGCCGGCGGTCACCGCGAACAGCAGGCAGGACGCGGCGAGCAGGAACCCCGCCAGGCGCATGGCCCGGCCCCCGCCCGGCACGTCGCTGCTGCCCTGGCTCAGCCGCACCTGCAGCAGCACCACGGCGATCGTGTTGACGATCACCAGGGCGGGGAACAGCCAGGCCGGCGCCTCGGTGTGCTCGGAGATCCAGATCGGCAGCGCCACCAGCAGGATGCCGGAGTTCATGATGAGGATGGTGTTCAGGAACGACGCGGCGGCGTACGGGACGTCGCGCAGCACCGGCCAGATCGACCCGTCGCCGGTGTGCTCCACCGGCGGCACCTGCGGGACGAAGAGATAGGCCAGCCCGGCGACGACGAACAGCACGCCGGAGCCGAGCAGCAACCCCAGGTACACCGGGTCGCTGTCCAGGTACAGCCCGACCCCGCCCAGGGCCGCGCCCGCCATGATGCTGATGTTGGAAGCCGCGCGCAGGTACGACGAGGCGAGGACCCGCTCCTGCGCCGGCACCAGCCCCGCGATCAGCGCGTTTATCGTCGCGTCGGTCGACGTCTCCACCGAGATCACCAGCACGCTGACCACCAGCAGCCCGACGAAGCCGCCGACCAGCGGGTAGCCCCAGGCGAACAGGCCGAGCAGGCAGAGCAGCAGCACGGTCACGTTGCGCGCCCCGCGCGCGTCGGCCAGCCGGCCCGCCGGCACCGCCGCCAGCAGCCCGCCCGCGGCACCGACGGTCAGGGCCAGCCCCACCTTGTCCGCCGGGATGCCCACCTCGCGGGTGAAGTACAGCACCGACATCGACCACAGGATGCCGTTACCCACGGTCTTCGAGATGTGGCTCAGGCACAGCGTGCGGATCGGCCCCGAGGGTGGGATAAACGCATCCAGCGATCGCATGAAACCTCAGCTCCCCGCGCCGGTGCCGGCGTCTACGGTCGGGCCGGCCGGTGGCCGGCGTGCGGTCCCGGCGAGCACCAGGTCGTGCAGCGCCCGGCGGTCGGTCTTGCCGTTGGCATTGAGCGGCATGGTGGCACAGTGGTGGAACCGCCGCGGGACCATGTGCATCGGCAGCCGGTCGCGCAGCCACCGCACGAGCTGCCGGTCCGGCACGGGCACTCCGCTGTAGCAGGCGGCGAGCTGGATCTCGCCGGCGGCGCTGACCGCGACCACCACGGCCTGGCGGACCTCCGGGTGCCTGGCCAGCACCGCCTCGACCTCGCCCAGCTCCACGCGGTAGCCGCGGATCTTCACCTGATGGTCCAGCCGCCCGAGGTGGACCAGGTGGCCGTCCTCCAGGCGGATCCGGTCACCGGTCCGGTAGTAGTGACCGGGCTCGACCGCCGCACCGGCGGGCACCACGGCGAACCGCGCGCCGTCGGCGGCCACGAACCGGTCGCGGTTATCGGTCGGGTCGAGGTAGCCGTCGAAGCGCTGGACACCGCGGACGCACAGCTCGCCTTCTGGGGCGCGGTGGCCCTCCCCGTCCAGCACCACATGATCGAGGTACGGGTACACAGGCCCGATCGGAACGGTGTCGTTGGAGGTGACCGGCCACCGGTCCGGGTCGGCCGGCAGCCGGTACTCCGTGCAGGCGACCGTCAGCTCGGTCGGCCCGTACACGTTGTCGATCGTGCTGGCCGGCGCCACCGCCTGCCAGGCCGCGGCCTGCCGGTAGCTCAGCGGCTCCCCGATGAAGATGCTGCACCGCACCCCGGTGGCCCGGCCGGCCGGCAGGTTCCCCAGCTCGGCGCCGACGGAGACCACCGACGGGACCGAGAACCAGTGCGAGATGCGGCGCTCGACCAGATAGTCCACCGGGGACAACAGCTCCGCGCGCTGCGGGCAGACCAGCGTGGCGCCACCGCCCCAGGTGACGAAGAGGTCGAACACCGAGGGGTCGAAGGTCAGGTCGAACGTGTGCGACATGCGGCACCCGGGCGCCACGGCGTACCGCGCGATGTTGTGGGCGATGTAGGGGTGCAGCTGCCGGTGCTTGATGGGTACGCCCTTCGGCCGGCCGGTGGAGCCGGAGGTGAACAGGGCGTACGCCACGCCGTCGGGGTCGCCTGGGCGCTCCGGCGGCTCGCCCGCGGTGCCGCGGGCCGCCCGTTCGCCGGCCACCACGTCGTCGTCGGCCAGGCGCAGCACCGTCCCGGCCGCGCCGTCGAGCCCGCCGTCGAGCCCGGCCTCGCGGCCGGCGTCGAGCTGCGGCAGGCCCGACTCGTCGGACAGCAGGAGGCCGGCGCCCGCAGCCTCGGCGATCAGCCGGTTGCGGCGTACCGGATGGTCGGGGTTGAGCGGGACCACCGTGGCGCCTAGCCGCGCCGCGGCGAGGTACCCGGCGAACGCCACGAGGCTGCGGCTGGCCAGCAGGCCGACCCGGGCCGGTGGACGGCCGTACGCACCGAGCATGCGCTCGGCCACCCCGGCCGCACACCCGTGCAGGTCCCGGTAGGTCAGGCAGCGGCCGGCAACCTCAAGGGCCACCGCGTCGGGGTACGCGCGCGCCGACCGCGCGAACCACTCGTACAGCGTGCTCATCGCGACCACTCGACGACCGCGGGACCGGCGCCGGTCAGTGCCGGGGCGGTGACCCGCATCGTGGCCGGCGGCTCCTGCCGGGCCGGCACCAGGTGCAGCCGCCGCACCCCGGCGTCGACCGGCAGCCCGGCCAGGCATGCGCACGGCTCCCCGGTGGGACCTGGCGACGCTGGATCGGAGCCGGCTGGATCGGAGCCGGCTGGATCGGAGTCGCCGAAGTCGAACCCGGCGAACCGGTACGCCACCTCCATCATCCGGTTGCGTCCGGTGGCCCGGAAGTCGGCGGCGAGGTGCACGCCCGCCGCGGCCGCCCGGTCGGTGAGCCAGCGCAGAACCACGGCGCCGGCGCCGAAGGGCACCACGCGGCAGGAGGTGGCGAGCAGCTTCAGGTGCCACACCGCCGGGTGGCGCGCGAGCAGGACGAGGCCCACGACGCCGTGCGAGCCGAACCGGTCGTCGAGGGTGGCGACCAGCACCTCATGGTCCGGGTCCGCCAGCAGCGACCGCAGCCCCGCTTCGGGATAGTGCACGCCGGTGGCGTTCATCTGGCTGGTGCGCACCGTCAGCTCGGCCACCCGCGCCAGGTCGTCCGCGGTGGCCCGGTGGATGACCATCCGGAGGTCGAGGGTGGCCAGGAACTCCTCGTCCGGGCCGGTGAAGCTGGCGCGCTCGGCGTCGCGGCGGAAGCCCGCCTGGTACATCGCACGCCGGCGCCCGGAGTCCACAGTGATGGCCGGCGGCGTGAACTGGGCGCGGGCGGTCAGCGTCCCGGCGTCCTCGGCCGCGTAGCACCGGACCTCCGGCAGGTAGTGCGCCACCTCGGCGCGCTCGGCCGGATGGTCGTCGATGAAGGCGATGGTGTGGTGGGCGAAGCCGAGCCGGTCGGCGACCGCCCGCACCGCGTCGGACTTGCGCCCCCAGCCGATCTGCGGCAGTACAAAATACTCGGCGACGCCGAGCTTCTCCAGCCAGCCCCACGCATAGTCGTGGTCGTTGCGGCTCACCACCGACTGCAGGATGCCCCGGCGGTCCAGCTCGACGATCACCTCGCGGATCCCGTCGGCCAGCGTCACCTGCCCGTCCTCCAGCAGGACACCGCGCCACAGCGTCTGGTCAAGATCCCACACGAGGCACTTCACGGTCTCATCGGCCACCCGTGCCCCTCCCCCGCTCAGATCCGCCATAGGCTCACCGCCCAGGCAGCGACCGGGCTGCTGTTGAGCACCAGCACGTGGTCGCCGTCGGCCAGCTCCCCCGCGGCCAGCAACCGGTCGAGGTTGAGCACCACATCCATCGCGCCGAGGTGCCCGTACCGCGCGAGATGCCCGGCGCACACCGGATGGATGGGGATGCCGAGGAACGACTCGTGGAACTCGTACGCCGATGCGGTGACGTTCTGCATGAGCGCGGCGCGCACCCCGGCCCTGTCCACGCCGGCCCGGGCCAGCACCTCGTGGACCAGGCGGGTGAACCGCATCCGGCTGTGCAGCGCCAGCTCGAAGCGGTACCGGTCCGGGGACGTGCACTCCTCGCGCCACTCATACCAGGGTGCCTGCTTGTACTCCACTTTGAACAGGTCATGGAAGCCGCCGTCGGTCTCCATCCGGTGTGCCACCAGTGCCGGCCGGCCGCCCCGGACCACGGTCATCGCGTACGCGCCGTCGCCGACGACGGTCACCGGGTAACGGACCCGGTCGACCCCGGTCGGCAGGCTGGCGTGCGCGATGACCACGCTGTGGCGCGCCGGCTCCGCCAGCAGCAGGTCCGCCGCCAGCGCCCACGCCACGCTGGAGCCGGCGCAGCCCAGCCCGTCGACGGTGAGCGGGAACGTCGACGCCAGGCCGGTGTCCGCCTGCACCTGGCAGGCGTCCGAGCCGAGCAGCACGTCCGGCGACCGGGGGCCGACCACGAGCAGCACGTCCGGCTCCCGCGGCTGGCCGGCGAGCAGCTCCCGGCAGGCGCGCGCGGCCAGCCCCGCGTTGGTCACGCCGTCGAACACGCCGACCGTGCGGACGCCGCTGGCCGCGGCGAACTCGGCCTCGGCCACGCCGAGCACCGGGTACTCCGGCAGCTCGGTGACTGCCACGGTCTTCTCCGGCAGGACACACCGGATGGCACCCACCCCCACGCTGCCGCGCTCCGGTGTCCCCCGCGACCTCATCCCCACACCGCCACCGCGTGCTGGGCCAGCAGGAGCTGGCTGATCTCGTTGCTTCCCTCGATGATCTCCATCATTTTCGCGTCGCGGTACGCCCGCGCCACCGGGTGCCCGTCGCGTGCCCCGGCCGAGGCGAGCACCTGCACGGCGGCGGCCGCCCCGCGTGCCGCGGCGCCCGCCGCGAAGTGCTTGGCGGTGACCGTGGCCGGGACCAGCTCCGGCGACCCGGCGTCCCAGCACCGGCTGGCGTACCCGCAGAGCTGGGTGGCGGCCTGCTCGGCGACCAGCAGCTCGGCCAGGTGCCGCCCGACGAGCTGGTGCTCGGAGAGCGGCTTGCCGAACTGCTCCCGGGTTCTCGCGTGCCGGGCCGCCGCCGCCAGGCAGCACCGCAGGATGCCGGCGCAGCCCCAGGCCACCGAGAGCCGGCCGTGTGCCAGCGCCGAGGTGACCAACCACGGCAGCGGCATGCCGGCACCGCCGAGCACGCGGTCGGTGGGCACCCGGACCCGGTCCAGGCGCACGTCGGCGTGGCCCGCCGCGCGGCAGCCCAGCGGGGCGGGGAGCGGCCGCACCACGACACCCGGCGCCGAGATGGGCACCAGCGCCACGGCGGCGCCGTCGCCGTACCGCCCGAACACCAGCAGCAGGTCGGCGTAGACCGCGCCGGTGACCCAGACCTTGCTGCCCGACACGACCACGTGGTCGTCGCCGGCCTCGATCCGGGTGGTCATGGCGGACAGGTCGCTGCCCGCACCGGCTTCACTGAACGCGACCGCGGCCAGCTCACCCCCGGTCAGCCGGGGCAGGTGCTCCTTGCGCTGGTCCGGGTCGCCCAGCCGGTGCACGACCCAGGCGGCGATGCCCTGCGAGGTCATCACACTGCGCAGCGACGAGCACAGGCTGCCGACGTGCGCAGTCAGCTCGCCGGCCGCCACGCTCGACATGGCGAGACCGCCGAACGTGTCCGGTACCTGCGGGCATAGCACGCCCGCGCTGCCGAGCCGCCGTACCACGTCCAGCGGCAGCCGCCCGGCGAGGTCCCACGCGTCCGGACGGTCCCCCACGACCTCGGTCACCATCGTGGTGATGGCGGCGGCGGGCGGCTCAGTCACCGCCGGCCCCGCCGAGCCTCATGACGAGCGCGGTCATGGCCCCCACCGTGCGGAAGCTGTCCAGCTTCAGGTCCGGCCCGGCGACCGTGACCCCGAAGGCGCTCTCCACGTGGACCACCAGCTCCAGCGCGAACAGCGAGGAGACCAGACCCGCCGCGAACAGGTCGACGTCGGCCGCGACCGGACGCTTGAGCCGCTGTTGCAGGAATGCGGTGAGGTTCTCGCGTACCGCATCGGCATTGAGCCGGCGCGACGGGTGAGCGGTGAGCCCACCGGTGGACGGGTTCACATGGCACCTCCGAAGTCAGGCCCCCCGTAGTCGAAGAACCCGCGGCCGGTCTTGCGGCCGAGGTCGCCGGCGTTGACCTTCGCCGCCAGCAGGTCGCAGGGGCGGTAGCCCTCGTCACCGGTACGGTCGAGCAGCACCCGCAGCGAGTCGACGACGTTGTCCAGGCCGATCAGGTCCGCGGTGTGCAGCGGCCCGGCCCGGTGCCCCAGGCAGCCGGTGAACAGGACGTCCACCTCCTCCGGGGTGGCCACACCCTCCTCGACGATCCGCGCCGCCTCGCTGATCGTCCGTTGCAGGATGCGGTTGACCACGAACCCGGGACCGTCACCGACGACCACCGCCTCCCTGCCGAGCGCGGACACCAGGGCCATGGCGGCGGCCATGGCGGCGTCGCCGGTACGCGGGCCGCGGACCACCTCCACGGTCCTGATGAGGTACGGCGGGTTCATGAAGTGCACGCCGACCAGGTCGGCCGGGCGGGCGCACGCCTGCGCCAGCTCGTCGATCGGGATCGCGGACGTGTTGGACACCAGCGTCGTGCCCGCAGCCACCACACCGGACGCCTCAGCCAGCAGCCGCGTCTTCAGCTCGACCCGCTCGGTGATCGACTCGATGACCGCCGTCGCCGCGGCGATGTCGGCCAGGCGGGTGGTGGTCACCAGCTCACCCGGCGTGGCGTCCGCCGGCATCGCACCCATCAGCCGGGCCAGCCGGTGTTGCTGCGCCACCCGGGCACGGGCCCGGTCGAGGATCGACCCGGCGGTGTCCACGAGTACCACCGGCAGCCCGTGCCCCACCGCGAGCGCCGCGACGCCGGTCCCCATCACGCCGGCGCCCAGCACGGCCAGCCGGTACGTGCCACTCATTCGGGCACCTCCGCCGGCGCGGTTGCCAGGTCCGGCGCGGTTGCCAGGTCCGGCAGCAACGCACCGAACATCGGGCTGCTCCGGGCCAGGTAGGCCAGGCCGCTGCGGAGCATGCCCCCGGTGACCCGTGGATCGGTGCCGGTACGGCGCAGCCACGGCTGCCATCCCCTGGCCTGCGTGGGTGGTTCGTCGGGACCGGTGCCCTCCAGCTCCAGCAGCGCCGCGGTGGACAGGATCGGGTCGCCGGTCGCCAGCGCACGGTCGCGGACCAGCTCCTGCCACTCCTTGAGCGGCACCGGGCGGGTGGGCAGGCCCGCGTCGCCGAGCATGGCGAACAGGTCACACATGCGGACCGGGTCCTCGGGGAAGAGGTGGTAGACCCGGCCGACCGAGCCGCGCGCCAGCGACAGCTCGGCGATCGCCCGTGCCACGACATCGACCGGCGCCATGATGTGCAGCCCGTCGTCGACCGGGTGCGCCCCGACGGCCACCCCGCTGGCCAGCGCGATATAGACCAGGTCCTTCTCGTTGCCGGCACCGGTCCGGCTCGCCGACATGATGAGTCCCGGCCGGAACACCCGCACCCGCATCCCGTCCGCCTCGGCGCGCTCGAGCAGCCGCTCACCGACCCACTTGCTGGCGCCGTAGCCGCCGTCACGCGGGTCGAGCGGCTGGTCCCTGGTCTCCAGCACCCACGACGAGCCCACCGCCGGCCCGGTCGCCGCGGCGGTGGACACCAGCGTGAAGTCGCGGATGCCGCAGCCGCGTACCCAGGCCAGCAGTGCGGCCATCGGCAGCACGTTGTCCTCCCGCAGCGTGCGGTAGGGCTCGGTGACCACGACCCGGGCGGCTGCGTGCACCACGTGACCGATCCGCCGCTCCAGCTCACCATCCCGGTACGCCGGCGCCACCCGCGCGATGTCGCGCAGGTCGCCCGGTACCGCGTACACCCGGGTCGGGTCCGGCTCCGGCAGCAGGAACCTGGCCGCGGCCTGGCGCAGGCGGGCCAGCCCGGCCGCTTCGCCATCGGCCCGCACCGTGCAGTAAACCCGGCCTGTGGTGGCCTTGAGCAGCTCATGTAGCAGATGCGTGCCGAGGAACCCGGTCGCGCCGGTGAACAGGATGTCCTTGCCCGGGGCCGGGGTCGAGGTCCACCGGCCGAGCGGGAGCTGCAGGTCGGCGTCGATGAGCGGGGTGTCGTCAGTGTGCAGCCGGTCGACCCGGAAACCCTCATGGTCGGGGTCGCCGTGCTGGACCCGGATCATCTCCGCCATCCGGCGCGGGGTCGCCCTGGTCCCACCGGCCCGGTGCACGTTCAGCACGACACCGTACCGTTCCTGGAGCTCCAGGACGATCTGCACGGACAGCAGCGACGTCCCGCCCCGCGCACCGAACTCGTCGTCAAGGCCGATCGCCGCGTCGCCGAACAGCTCGCGCCAGACCGCGAGGACGCCCGCCTCCACCGAGCCACTGCCGTCCGGGTGCCCGCCGTCTGAGTGCCCGCCGTCCGAGTGGCCGCCATCCGGGTGCCCGCCGTCCGAGCCGGCCGTTGTGGGCACCGGGGCCGCAGCCGTCGGCCGGTCGCGACGGGCCGCCGCGCCGGCCAGGTCCGCCGGCGACACGTCGTCCAGCGCCCAGTGGCGCCTGCGCTGGAACGGGTAGGTCGGCAGCGGCACCCGGCGCCCGCGCCCGCCGGTCAGGCACTCCCAGTCGACGGGTACCCCGTGCAGCCACGCCGCGGCCACCGCGGCCTCCAGCCGGTCGGCGAGCGCCGGCGGTCCCCCGTCGAGGGTGAGCACGTGCCGGTCCGGGCTGTCCAGGCCGTCCCCTGGCGCTATGCCGTTCCCGAGCACGATCCGGAACCACTCCGGTGGGGCGTACCCCGCCGGGTCGCCGACCACCGCGGTCCGGTCCGGCAACGCGGCGCGCAACCAGTCGATCAGCCCGGCCGAGACCTCGACGCCGTCGGGAACGCCGATGACCGCGCGGCGGGCCCTGCTGCGCGCCGACCGCGCGAGTGGCGGTCGGGGCAGCCGCAGCGCGGTGGCGAGCCGGTCCGGCGCCGCGGTCACCACCCGCCGCTCGTCGAAGGCGTGCCGGCCGACCCGTAGCGTGTGGGCGATGTCGGCCACCGCCGCCGGATCCCGGTCGAGCTCGTCGGCGAGCGCGGTGGACAGCCGGTCCAGCTCGATCCTGTTCCGGGCAGAGACCACCAGGCGGACCAGGTCGCGCGCTGGCGCGGCCGGGCGGGTCGGCGACGGGGGCGGGCCGAGCACCGCGGCGGCGTTGGCACCGCCGAACGCGATCGAGTTGACCAGCACGTGCCGGTCCGGGTCGGTGCAGCTGCGGGCGGCTGTGGTGATGTAGAAGGGACTCTCGGCGAGGATCCCCGGGTCGCGCGGCCGTTCGAACGTCGGGTGCGGCGGGATCGAGCCGGTCCGCGCGATGTGCACGCCTTTCAGGAAGCCGGCGATGCTCGCCGCCGCCCCGGTGTGCCCGATGTTCGCCTTCACCGAGCCGAGCGCGCAGTACCCGGTCGCGGCGGTGCCCGTCCGCAGCGCGGTGGTGAGCGCGGCGAGCTCGACGTGGTCGCCGAGCGGGGTGGCCGTCCCGTGCGCCTCGGCGTACCGCACGGCGTCGGCCGGCACGCCGGCGACCCGCAACGCGGCGGTCACGACGTCGGCCACCCCGGCCGGGCTCGGAGCGGCGTAACCGGCCTTCTGCGCGCCGTCGTTGCCGACCGCGGTACCGCGCAGCACGGCGAGGATCGGGTCACCGTCGGCGAGCGCGTCGGCCAGCCGGCGCAGCGCCACCACGCCAACGCCGGAGCTGTACGCCGTCCCGCTCGACCGGATGTCGAACGCGCGGCAGTACCCGTCCTCGGACTGGCCACCGTCGGGCCGGTAGCGGTAGCCCCGCACCGGCTCCAGGACGGTGGCACCGCCGGCCAGCGCGACGTCGCACTCGCCGGACAGCAGGCTGAGCGAGGCGAAGTGCACCGCGTACAGCGAGGAGGAGCACGCGGCCTGCACGCTGACCGCCGGCCCGCGCAGCCCGAGCTTGTACGCCACGCGCGAGGTCAGGTAGTCGGGCTCACCGCCGGTGGTGATGTCGATGTCGTCGACCGCCTCGGCCAGCCCGACCCGG
>DASSUC010000363.1:0-4647 GCA_035707405.1 Micromonosporaceae bacterium | reverse complement strand
GAGCCGGAGCTCACCAAGGAGTACGTCGTCGACGGCTGGGTACGCACCGGCGACATCGGCTACCTCGACCCGGCCGGCTACCTGTTCCTGGTCGACCGGATCAAGGACTGCATCATGGTCGGGCTGAGCACGCAGCGGGCGTACTCGCGGCCGATCGAGGACAGCCTGGCCAGCCACCCGCAGGTGCGGGCCGCCGCGGTGATCGGCGTGCCGGACGACCTCGACGGCGAGGCGGTCTACGCGTTCGTGGTGCCTGTCCCGGGCGCCGGCGTCACCGCCGACGAGCTGCGCCGGCAGGTGGCCACCGACCTCATCGAGGAGTGGGCCCCGCAGCAGGTCGAGTTCGTCGACACGCTCCCGCTGACCGGGGTCGGCAAGGTCGACAAGAAGGCGCTGCGGGCGCGCTACCAGGCCCGGGTGCGCCAAGCCGAGCAGTAGCCGGTGCGGGCGGGGCCGGTGCCGGCACCCGGCCGCCGGGCCGGGCTGGCCGGCCTGCTCGGCGCGGTCGCCGTCTCCGACATGGGCAGCAAGATGACCTTTGTCGCGCTGCCCTGGCTGGTGCTGGTGAGCACCGGCAGCCCGGCCGCGATGGGCGTGGTCGCCGCGGCCGAGCTGCTGCCGTTCATCCTCGCGCTGGCGCTGGGCGGGCCGCTCGTCGACCGCCTGCGGCCCCGGCGTACCTCGATCGTCACCGACGCCGCCAGTACGGCCGTTGTCGCGCTGCTCGCCCTGTCCTACCGCGGTGGCCTCGGGGTGGTCGTCGTGCTGGTGGCGGCCCTCGGCGCGCTGCGCGGGATGGGGCAGAACTCCAAGACCGTCCTGCTGCGTCCGGCCACCGTGGAGGCAGGCGCCGACCTGCTGCGGATGACCTCCGTCTACTATGGCGTCTCACGCTTCAGCGACCTGGTCTTCGCGCCGCTGGGCGGGGTGCTCATCGCGCTGGTCGGCATCCGGACCACGATCATGCTCGACGCTGTGTCGTTCGCCTTGGCCGCGGTCATCGTGGCGGCCATGGTGCGGCCGGGGCTGGGCGATCCGTCCCCGGCTGGGCCCGGCTCGTCCGGCGGATCCTACCTCGCCGCACTGGGTGACGGTCTCCGGCACCTGTGGCGGGACCGGCTGCTGACCGGCGTATTCGCGATGACCTTCGTGACCAACATGTGCCACCAGGCCAACGTGGCCGTGTTCGTGCCGCTGTGGGTGCACGACGTGCTGCACTCACCCGCCGGGCTCGGCCTGCTCACCGGCGCGTACGCCCTGGGCACGCTGCTGGGCAGCGCGGTCTTCACCGCCGTCGCTCCACGGGTCTCCCGCTACCTGGTGCTCACGCTGGGGTTCCTGGTCGGTGGGGCGCCCCGGTTCCTCGCGGTGGCGTTCGGTGACGGGCTCACGGCGGCGGTGGTCGCGTTCTTCATCTGCGGCGTTGCGGTGTCCCCGGTACTGAGCATCGTCGGGGCGCTGCTCTACGAGCGGGTGCCATCGCCGTTGCAGGCCCGGGTGTTCGGGGCGGCTGCCGCCGTGTCGACCGCCGGCATGCCGCTGGGCGTGGTGCTCGGGGGGTGGGTCGCGGCCGGGCTCGGGCTGACCGCCGCGGCCCTGGTCGTCGGCGCGGTGTACGTGGCCGCCACGCTCGCCCCGGTGCTGGGCCGCCGCACGTGGCGCCAGATGGACGCCAGCCACGCCCAACCAGGGTTGATCGATACGCGTTGACGCCAGCTGACCTGTGGTCGTTCTCGGCTATCGATCTTGTGCAGCGAACCTCAGGTCGTACTTGGCCGCCGCGGACGGGTCATCACCATCGACTATCATGTCCGGGCATCGTGCCGTGAGTGGAATGTGGACGGTCACCCGTCTGTTATCCGCATTGCCCACCACAGTGCCTGGCTGGCCAACTGTCCAAGATCCGACAGTTTCAGTCGCTGGTCGTCTACCAGGGACTATCCAGCTCCGCCCGGTTCGTCGCATCGCCACGAGTTGTTGGAGTGTCGTACGCGGTACATATCCTGTTGGTGGCCGACCAGGGATCCACCATCCTGCCTGGGAGGGACGGATGACAACCCCCGCCCGCACCGACCAGCCTGATGTCGACATCTACGAACCCAGCACGGAGCAGTGGCAAAGCGCGCGTGCTCGCGCTCTGGAAGAGCTCGGCATGACGTACGACGAACTGGCGGAACAGGCTCGAACACGTAGCTTCGAGTCCGCTCGCGCCCACAGCGCCTGGGTGACCTTTGGCGACGCGCAACAATAGCCTCCCAGCCCAAGCGGCCGCCTACGCAGACCACCTCACCCTCCTTCTCAACGGGACGGTGTGCGACCACGCCCGCGTCGGGATGGTCATACGACGCCAAGACCGGATCGCGGTCGTCGGGACGAACCTTGACGGAGCCACCTACCTGTCGAGGCCGGTACGGCTGCGCACCGTCCAGCACGCCCACTGCTGGCTGACCGTGACATCCCAGTTCTACCTGGACCAGGACGGCTATCTGACGGCTCAGCGTTCGGCCTACTACGTGCTGGCCGGCGAAGGCGTCGAGCACGAGCTGTTCCACTACGACTACGAGCGGGACAAGAGCGGGTACACCGAGGCCCACATCCAGGTGAACGCCCATAGCGAGCCACTGTGCGAGCTTCTGGTTGCTGTTGGACGACCCAAGAAGTCCCTGGCGCACCTCCACCTTCCCGTCGGCGGGCGACGTTTCCGACCCGCCTTGGAGGACATCCTCGAAGCGCTCATGGACGAGCAGATCGTGATTGGGTCACCGGCCGCACGCAGCATCCTGGACGAGAGCCGTGCCGACTTCCGCCGAACGCAGCTACGGGCCGCTGTCCGCCGTGAGCCAGAGGTCGCCGCAGTGGCACTGCAAGCCCTCGGGTACATCATCACCGAGCCCAAGCGCCGCAGTGAGGTCGTCCCCATCGAGAGCTGGAGACGCCGGTTGACGCGCCGTGGCAGGTAGACGCTGAGCTTGGGGCCGAGGATGTGGCTTACCGCCACGGGCTGCAGGTCGGCGAGGGAGGCCGTGCGCGTACGCCCAGTCGATGTCGGCCGAGTACTGTCGCCGGTTGACCGGACACGGTGATCATTACTAGTTTCGCCAGGCGTCCGCGACATCGAAGCCGGAACGCGTGCTCGGGTTGGCGGAGGCCGGGTGGCGTGTGCGAGCCCCTGACTGCTCTCGGGTCATAGTCCGAGGATGCGGCGGATGGCGGTCTCGACGCTGCGCATCTCGGCGGGGGCGAGGCGGCCGAGCCAGCGACGGAGCCGAGGCTTGGCCAGGGTGTGAATGTCGGTGCAGTTGACGTATGACTCCGGATACCTTGTCACGCCTGCGTCCGGTCCGATGCGCACGTGGGTCACGTCGGGACCGGCTGACCCCGTGACGAGCGCGACCGTCACAGCCGACAGGGGCGCTGCGATCCGGTTGACGGTAAGGACGACTACGGGGTGAGGGCCGGCCACCGGCACTGCGCATGCCCACACCTCGCCGCGCATCGGCATGGGTTGGCCGGTGCTGGCTACCACTGCTGCGCGTCCGCTGCGGCCAGCTCATCTGTTGTCGCGGGGACGGCTCCCTCGGGCAGTGGCGCTGGTTGTTCGCCGTAGAAGCGGTGGATCTCCTCGGCTGCGGCGGCCTCAGCTGCCTCGCGGATGAGCAGGCGGATGCCCTCCCGGAGCGCCTCGGACGTCGACCGTAGGCTCAGCTGGCGCATGACCTGCCGCAGTGCCTCCATCTCGTCGGCCTGGAGGCGGACCTGCGCGACGCGCGACGCGGTGCGCACGGATGCGTGCGCCTGGCTACGACGGGACTCCGTCTTTGCCGTCTGGCCGTCTCGGGCCTTCGCCGGGGTGCGGCCGGCAGCCTTCCGCGGTGTTGCCTTCCTCGCGCGGGCGGGTGCCGGGGCATTCTGTCGTACAGGTGTCATACACCTAGTATGGTCCGGCCGCACGCCGCACGGAAGAGCAGGAGCTTGCGCGTTCGGCTTCGATGCACCGTGCTGCCCCCCGGCCGCCACCTTCGCATGGCGAGCAGTCAACGCCGGTTGTCAGGCGTCGCGGACGGCCTGGGTGGCTGAGGGCTCGGCCTCGAAGTACCGGTCGCCGAGGTCCCGGCGCGGGGGGACGTGCTGGCCGAGGTTGGGTGTCCGTCGCGCATGCGGTACGGCGGCTACCGCAGCGGGATGACGTCGCTGCCGGCCACGATGCGGGACTCGATCGACCCGAGCTGCTCCACCTCGACCCGCACCACGTCGCCGGGCTGCAGCCAGGGGTACGCGTCGCCACCGTGGACCTGGGACAGCTCCAGGATGCAGCCGGTGCCCACGGTCCCGCTGCCGATCACGTCGCCGGTGCGCAGCGTGGTGCCGCGCGAGGCGTAGGCCAGCATCTGGCCGAACGACCAGTGCAGGTCGGCCCAGGTCCCGTCGCTGTACGTCTTGCCGTTGACCGAGGCCTGCATACGCAGCGCGTACCCGTTGCCGGCGCGGTAGGGCTCGAGCTCGTCAGGGGTCACCAGGAACGGCCCGATGCTGGTGGCGGTGTCCTTGCCCTTGGCCGGGCCGAGCAGCTGCCGCATCTCCCGGGTCTGCACGTCCCGGGCGCTCCAGTCGCAGAAGATGGTGTATCCCGCGATGTGCGCCTCAGCC
>DASSUC010000362.1:0-5038 GCA_035707405.1 Micromonosporaceae bacterium | reverse complement strand
CATGTTCAACCGGGTCGGCGGGCTCAAGGAGGAGGTGCCGGCGGGCTGGACCCGGCGCGCCCGCGAGGCGATCGGGCAGGTCCGCAGGAGCCTGCCGGACCTGGACAACCTCATCCGCCGCAACGAGATCTTCCTCGCCCGGACGGTCGGCATCGGCGTGCTCACGGCGGCCGATGCGGCGGCCTACGGCGCGTCCGGGCCGGTCGCCCGGGCCAGCGGGCTCGACTTCGACGTCCGGCGGGACGAGCCTTACCTCGCCTACGGGCAGCTCGACGTGCCGGTGGTGACCCGGTCCACCGGTGACTGCCACGCCCGCTTCGAGTGCATGCTGGACCAGGCGTACGTGTCGCTGGACCTGGCGCAGGCGTGCCTGGACCAGGTCGACCGGATCAAGGGGCCGGTCAACGTACGGCTGCCCAAGGTGGTGAAGGCGCCGGAGGGGCATACGTACGCCTGGACCGAGAACCCGCTCGGGGTCAACGGTTACTACCTGGTGTCCCGGGGCGAGAAGACGCCGTGGCGGATGAAGCTGCGCACCGCCTCGTACTCGAACGTGCAGGCGCTCGTCACGCTGCTGCCGGGCTGCCTCGTGCCGGACATGGTCTCGATCTTGGGATCGATGTTCTTCGTGGTCGGGGACGTCGACAAGTAGCGTGCCGCAGGCCGCCCGGCCAGCCCTCCGGCGGCCTCAGCGCCAACGCTCGTCGGACGGCTCGAACTCCACCCGGCGCGACCGCGAACGCGGCGGCTCCGCCAGGTCGTCGTCGTACCGGTAGTCGTCGTCATCGTCGCGCCGGCGGCGGCGACCGACCCGGCCGCCCTCGCTGGCCCGCCCGCCGTGGCCCCAGGCCTCCCGCCCGCTGTCGCCGCGCGCCTGAAGACCCGACCAGGACGGCTCGCTGCTCGCCGCGGGCAGGGCCGCCGGGGCACGCCGGCTCTCCTCACGCTCCGCCGCCCAGTCCGCACGCACGTCCCAGGCGCGCGTCGACTCGTCGGTCTCGTCCTGCCCGAAGCGGTCCTCCCGCCGGTCGCCGTCCCGGCGGGGCCGCAGCAGGTCGTCGTCACGGCGCCACCTCGGCTCATCATCCGGACGCCTCAGATCGTCGTCACGGCGCGACCGCGCCTCGTCGTCACGGCGCGACCGCGCCTCATCGTCACGGCGGGGTCGCAGCTCGTCGCGGCGTACCGATGCCCAGCGGTCCTCGATGCGCACCTCGGTGCCCGACTCATCCGAGTGCAGCGCCGCGCGGCGCTCGCCCATGCGCAGCTCGCGCCCACGGTCATCGGTGCGTACCGCCGCCCAGCGGTCGCCGGCGCGCATGCCGGACCAGCGCTCGTCCATGCCCGGGTCGTCATCATCCCGGTCGTACGACCGGGACCGGCGTCCCTCGCCGCGCGAGGACTCGCCCCTTTCCAGGGCACGTGTGCCGAGCCACCCGTCCCAGCGGTCCGGGCTGTCGTCGTCACGGCTCCGGCCGTCGCCGCGGCGCGTATGGTCGTCGTCCAACCAGTCACGGCCGTCCCGCCCGTCGCCATAACGGGCGTCGCCCTGCCGTCCCTCACCGGACCGGTCACGGGAACCGGCGCGGCCCTCCTCCGCGCGCGCGGCCAGGAAGCGCTCCCGGAGCCGCTGCTCGGTCCACGACTCCTCGACCGGCTCGTTCCACTCCGCCGCGGAGCCGCCGTGCCGGCCGGCGGGAGCCGTCTCGGTGCTTCGGGCGCCGTACACGGTGCCGCCGCCGTAGACCGTGCCCCGGCCGGACTGGCCCTCGGCGTGCGGGTCGACGATCGTCTGCCGCGTGGTGACCTGCACCGTCTCGGTGTGCCGGACCACCCCGCCACCCACCACCGGGGCCGGGATCCGCGCGCGGCCCATCCCGGAGCTGCGACCGGGCCCGGCCGGATGATCCGCGGCGGAAGCGTGATGGACGACCCCTGTGGCCGGGCCGCGCGCCCCGGAGGGGGCCGCGTTGACGTGCTCGTACCCCAGCCGGACCGCGTCCACCTCGGCGCGGAGCGCCTCGACCGACTCGTGCAGGTGGTGCAGCTTCTCGGAGAACTGCCGATGGGTGGCCCGGGCCGCGGTCGCGATGTCGTTGCGGACATCGTCACGCACCGCATCGACCTCGTCGAGCAGCGCGTCCTCCAGCTCCACCCGCACGCTGTCCGGATCCTTACGCAGGGCGACCGACAGGCCAATCATGATCACCGAGAGCAGGGCCAGGACCGCCCCGCCGCGCAGCGACCCGTCGCCGTCCGCGAACAGCAGCAGCAACGCCGCGAGCGGGAACAGCCCCACACCAGACCAGAACAGCACGGTCAGGGGACGCCCGCCTCGCCGTGCCTGTTGTGCCTGGGTGGCTGGCATGGCTGTAGAGGCTACCGAGACTTTCCCGGGAGTGGAATGGCCCCCGGCCGGCCGGCGACCGCCGGGCGCGCGGGCCGCACCGGTGGTCCGCCGCGGCTCCAGCCCGGGCAGGCCCTGCCACCACGCCCCGGCCGGTGGGCGGCCCACGACCCGCCCGGTCCGGGCCAGCCCACCTGCGCGGCCCGACCCACCCGTCCGGCCCGACCCGCCGGGGCGGTCCGACCGCCCGCCGGTGGCCGCACGACCGGTCCGGCCCGACCGCCGGAGGCCGGATACGGGGCTGCCCGATCCGGCCTCCGGCTGGGGGTCATGGCCCGGCTCAGCCGGAGGCAAGCGCACCGTCGGAGGAGAACACCAGCCCAACGCTGATCGTGCCGGTCTTCAGCGCGTTCTTCGTCTGCGGCCCACCCGCGTCCAGCGTGCTGAACGAGCCGGCCTTGAAGCTGTAGGTCTGCTCCAAGCCGAGCTGGCACTTCGGGCGCTTCGGGCACTCCGGTGGACCGCCGAACACGGTCGCCGTACCGGAGCACTTGGCCGCCAGGTCCGACAGCGTACGCAGCCCGTACTTGTCGGCGAGCTCCTTGGTCACGGCGAACGCGTTCTGGTCCTGGGCCGAGGACGGTTTGCCGAAGGCGATGCCCACCTTGTCGCCGGCCGCCTTCAGGCCCTGCATGGTCTTGTCCAGGTCGGAAGAGGAGATGGCCGGTGCGCTCGCCCCGTTGACCTTCGGGTTGAGGAAGTCGGCCAGGGTCGCTGCATACTCCGGGACGACCTGGATCTCGCCCTTCTCCAGGGCCGGCTCGTAGAGCTCGCGGTTGCCGATCTTCTGCACGGTCGCGGTGTAGCCGGCGGCGGTCAGCACGATGCGGTAGAGCTCGGCCAGCGTCTCGTTCTCGCTGAAGTTGGCCGCACCAATGGTGATCTTCGCGCCGGCGCCGGTCTTGGAGATGCCTGCGGTCAGGTTCGCGGAGGCCGCGAACTCCTCGGCGGCGACCTTCGGCGTCTTGCGGTCGACGTCGACGGCCTTGTTCAAGTTGATCAGCTTCTGCGTGTCCAGCGCGTCGGAGACCTTGTCCAGGGCCGCGAGCAGCTCCGGGGTGGCCACCTTCTTGTTGACCGCAGGAACCACGTTGTCGGTGTTCTGTAGCTTCTTGTCGTCCTCCAGCACGACCAGCTGCTGGCCGGCGACCGGCGCGCAGCCGGCGCCGGAGGCGGCGGTGGCCGGCGCCTCAGTGCCGGATGACCCCTCCTCGCCGCATGCGGCGAGGAGCCCGGCGATCAGGACCCCGGCAAAACCAAGTGACAGTCGTTCGACAGCGCGCATGCTGCCCGCCTCCCGTGTCCCGGCGCGGCCCCCGTGGCCGGCCGCGTGTCCGACGGGCGATCGTCGCGAAGACAAGGGCCGCCCGCGACTACAGCCAACCCCGGTTCAGCCAGGTGCGCCAACCCAACCCGCGGGTTGTCATCCGATCGTCATCCGGCCCCGCCTTCAGCACCCGTCGTCATCCGGCCGCGGCTTCAGCGCCCGCCTGTGCCGGTGCCGCCTCGACGGCCGCGGCGCGGCGCACCGGGCCGGTCCGCAACGGCCGCGGGGTCACCGCCCGCTGCGCCACCGCCAGCGCCACCTCCACGCCCAGCGCCAGCAACGTGACGAGCAGCCCGCCGGCGAGGATCTGGCCGCCACCGGCGGCGATGCCCAGGCCGAACCCGGCGCTGATGATCTGCCCCAGCCCGCCCCCGTTCACGAACGAGGCGAGCGTCGCGGTCGCCACGACCTGCACCGCCGCGGTACGGAACCCGGCCGCCAGGTACGGCACAGCCAGCGGCAGCTCCACCCGGCGTACCAGCTGGCCGCCGGAGAGGCCCATGCCGACCGCGGCGTCGCGGACCTGCGGATCGACCTCCCGCATCCCGGTGTAAGCGTTGGCGAGCAGCGGCGGCACGGCGAAGACGGCCAGCGCCGCGATCACCGCGGGCTTGCCGAACCCGAGGAAGGTCAGCGGCAGGATGGCCAGCAGCGCGACGGTCGGGATGGCCAGCGTGACGTTGGAGACCACCACCACGAGACCGCCCCCACCGCCCCGGTGCCCCAGCCACAGGCCGAGCGGCCACGCGACCAGGCAGCCGAGCGCCACGGCGGCGCCGGAGATGGTCAGGTGCTCGACCAGGCGGTCGATGATCCCGCCCGGGTTGGTCCAGTTGAGCGGGTCGTTGAGCCAGAGGATGGCCTGCTCGACGGGGTTCACCGCCGCGCCCCCGGGTTCATCGCCGGGTCCACGGGGTCAGCAGCCGGCCGGCGCCGGCCAGGAGCAGGTCCAGGACCAGGGCCAGCGCCACGCAGAGCAGGGTGCCGGTGAGGATCTGGGCCCGGTAGAAGTTGTTCCGGAACCCGGCCAGGATCAGGGTGCCCAGCCCGCCGTGGCCGACCAGGTCACCGACCGTGGTCAGGGCCACCGTGGAGACCGTGGCCAGCCGCAGCCCGGTGAGGATGCCGGGCACGGCCAGCGGCAGGTCGATGCGCAGCAGGCCGGCCAGGCGCCCGTACCCCATGCCCTGCGCCGCGTCGCGCACCTCGGCCGGCACCTGGCGTAGCCCGGCGAGCGAGTTGCGGACGATGAGCAGCAGGGCGTAGAGCACCAGCCCGATGAGCACGGTGGTGGTCCCGGTGCC
>DASSUC010000361.1:0-8837 GCA_035707405.1 Micromonosporaceae bacterium | reverse complement strand
CGGCAGCACCGCGGAGAGCACCATCGGCTCGCCGTACCGGAAGACCTTGAACCGTACGTCCCGGTCGTCCTTGCGCCGGCGGAACAGGTGCATCTCCAGCTGCCCCGGCTCCTCCAGCAGCTCCAGCTTTGCCAGGTCCTTGGCTGCCTCGTACGGCGTGTGGGAGTCCTTGTACGTCTCGGCGAGCCCGCCGCGGTACCGGGCCAGCAGCGCCTTTGCCTGCCCGTCACCGAGCTTGCGCTCGAGCACCAGCCGGAAGTCCTCGTCCCACAGCCGGGTGGCGTCGGCCAGCTGCTCCGCGAGCGCGTCCGCGTCGACCGGCCCGGGCGGGTTGGTCGGGTCGGTACGCACGGTGAAGTACAGCCGGGCCAGCGACTCCTCGCTCGCCCGGAGCGCGGAGTCCACGCCGATGCCGTTGAGCTCGCGCAGCAGGATCTCCTGGATGCGCAGCCGGTTCTGTGTGGTGTACCGGTCCCGGGGCAGGTAGATCAGGCAGGAGATGAACCGGCCGTACCCGTCGCGGCGCAGGAACAGGCGCAGCTGGCGGCGCCCGGCCAACCGCAGCACGCCGACGACCGCCTGGTAGAGCTCGTCGACCTTGATCTGGAACAGCTCGTCCCGCGGGTAGGTCTCCAGGATCTCCATGAGGTCCTTGCCGGAGTGGCTGCGCAGGCTCAGCCCTGAGCGGTCCAGCACCTCGGTGACCTTGCGCCGGACCACCGGCAGCTCGGTGACGGTGGTCCGGTACGCCGCAGACGAGAACAGCCCGAGGAAGCGCCGCTCCCCGACCACGTTGCCGTCCTGGTCGAACATCTTGAACCCGATGTAGTCCAGGTACGCCGAGCGGTGCACGGTCGACCGGGAGTTGGCCTTGGTGATGACGAGCAGCCGCTTCTCCATCGCCTTCTGGTAGGCCTCCGGCGTCAGCGAGCTGAGCACCCGGGGCATCGGCTGATCCTGCCGGAGGATGCCGAGGCCGGTGCCGAGCACCGCGGTGATGTGCTTCTCCGGGGGCTGCCCGGGGACGGTCGGCGCGTCGCTCAGCCGGTACTCGCGGTAGCCGAGGAATGTGAAGTGGTCGTCGGCGAGCCACCGCAGCAGCTCCACCGAGTCGGTGATGTCCTTGTCCGGCACCGGAAGCTGCGCGCCGGCCAGCTCGTCGGCGAGGCTGAGCGCCTGGCCCCGCATCTTGGGCCAGTCCTCCACCGCCTCCCGCACGTCGGTGAGCACCCGCTGCAGGTGGTTGTAGAGCTGCTCGCGCTCTGCCGGGTCGCGCACCGGGTCGGTCTCGATGCGCATCCAGCTCTCCAGCCGGTCGCCGTCGAGCGCGTCGTCCGGCTCGACATCGGCGCACACCTCGACCAGCTTGCCGAGCGGCTCCCGGTGCACCACCACGATCGGGTGGACGAGCAGCTGCACGTCCAGGTCGCGGGCGCTCAGCGCCCCGGTCACGGAGTCCACCAGGAACGGCATGTCGTCGGTGACCGTCTCGATCACGCAGTGCCCGTCGCCGGCCAGGGTGATGCGCAGCTTGAGCTCTCCCGGCACGCGCTGCGCGGCCAGCGCGCGGTGGTTGCGCACCGCCTCCAGCATCTCGTGGGGGGAGCGCCCGATCATCTCCTCGTCCGCGGCGAAGCGCCAGTAGCGCGACACGAGCGCGGCCTCGTCGCCGTCGTCGGCGAGCATCGCCGCCTGGGCGACCAGCCGCTCGGTGTTGGGGACCGGCTCGTCCAGCTCGCCGTCGTCCACCTCGTCGTCGGTGGCGGCAGGGACGAGGTCAAGCGTGTCGATGCTCGCGCCCGCGGTCGCGGTCGCCCCCCTCCTGATGGAGGTTTGCCGGTCGCCAACCGTCTCCGGACGCCCGTCCATGGGCTGCCACTCCCCTCGTCCCACAACGCTGTGGGTGCCGTCTCCGCTCAGCCTAGGTGCACACCGCGCCGGTCACCCATCCGGCGGAGCACGGGCCGCGCGTTCGGACCAGCCGCTCATGGCGCTTTGTCCGGCATAGACCATCTTACTCGGCCCGGCAGGGCAACGATCTGGCACCGGTCCAGACCCCGACCTCCCCCGGGGGCACCCGGGGCCCAACAATGTGACCTCGGCAGACCCGTACCCAGGAGGTCCTTGGCCATGCGCCTCGCGCTACCCGCCCGCCGCAGCGCCGCCCGCCGCAGCGCAGACCGCCTGAGTGCCGCGGCCCTGGCCGGCGGGGTGCTGGCCGCGAGCCTTGTCGCGTGCTCGCGCGACCCGGGCCCGGGCCCGACGCTGGACGCGTTCCTGGCCGGCTGGCGCTCCGGCAACCTCGACGCGGTGGGCTTCGTCGCCCCGGAGGGGCACGGGCTGCCGGCCGCAAAGGTGCTCGAAGAGCTCAGGTCGCTCTCCGGCGAGCTGCCCAAGCCGCAGGTGACGGTGGCCGGGAAGCCCACCGGGCGCAACGGCACGGCCTCCGCCGGGCTGACGCTGAGCTGGCCGCTGGCGCCGGACACCGCCTGGGACTACCCGTCGACCGTCCAGCTCGCGCGCAACCGGGACAAGAAGTGGCAGGTGGTGTGGGCGCCGACCATCGTGCACCCGCAGCTGACCAGCGGTGACGTGCTCGCCACCGGCCGGCTCGCGCCGCCGCGCGGGACCATCCTGGACGGTGCCGGCAAGCCCATCGTGGAGGACCGCACGGTGTACGCCGTGGGCCTTCAGCCCAGTGGCGTCAAGGACCTGCCCGGGCTGCTCAAGGAGCTGGACGCGGCGTTCCGGTCGGTCGGCGTGGTGGTTGACATGTCGGACGTGCCGGGCCAGGTCGCCGCCGCCAAGCCGGACGCGTTCGTGCCTGTGGTGTCCCTGCGGGAGCAGCCGTTCCTCACCATCCGGCCGCGGCTGGACCCGATGCCCGGGGTGTTCTTCCGCAAGAGCACGCTCCCGCTCGCGCCGACCCGCGAGTTCGCGCGGGCCCTGCTCGGCACCGTCGGCGAGGTCACCAAGGAGATCGTCGACGCCAACCCGGGCCGGTACGTGGCCGGCGACCTGGCCGGCCTGTCCGGCCTGCAACGGCAGTACGACGAACGGCTGCGCGGCACGCCGGGGCTGCGCGTGCTCATCACCCACCGGGCCCCGGACGGCGCGGTCGGCTCGACCGAGGTGTGGCGGACCGAGCCGAAGCCGGGGTTCCCGGTCACGACAACGCTCGACGTGGCGGTGCAGAACGCGGCCGAGGCGGCGCTGCGCGGCCGGACCCAGCGCACGGCGCTGGTCGCGCTGCGGGTCAGCGACGCGGCGGTGCTCGCGGTCGCCAACGGTCCGGACGGGGGCGCGGTCAACCTCGCGTTGGAGGCGCAGGTCCCGCCCGGCTCGACGTTCAAGATGGTCACCGCGTACGGGCTGCTCCAGGCCGGCGCGGTCACCCTGGACACCGTGGTGCCGTGCCCCAGGACGCTGACCGTCGAGGGCCGCACCTTCAAGAACTCCAACGACTTCGCACTCGGCAACGTGCGGTTCCGCGTCGACTTCGCGAAGTCGTGCAACACCGCGTTCGCCTCGCTCGCACCGAGGCTCGGCGACACCGGCCTCGCCGACGCCGGCCGGGCGCTCGGCATCGGGCAGTCCTGGGACCTCGGCGTGCTGTCCTCCTCCGGCCGCGTCTCCACCGGCGGCTCCGGCGCAGAGCGGGCGGCCGCCGCGTTCGGCCAGGGTACGACCCACGTGAGCCCGGTCGCGCTCGCCGCGGCGGTGGCTGCGGTGGCCCGGGGCGGCTGGCAGCCGCCCCGGCTGGTCACCGAGCCGGCTCCGGCCCGCCCGGCGCCCACCGGCCAGCAGCTCAAGCCGACCGCCCTGGAGCCGCTGCGCACGATGATGCGCGAGGTCGTCACCGCGGGCACCGGCTCGGCCCTGGCCGACGTGCCCGGCCCGCCGGTGCACGGCAAGACCGGGACCGCCGAGTACGACAACAACCCGGCGCACACCCACGCGTGGTTCATCGGGTGGCGGGGGGATGTCGCGTTCGCGGCGTTCGTGGAGAACGGCGGGTCCAGCACCGCATCCGCGGTGCCGATCGCCGAGGCGTTCCTGCGCGGCCTGCCCCCGGCCTGAGCAGCCCCGGCTGAGCGGGCCCCGGCCTGAGCATGCCCCCGGCTGAGCAGGCCCGGCCAGCCGCACCGGGGGGTCAGCCGGTCCACCAGGCGGCGGCACCGCGGGCTGGCATACTCCCCGATCACCGGTTTAGGAGCCCCGTCCGCCGGCTACCTGGTGACCATGGAGGAGGTCGTGCGCCGCGTCCGGGAGGGCTGGGGAGGCGACCGCGGGTACGGGCTCACCCGGATCGAGGACCCGGCCGACGGCACGCCGTTCATCGAGGCGCCCAACGCCACGCCGGAGGAGGTCGAGGCGGCGGTCGAGGCGGCCCGGACGGCGCAGCCCGGCTGGACCCGTACCCCTGCGGCGCAGCGGGGCGCGGCGGTCGCCCGGGCGGCCTCCGCGGTCGAGCGCCAAGCGGACGCCCTGGCCTGGCTGACCACACGCGAGATGGGCAAGCCGCTGCGCGACGCCCGCGCCGGGGTCCAGGCCGGCATCGACACCCTGCGGCAGTACGCCGAGCTGGGTCCGCTGCACCGCGGCCGGAGCCTGGCCGGCACGCCCGGAGCAGCCGACCTGATGGTGTACGAGCCGCGCGGCGTGGTGGCGGTCATCACGCCGTGGAACGACCCGGTCGCCGTCTCCTGCGGGCTCCTCGGTGCCGCTCTGGTCACCGGGAACACCGCGGTCTACAAGCCGAGCGAGCGTACGCCGGCGACCGGCTGGCTGCTCGGCGAGCTGCTCGCCGGCGAGCTGCCCGAAGGCGTGCTGACCACGCTCACCGGCGACGGCCACGTCGGGGTGGAGCTGACCGCGCAGCGGCTGGACGTGGTCGCCCACGTCGGGTCGAGCACCGCCGGGCAGGCGGTCGCCGCGGCGTGCGCGTGCACCGGCGCCAAGGCGCTGCTGGAGAACGGCGGCTGCGACCCCCTCATCGTGGACGCCGGCGTGGACCCGGCCTGGGCCGCCGCTCAGGCGGCGATCGGCTCGTTCGCCAACGCCGGGCAGATCTGCGTGTCGGTGGAGCGCATCTACGTGCACCAGGCGCTGGCCGAGCGGTTCCTGGCCGAGCTGGTCAGCCAGGCCCAGGGGCTCAAGACCGGCTCGGGTCTTGACGACGGCACCCAGCTGGGCCCGCTGGTGGACCGCCGCCACCGGGAGCACGTGCACGGGCATGTGGACGACGCCGGCCGCTCGGGCGCCGATGTCCTGTGTGGCGGGAACATCCCGGAGGGGCCGGGCGCCTTCTACCCGGCGACCGTGCTCTGCGGCTGCACGGACGAGATGCCGGCCATGTGCGAGGAGACGTTCGGGCCGGTCGCCCCGGTGGCGGTCGTGGGCTCGTTCGAGGAGGCGCTCGGGCGGGCGGCCGAGTCGGCGTACGGGCTGGCGGCGACCGTACTCACGCCGGACCTGGCGCACGCCACGCAGGCCTGGCACGAGCTGCCGGTCGGCACGGTAAAGGTGAACAGCGTCTTCGGCGGCGCCCCGGGCGGCTCAGCCCACCCCCGCCGGGCCAGCGGGCAGGGGTACGGCTACGGCCCCGAGCTGCTGGACGAACTGACGTACACGAAGGTGGTGCACCTGGCCGCCGCCCAGCCAGGCTGAGCCACGCCGGTCTCAGGCCGGCTCGGCGGCCGGCTCCACGGCCGGCACCTGGATGCCCGCAGGATCCGCCGCGGCCGGCTCGCCGTCGTCCCCGCTGGCACCGTCCCCCGCGGAACCGCCCCAGGCGGCACCCGGGCCGGCCACCGCCGGAGCCAGCCCGCTGGCGAGCGCGTTGACGATCTCCGCCGCGTAGCCGCCGTCCAGGTCGTAGTCCGGGTCGAAAACGGTCAGCTCAACGCCCAGGCAGCGGGGGGTGGCGACCAGACCGGCCAGCAGCAGCTCCAGCTCGGCGTAGGCGATGCCGCCGGGGTCGGGGGCGTCCACCGCCGGCATTACCGCCGGGTCCAGCACGTCGACGTCGACGTGCACCCAGTAGCCAGCACAGTCGGCGAGCTGGTCGCGGGCCCACTGCGCGCTGCGCGCCGCGCCCTCCGCCCGCAGCTGGGGCACGGACCGGAAGGCGATGCCGGCGGCCTGAAGGTCCAGCCGGTACTCGTCGTGCGCCCGGATGCCCAGCACCACCACGTCCAGGTCGCGGAAGTAGGGCCGCCGCCCCTCGATCGCGGCCAGGTCCGGCTGCCCGCGACCGGTGACGAGCGCCAGGTCCTCGCCGGCCGCCGCACCGACGTAGGAGGCGTTCCCCGGGTGCCGGAAGTCGGAGTGCCCGTCCACGAAGACCAGGCCGGTCCGGGTGCCGGTCTCGGTGCCGTACCGGTGCATCGCCACCGCCGAGCCGATCAGCACCGAGCAGTCTCCGCCCAGGATGAGCGGCAGCTCTCCGGCGTCCAGCAGGGCACCGATCCGGTCCGCCAGGCGCAGCGAGTAGTCGGCGATCTCGGCCGCGTGGCAGACCCCGTCGCCGGGGCGCCAGTCGCCCGGGTCGTACCGCGGGGGGGTGAGGCAGCCGGCGTCCCTGGCGCCGAGCCGGGCGAGCAGGCCCTGGTCGCGCAGTGCCCCGGGCGCCTTGGCGCACCCCGGCACGGATGTCGCCGTCGGTGGGCGCAGGCCCAGGTTCGACGGAGCATCCAGCACGGCGATGCGGCGCATCCCGGGGCCGCCGGTCAGAACAGCACCATCGCCAGCGCGCGGCGGGCCGCCGCCACCGCCGGGTCGTCCGGGCCGGCCACGGTGAACAGCGAGACCAGGTGCTTGCGGACGGTCTCCCGGTCGTCCCCGGCGCTGCGACGGATCAGCTCCACCAGCCGCGCGTACGCCCGCTCGGCCTGCCCGGTCAGCACCTCCACGTCGGCCGCGAGCAGCTGCGCCGGCACGTCGTCGGGGGCGGCCTGGGCGGCGGCCAGCGCCTTCGCCGGGTCCACCCGCTCCACCCGCCGGGCCAGGGCCACCTGCGCCAGGCCCGCCTCGGCCGCCTGGTCCGCGGGCGCCTCCGCCAGGATCTTCTTGTACGCCCGCTCGGCCGCGTCCAGGTCGCCGGCGACCAGCGCCTCGTCCGCGGCGGTCAGCTGCGGGTCCGCGGGCGTCTCGACCGCCATGCCGGCCGCCTTGAGCACCGCGTCGATCCACTGCCGCAGCTGTGTCTCGGGCACCACCCCGGTGAACGCGTCGATCGGCTGGCCGCCCACGATCGCGTACACCGTCGGGATGGTCTGGGTCCGGAACATCTGCGCCAGCCGGGGGTTGGCGTCGACATCCACCTTTGCCAGCACCCACGCGCCGCCGCCCTCGACCGCGAGCTTCTCCAGCACCGGTGACAGCTGCTTGCACGGCCCGCACCACTCGGCCCAGAAGTCGATGACGACCGGGGTGTGCAGTGAGCGCTCCAGGACCTCGGACTGGAAGGTCGCCTCGGTCACGTCGATGACGGTGACGCCGCCCCCGCCCGGTGCGCCGCCGCCCGCCGGACCGGCGGGTGCGCCCCCGGCCGGGGCCGGCCCGGCAGGGGTACGGCTCGGCGCCGCCCGCAGCGCGGACAGGTCCACCGCGCCTCGGGTGAAGATCGACGAAGTGGTACGGGGATCGCTCATGGTTCCCTAGTCTGGCACGCGCCTACCGGCACCGGGCGCGGTACCGCAAGGCGCGCCGGCAAGGTGACATCCCGCTGCGGCGACCTCTGCCCTCAGAAGCGGGCCGGCTCCCGGTAGCCGCCCCACTCCTCCTTCAGCGCCCCGCAGATCTCGCCCAGCGTGGCCTCGGCGCGGGCGGCGTCGAGCATGGCCGGGACCAGGTTCTCGTCGGTGCGCGCCACCTCCACCATGCGGCCGAGCGCGGCCCGCACCGCCGCGTCGTCCCGGTCGGCGCGGCGCCGCGCCAGCAGCTCCCGCTGCTCCAGCTCGACCTCGTGCGAGATGCGCAGGATCTCCAGTTCGCGGGAGACGGTGCCGGTGTGGCAGTTCACCCCGACGATCTTCTTGTCGCCCTTCTCCAGCGCCTGCTGGTAGGCGAAGGCCGACTCGGCGATCTCCGCCATGAACCAGCCGTCCTCGATGCCCCGCAGGATGCCGGAGGTGATCGACCCGTCGCTGCCCATGTCCCGGATCCGGGCGAAGATGCGCTCGGCCTCGGCCTCGACCTGGTCGGTCAGCGCCTCGACGTACCAGGCCCCGCCGAGCGGGTCGGCGACGTTGGTCACCCCGGTCTCTTCCATGAGCACCTGCTGGGTACGCAGGGCGATCTCCGCGGACTCGGCGGTGGGCAGGGCGAGGGTCTCGTCGAGCGCGTTGGTGTGCAGCGAGTTGGTGCCGCCGAGCACCGCCGCCAGGGCCTCCACCGCGGTGCGTACCACGTTGTTGTAGGGCTGCTGCGCGGTGAGCGAGACACCGGCGGTCTGCGTGTGGAACTTCAGCCACAGCGCCTTGTCGCTGGTGGCGCCGTAGACGTCACGCAGCCACCGGGCCCAGATCCGCCGGGCCGCCCGGAACTTGGCGATCTCCTCGAAGAAGTCGACGTGCGCGTCGAAGAAGAAGCTGAGCCCGGGGGCGAAGACGTTGACGTCCAGGCCGCGGGACTTGCCCAGCTCGACGTAGGCGAACCCGTCCGCGAGCGTGTACGCCAGCTCCTGCGCGGCAGTGGAGCCCGCCTCGCGGATGTGGTAGCCGGACACCGACAGCGGCTTGTACCTGGGGATCTGGTGGGCGCAGTACTCCATCAGGTCGCCGATCAGCCGCAGGTGCGGCTGGGGCGGGAAGAGCCACTCCTTCTGCGCGATG
>DASSUC010000360.1:0-5630 GCA_035707405.1 Micromonosporaceae bacterium | reverse complement strand
GTCACCAGGAACGGCCCGATGCTGGTGGCGGTGTCCTTGCCCTTGGCCGGGCCGAGCAGCTGCCGCATCTCCCGGGTCTGCACGTCCCGGGCGCTCCAGTCGCAGAAGATGGTGTATCCCGCGATGTGCGCCTCAGCCTGTTCGGGGTGCAGGTCCGTGCCCGGCCGCCCGATGACCGCGGCGACTTCGAGCTCGTAGTCCCACTGCGCGCAACCCGGGGCGATCGGGATGTCGTCATGGGGCCCGCGGATGGCGGCCGGGTTGGAGAAGTAGAACACCGGCTGCTCGTACCAGCCCGGGTCGACCTGCCGGCCGAGCGCCTTCAGGGACGTGACGACGTGGTTCTCGAACGCCATGAAGTCGCGCACCGACGGGGGCGTGGGAACGGGAGCACACAGCCTGGCCTGGTCCGGGGCGAGCACCTCGAAGGGGTCGGTCCGGGCGCGCCGGGCCGCTCCGGTGAGGACCGCACCGTCGGCGATCAGGTCGGTCAGCGCCACCCTGTCGCGCAGACCGTGCAGCGCGCCGTCCACGAACAGGCCGACGTGCCGCATCTCATCGGTAGGGGAGACGTAGGTCGCCCAACGCATCCTTGGCTCCTCTGTCAGGCCAGGCAGGTCAGTGGCCGACCGCCGTTGTAGGCGACCATGTCGGTCAGGGCGGCGACGATGTCGATCCTGCCACCCGGGTCGAGACCGTCGAGTTCGGCGTAGGCGCGGTGCAGGTTGCCGACGATCCGTTCGCTGTCCAGCAGGCCGGCGAAGTCGCCGAGGTCGGTCTCGCGGGCCAGCTGCAACGGGGTCAGCCCGGCCGCGCGGCCCCGGCCGGCCAGATCCAGCACGAAGTCCAGGTAGCGGGCGCAGTCGTCGATGAGGCCCGGCCCCGCGACGTCCCCGTGCCCGGGCAGGATCGTCTCCGCGCCGAGCTTGCGCAGCTCGTCGAGGACCTGGAGGGCGCCGGCGACCGAGCCCGTCAGCAGAAACGGCGTGCCGCCGTTGAACAGCAGGTCGCCGGAGAGCAGCACCTTGCGTTCCGGGATCCACACGATGCAGTCGTTGGTGGTGTGGGCCGGGCGGCCGGCATAGCGCACCTCGACCCGTAGGTCGTCGACGTGCAGCGTGACGGCGTCGGTGAAGGTGAGAAACGGCGGCTCGAGCTCGATGTCTCCCCACTCGACCGGCTCCCAGAACGGCAGCTGGCCGGGGAGACCGAAGTCAAGCATCTCCTGCCGGATCCGTTCATGGCCGACGATCGTCGCGTTCGGGAAGAGGTAGTTGCCGAAGGTGTGGTCGCCGTGGTGATGGGTGTTGACCAGCGTACGGATCGGCTGGCGGGAGAGCGTGGCGACCGCGGCGAGGTAGTCGCGGGTACGCCGCTCGGTGGAGCAGCTGTCGATGCTGACCACTCCGCGACGGCCCACGAGGACGCCGGTGTTGTTTACCCACCAGCTGCCGTCGGGCTGGACGTACCCGTACACGCCGTCGCTGAGCTCCACCAGCCGCGGCGGGGGGAGGTCGGGATGGTCGCGGTTGCTGGAACTCACTGTCTCCTCCGCTTACGTGCAGCCTCGGTCCTGCTCGCGCCCACCGTGCCTGGATGACCAGCCTCGCAGCCCGAGCACTCGGTCGGCGCCGATCTCCACCGTTCTCGACGAGACTATGGGCTGCCACGCCCCACCACCGTCGCTGGGGACATATGTACTCAGATCGGGCAGACTTTCCTACGCCATCTCGACTCCGCGTGCCCACCTACGTGCCTGTCGCATCCGGGTCCTTGTCTCTTGGCCGCTCGCAGGCCCGGCGGTCGTCATGGCTACAGCCGCGGGTCGACCGGTTCGGACTCCAGCGCGAGCACGGCGAAGACCGCCTCGTGGACGCGCCAGAGCGGCTCCCCACGCGCGACGCGGTCCAGCGCTTCGAGCCCGAGGGCATACTCGCGCAGCGCGAGCGACCGTTTCGCGCCGAGACCGCGCTGGCGTAGCCGGTCCAGGTTCGCCGGCTCGGAGTAGTCAGGACCGTAGATGATGCGCAGGTACTCCCGGCCGCGGACCTTGATGCCCGGCTGGACCAGCCCCTTCCGGCCGCGGGTGAGGTTGCCGTACGGCTTGACCACCATGCCTTCGCCGCCGGCCGTGACCAGCCGCTCCCACCACTCGACACCAGCAGCGGTCGAGTCAGGGTCGGTGGTGTCGACGGCGAGCCGGCGCGTCACCTGCACCAGCTCGGGTGCGACGGCCGCGATGCGGTCGGCGACCGACAGGTGCCAGCCGTGGTCCCGCTCCTGGTACGTCGCGCCTTCCGTGGCAAGGACCTGGAACGGAGCCAGGCGTACCCCGTCGAGGCCGTCGACCGGCCAGCAGTAGCGCCGGTACGCCGCGGTGAACGCGTCGGCGTTGGCCGTCCGGGCCTGGGTGCGGGCGAGGAGCGCGGCAACGTCAAGACCGGACTCCCGCGCCGCCCGGAGAGCGTCGACAGCCGCGGGCAGCGCCGCCCGGGCCGCCGCGCCGACCGCCGCGTACTGGTGGCGGAGCAGGTCCTCGGCCTTGACCGACCAGGGCAGCAGCTCGCAGTCGAGCAGCAGCCACCCGGTGTCCAGCTCGCCCCACAGCCCCGCGGCTGCCACCGCCGTGCGCAGCCGGTCCAGCAGCTCCTCGGTCCGGTCCGGAGCGAAGAACGGGCGGCCCGTGCGGGTGTACACCGCGCCGCTAGCCCCGTCGCCCCCGTCGAACCGGGCCCGGACGGTCGCACTGTCGCGGCAGACCAGGACGACGGCGCGGGAGCCCATGTGCTTCTCCTCGCACATCACCCGGGCAACCCCGTCGGCTCGGTACGCGTCGAACGCCTCGGCCGGGTGCTCGAGCAGGTCGGGCAGGCGTGAGGTGGCGCACGGCGCCATGGTCGGCGGTAGGTACAGCAGCCAGCGCGGGTCGATGGCGAAGCGGCTCATGACCTCGATCGCGCCGGCGGCCTGCTCCTCCCGTACGGTGACGCGGCCGTGGTGGCGCGTCTCGACCACCCGCCTGCCGAGCACGTCGGTGATGTCGAGGACGTCCGGCTCGCGCCGGCCCGCCGTGGCAGAGGCAGGGGCGGGGGCGGGCACCGCCTCGGCCGGCGGGAAAGGCCTGGCCGGCTTGTACCAGACCCGCTGCGCGGGTACGGCGACGACCTCCCTCTCCGGGTAACGCAGGGCGGTCAGCCTCCCGCCGAACACGCACCCGGTGTCCAGGCACATGGTGTTGTTGACCCACTCCGGCTCCGGAGTCGGCGTATGTCCATAGAGGACAGTAGCCGCGCCGCGGTAGTCGACCGCCCACGGATACCGCACCGGCAGCCCGAACTCGTCGGTCTCCCCGGTGGTCTCGCCGTAGAGCGCGAAGCTGCGCACCCGGGCCGACGCCCGGCCGTGGTAGGCCTCCTTCAGGCCGGCGTGGGCGACCACCAGCCGGCCGCCGTCGAGGACCAGGTGCGAGACCAGGTCGCGGCAGAACGACTCGACCTGACCGCGGAACTCCTCGGTCTCCCCGGCGAGCTGCGCCAGGGACTCGGCCAGGCCATGCGTGACCTGGACGTTGCGCCCGGACAGCGCGCGTACCAGCTTGTTCTCGTGGTTTCCCGGCACGGCCAGCGCGTGTCCCGCGGCGGTCATCCCCATGACCAGACGCAGCACCCCCGGCGTGTCGGGGCCGCGGTCGACCAGGTCGCCGAGGAACACGGCCTTGCGACCCTGCGGGTGTATGGCGTCGACCGGTCGCCCCTCGCCGTCCCGGACAAGCTCGTAGCCCAGCCGCCCGAGCAGGGTCTCCAGCTCGGCCCGGCAGCCATGGATGTCGCCGATGACGTCGAACGGGCCGGTCTCCTGCCGGTAGTCGTTGAGCAGCCGCTCCCGCACGATCCGGGCGGCGGCGACCTCCTCGACGCCGCGCAGCACGTGCACCTTGCGGAACCCCTCCCGGGCCAGACCCCGCAGCGACCGGCGCAGCTGGTCGCGCTGGCGGCGCACGACATGGGCGCCGAAGGCGCGGTCGGCGCGGCGGGCGTTACGCTCCAGGCACACCTTCTCGGGCACGTCCAGCACGATCGCGACCGGCAGCACGTCGTGCGACCGGGCCAGCTCGACCAGCTGGGCACGGGCCTCCGGAAGCACGTTGGTCGCGTCGACGACGGTCAGGTGCCCGGCCGCGAGCCGCTTGCCGGCGATGTAGTGCAGCACGTCGAACGCGTCGGAGCTGGCGGCCTGGTCGTTCTCGTCGTTCGCCACCAGGCCCCGGCAGAAGTCGCTGGAGAGCACCTCGTACGGGCCGAAGTGGGCGCGCGCAAAGGTCGACTTGCCCGACCCGGACACACCGACCAGCGCGACGAGAGACAGCTGAGGTACGGCAAGCTCGGCCATCAGGCACCCCTGGTGGTTTCGAACACGGCCATCTGCGTCGGCGGCCCGACCTCAGGGTCGTCCACACCGACCGGCAGGAACCGCACGTCGTAGCCGTACGTCGATGCGGTCGCAGCGGCCCAGCGGCGCAACTGCGCCCGGGTCCACTCGAAGCGGTGGTCGCGGTGGCGCATGGCACCGGCCGGCAGGTCCGCGTACCGGACGTTGTGCTCGACGTTGGGGGTGGTCACCACGACTGTGCCCGGCCTCGCGTGCCCGAAGACGGTGCGCTCCAGCGCGCCGAGGCGCGGCGGGTCCACATGCTCGACGACCTCCATCAGGACGGCCGCGTCATAGCCGGCGATCCGGTCGTCCCGGTAGGTCAGCGAGGACTGGATGAGCCGGACCCGCTCCCGCTGCCGCTCCGGCATCCGCTCCAACCGCAGCCGGCGGGCGGCGGTCTCCAGTGCCCGGGCGGACACGTCCACGCCGAGCATCTCGACGAACGCGGGGTCTTTCAGCAGCACCCGCAGCAGCGCGCCCTCACCGCAGCCGAGGTCCACCACGCGGGTGGCGCCGGCCGCGCGCAGGGCCGCGAGGACCGCGCCCGTACGCTGCTCGGCCAGGGCCACCTGCCGCTCCGGCACGCCTTCGGCCTCCCCGTCCGGAACCGCGTTGTCCAGCGCCTCGGGCTCGGCGTCGTCGACCTCGGCGAGCCGGCCAACGGCCGTGGCGACGAGCTCCTTCCGGTGCGCCAGGTACCGGCGGGCGACCAGGTCCCGCTCGGGGTGCGCATGCAGCCACCCCGCGCCAGCCCGGACCAGCTTGTCCACCTCGTCCGTCGTCACCCAGTAGTGCTTGGCGTTGTCCAGCACCGGCAGCAGCACGTACAGGTGGTTGAGCGCGTCCGCCAGGCGCAGCTCACCCGACAGGCGCAGGTCGACGTAGCGCGACTCGCCCCACCCCGGCACCAGCGGGTCCAGCGGCACCGCCGTCGCCTGAACCGCCCAGCCAAGCGGGACGAACAGCCGCCGTGCGACCTCGGCCCCGCCCCGGCACGGCAGCGCCGGCACGTGCACCTCAAGCCGGAGCGGCCGCGCCGCCAGCTCCGGACGGGCGTCGCACCGTCCCGACATCGCGGTGCGGAAGACCCGGCCGAGCGCCACGGCGAGCATCGACGAGGCCGCGTACGGGCGGTCGTTGACGTACTGCGCCAGGGAGAACCCGTCCCCGTCGCGCCTGCCTCGCACCAGCCCGACCGG
>DASSUC010000359.1:0-2251 GCA_035707405.1 Micromonosporaceae bacterium | reverse complement strand
TCTCGGCCCTCAACTGCGTCGGGTTCATGCGGCTGATGAACTAGGCGGCTCCGGTTGGCGAGGGTGGCGGGGCGGAGATCCAAGCCGCCCGCCCACCCTCGCCGGAGCCCGGCGCCGATCGCGAGGAGGTCGCGGGGATGCTCGCCGAGGTGTTCGCCCAGTTGCGCTTCGCGGCATCCATCCTGTTCGGGATCTCGTTCGACGGGGGCTCGCTCGAACGGCTGACCCGGGACCTGCGCGAGACGCGCGAGGAGTTCGGCGCGATCGACGCCGAGGGTGCCGCGTTGGTCGGCAGCCCGGCCCTCGACGAGGCGACCCGCCGCGACATTCAGATCCGCCGCTTCCGGTCCCAGACCGTCCGCGCCGCGCGCGAGACGGCTTTCTACAGCCGCCTATTCGAGCAGCTCGGGCTCGTCCCGGCCCGGCTGGGCTACGAGGACATCGCCCGCATCCCGCCGCCGACCAAGGACGCGCCGCGGACCGACCCGGACGGCTTCGTCTGTCGGACAGCCAGGCCGGGACCGGGATCCTTCGCTGGCGCTCAGGATTTGGTGTTTGGACAATCTTGCTGGTGAAGCGTCGCGCTAAGCCGCCCGTTTCGGGTGCCTGCGGACGACCGGGTGGCGGGGGCGCGGCCCCGGGCGCTGGCCGCGGCGGCGGCCCGGGGCTTTCCCGCGCGGCCGGACCGGGCGGGCCGGCGTCCCGAGGCGCAGGAAGAGCGGCGCGCAGGCGCGGCGGACCCGGGCCGGGGTCAGCCGCTCGGGCGGGAGCGGCCGCTCCCAGGGCAGGCGCTGGTCGGCCACCAGCGGGCGGGCCAGCCAGAGGGCCCACAGCGCCAGGGCCAGCAGCCAGCTCCAGCGGTCGGCCGCCTGGGGGTGGGCCGGGCGGACCGTCGTCCAGCCGAGGTCGTGCTTCAGGAAGCGGAAGCCATGCTCGATGACGAACCGCAGGCTGTACCAGCGCCACAGGTCCAGCAGGTCGGCCGGCAGCGGCCCGCCGACCCAGGCCAGCCAGAGCGGCTTGGGCGTCCGGGCGTGCCGCGGCAGCCGCTCGACCTGGACCCGCACGACGGTGAAGGGCACGTCGGCGGCCGTCTGGACGTGCAGGCGCTCCCAGGCGTCGACTTGGACCCGCCCGTGGACCGGGTCCTCCAGCGCCGCGCTGCGGTCCGGCGGGCCGTGGGTGGCCGGGTCCGGCAGCTTGAAGACCGGCCCGTGCTTGGCCGGGCCGCCGCGCCCCTTGTACGGCCCCGGCTCGCGGTAGAAGCGGCGGTTCGAGCGCAGCCGCACCAGCAGGTCCAGCGGCAGCTTCGCCCGCGCGAAGGTGACCGGATCGTAGGTGCTGTCGTAGGCCCCCACCGGGCGGGCCGCCCCGGCCGGCCGCCGCGCCAGCGCCGCCCGCAACTGCCGGATCGTGACCTCGGTCGGGGTGCCGGAGCGCGGCCCGCGCCGCCGCACGTCCAGCGGCCGCACCCAGCTGCTGCCCGGCTCCGGCACCTCGACCAGCCACTCGTACTCCCAGGCCGGGACCACCCCGTCCTGCGGGATGCCCGGCGTGCTGCGATGGCCGTAGGTCCGCTCCGGGCTGGCCTTGGCCGCCGGCCGCGGCCAGGGCGTGCCGTCGCCGGCCCAGACCGGCCGGCCCGGCCCGGCCGGGTCGGCCAGGTGCGCGTGGATCAGCGCCCGGCACCGCGCCGGCCGGACCTGCCCGTCGGCCAGCGCGTCGCTGGCGCTCGGCCAGCGGCGGCGGAACGCCGGCGCCAGGCTCAGGTGGACCAGGTTGGCCGGGCCGGGCGATCCCACCGCTGCCTCCAACAGCTCGAACAGGGTATCCTTCCGACGACCCAGGGTCCGGTACACCGCCTGGCGGAACTGCGACAGGGTGGCCTCCGCTGTGGTGGGTTGCATACCCACAGCATCCCACCCCGGCGCTCGTCCCGCCAGCCGCCCCGGCCCTGGGTCGCACTTTGTCCAATCTCAAGTCAGGATGACGGGTGGGGATGCTGAAAGGCGACAGCCGATGGCTCGTTGCCTTGACACTCACCCCGCCCGACTCTAGCATGACGGTGCACCGGCTCTCGGAGCCCCCTGGCGTCCCGTCGGCCGTCGGAGGGCCGGGTTGAAGACGTATCTGCTCAGGCGCCTCCTGCACGCGATCCCGACGCTGCTGCTGGTCACCGCCGTCACCTTCTCGATCACGATGCTCCTGCCGGGCGACCCGGCCCTGGCGTTCCTGGGCGAGGCGGCGGCGA
>DASSUC010000358.1:0-4969 GCA_035707405.1 Micromonosporaceae bacterium | reverse complement strand
CCATCTGAGCTACACCGCCGTACGGGCCCTGCGACCCGGTGGAGCCCCCTTACGGAATCGAACCGTAGACCTTCTCCTTACCATGGAGACGCTCTGCCGTCTGAGCTAAGGGGGCGAGCACGGGTAAGAGTACACGGCGGCCTGCCGCCGGTGAAATCGACATCCCGCCCACGGCGGGACGCCCCGGGCTCACGGCACAGCCCGTAGGCGGCGGACCTCACCGGCGGGCGTCGGCTCGGCCTCGGTCTGCGCGCCGAACCACGCCTCCAGCCGCTCGTACGGCAGCGGCCGGCTGAACAGGAAACCTTGGCCGATGTCGCAGCCCATCTCCTCCAGCAGGTTGAGCGTCAGCTCGCTCTCCACTCCCTCGGCCACCACGGTCAGCCCGAAGTGCCGGGAGAGGTCCACGACCGCCCGCACGATCGCCAGGTCGCCCGGGTCCGTCGCCATGCCCTGCACGAAGGTGCGGTCGACCTTGACCTCGTTGACCGGCAGCCGGCGCAGGTAGGACAGGGAAGAGTACCCCGTGCCGAAGTCGTCGACGGCCAGCCGTACCCCGATCTCGTGCAGGCGGCGCAGGGTGGGCAGCGGGCGGTCGGTGTCGCCGACCACCCCGTCCTCGGTGATCTCCAACGTCAGCCGGTCGGCCTCCACCCCGTACTCGCCGAGCAGCTCCTCCACCCGCCCCGGGAAGTCGGGGTCCAGCAGTGTGCGCGGCGAGAGGTTGACCGCAACGCCCAGCGGACGCCCGGCCTCCACCCACTCCCGGCACCGCCGCAGCCCGGCCATGAGTACGGCGTCCGTCAAGCGGCTGAGCTGGCCGGTGTGCTCGGCGACCGCGACGAAGTCCTCCGGCGCGACCGAGCCGTGGGTCGGGTGCTCCCAGCGGGCCAGGCACTCGACTCCGACCAGGCGGCGGTCCCGCAGCGAGACCTTGGGCTGGAAGTAGACGTCCAGCTCGTCGGTCTCCAGCGCCCGGCGCAGGTCACCGGCGAGGCCGAGGCGGCGCACCGACCGCGACTCCAGCCCCGGGTTGAACAGCCGTACGCCGGCCGGTGTGGCCTTGGCGGCGTGCGTGGCCAGGTCGGCACGTTGCAGCAGGGTCGCCGGCTCGGAGCCGTGGTCGGGGTGGACCGCCACGCCCACCGCGGTGTCCACGTCCAGCGTGAGCGCGCCGAAGTCCATCGGCTCCTGCAACGCGGCGTGCAGGTGCGTCGCGAGCACCGCGGCGCAGTCGGCGCTGCCGGTGCGCAGCGTCACCGCGAACTCGTCGCCACCCACCCGGCCCACCAGCGCCGCGGCCGGGGCGAGCGCGCGCAGCCGGCGAGCCACCTCGACGACCAGCCGGTCGCCGGCGGTGTGCCCGAGCGAGTCGTTCACGTCGCGCAGCCCGTCGATGTCGAAGAGCAGCACCGCGACGACCTCGCCCGGCGCCTTGACCTTCAGCGCCTCCTCCAGCGACGCGATCATGCGCCGGCGGTTGGGCAGGCCGGTGAGCGTGTCGTGGTAGGCGTCGAAGCGCAGCCGGTCCACCAGGCGCGAGTTCTCCACCGCGACGGCGGCGTGTGCGGCGAGGGTCTCCAGCACCCGTACGTCGCTCGGGCGGAAGTGAACCAGGTCGCCCAGCCGGTTGGCGACCTCGAGGCTGCCGATCACCGCGTTCCCCGAGCGCAGCGGCACGACGATCGCGTCCTTCGTGCCCTTCTTCTGCATCTGGTCGAGCAGCTCCTGGTCGTCGGGGCCGCCGAGCTTGGCACCCACGGCGATGGTCTGCGCCCGATCGACCGCGCGGCTGCGCAGTATGTCGGGTGTGCCGGGGAAGTCCAGCAGACCCGGGTCGTCCACCCGGGCGGTGAGCAGGACCTCGGGGTGGCGGCCCTGGGCGGGCAGCCACAGCGTGGCGTACTCCGCCTGCAGCAGCTCGCGCACCCGCCCCAGCAGTGCGTCCGGGAGGGTGCCGTCGTGACCCGTACGCTCGATCGCCCGCATCAGCTCGTAGAGCTCGGTGAGCGTCTTGTGCTGCCGCAGGAACTGTGCGTAGGAGCGGTAGACCAGCACCAGTGCGGCGGCGAGGACCAGCAGCGGCAGGACCGCCCACGCCGCCAGCTTCAGCACGACGAGGACGATGAGGCCGACCGCGATGTTGATCACAGCAATGCCGGTCGAGACCAGCGCGGAGCGCAGCAGCCCCTTGCTCGCCTGCCAGCCCTGCACCAGGGTGATCACGGCGCTGACCGCGGCGACGGTGAGCACGAAGCTGAACGTCACGGCCACGAACAGGGCCACGCCGACCTGGGGGGTGAGCTGGCTCTCCGGCGTCAGGCCGAGCCCGGCCACCACCAGGCTGGCCAGGGATGTCGCGGCGGCGGTGGAGGCGACGTTGAACCAGAGCTTGAGTGGGATCGTGCGCCGGCGCAGCTGGATCAGGATGGAGCTGGTCACCCGTACCAGGACCAGCACCAGCGGCGACAGGTAGAACAGCCCTACGACCAGCGGGATCTCGTTGATCGTGACGGAGAGGCCCTGGCGCCGCACCACACCGTGCAGCACGGCGGTCTCGGCCGCGACAAAGAACCCGAGGAACAGGATGGCCAGCGGCCAGTCAGCTGCCCGCACGGGGTGTACGGCCGCGAGCACAGCTGTGCTCGCGGCCGCAAAGACAGCGAGTGGGCCGGTGATGAACCACGCGTACTGCGGCGAACCCCGTCGACCCGCTGGCTTCACCACCTCAATGCCCCGCGAGTCGATGGGTTATCGGAGACCGGACACGATCCCCGGCGTCCCTGCGGTCCACTCCCACTCGTTGTTGGTGGACGCTGAGTCGCCCGCTGCGAGCACGACGCCGGCCAGCACAGCCAGGGCGGCTATGCGCCCAACCCAGCGGCCCAGCCTACCTGCGCGCATCGAAAGCTCCTGTCGATTAATAAACACGATCGGACATCGTAAGACGATCGTGCCACACTCGCCGCCCCGGGAGAACGGAGGCACCGGCCCGCCAACCGCTGGCACAGGTCTAGAGTGGCCGTTCGGCCGACGTTGCCCTAGTCGAACCGGGAATTAGGACGTTCGGGTAGGCGCAGCTCCAGACCGGGCATCACCTTTGCCACGCCCGGAATACCTCTGTTAGGTGTTGGTTGTCCAGCACTGCGTCCTCGATCCGACAAGGCGGCGAAAGGTCCGGTCAGGCCCAGCCGCTGTCACCCGGTGATGGGCCTGGCGAGCTGCCCGGCCGCCGAGTACACGCTGGCTGCGTCGTAGGACAGGACTCCGGCCGAGGCGGTGTCCGCGTTGGCCACCACGTTGGCCGCCGAGGCGGCGTTGGTGCCCAGCGCGTCGGCGTTCGTGGCCAGCCCCTGCATCCTCGGGTTCCACCGGGACAGGTGGTCCTCGACCGCCGCGGTGACCACCGGCTCCCTCGCGTCCGCAGCCGCGTTGCGCAACAGCGTCTCCGTCCGCCCGGCCCACGCCGCCCACTGCCCGGACGTGGCGGCGGTCCGGCCCCCGGCGGCCGCCACCAGGTCGGGAAAGAGGTCCAGGAAGCCGTCCGCCATGTTCTCCCCCTCGGTCTGTGAACTGCCCGGTTCGCCGGCCATTGTGCTAACTCAACCATGACGACGCAACGACAACCCGTCATGTCGACACGGTCACTCGGGAGCCGCCGGCCCCTGGCTCATTGACGACCTTGGCCGGGTATGCCAGGCTGGCCAATCGGTTACCTGCGATGCCCAGCGTCGCCCGCGCCTATCCGAACCCGTGGTAGCGAACCCGAACCCCTGGTAGCGAACCTGTCGTAGCGAGGTAGAGGGCCTGTGACCGCACTCCAACCACTCGACAAGCACCCTGCCAGCCCGGACGCGCTGGCAGGGACGAGTAGCTCACTGGCCGGGGAGGCCGGTGCCGCGCTGAGCCTCGACTCCACCACCCGCCAGGCGTACTCGCCGGTCCCGGCGAACTGGCACGGGATGGGCGCCCCAGAGGCCGGACAGGCGGGCCGGCGGGTGAGCCAGGACGCCGAGGCGGTCCGCGGCGCCGTGGCGCAGGCCTCGGTCGGGGTCGCCTGCTGGGCCGGCCACGTGCAGGATTTCAACGACGAGGTCGACCGCATCATCGCCGAGCTGGCCAGCGCCCTGGCCTCGGCCGACTCCGGCGACCGGACCGACGACGAGGTCGCCGACGCCAGGCAGGCCGCCCGGCGCCAGGCCGAGGCCAGGTGGCACCAGGCGTACGACACCCACATCGTCACCGGCCGGGGCGAGGTGCAGCAGGTCTTCGCCCGCGGCCCGGACGACGCGCTGGTGCTCGAGCTCTTCCAGGCCGGCCTGCTCTCGATGGCGGTAGTGAACCTCTTCCCCAACGTCGACTTCACCCGGACCGACTGGTCGCTGCTCTTCGCCAACCTGCGCGCCCGCGGGATCGACCCGCTGTCCTGGGCGGTCGTGGGCACGTTCGACCCGGCCGTGCTGCGGGTGCGGCTGGACCTGCTGCGGACCATCGGGGTGCCGCCCAACCAGTACCGGGACCTGCTGCAGATGTACTGGGTGGCGCTGGCCGCACAGAAGGCGGGCATCGACCTGGCCCAGTGGGACCCGAACCGGGGCGCCGGCGCGCTCTCCGACATCATCAAGCGCGTCTACACCTACTACGGCAACCTCTTCATCGACCATCCATACATGCTCTGGGCGGGGATGGCGAACATGATCGGCCCGTCCTTCGCCGCCGGCTTCTTCGACCTGGACCTGTTCCGGCGCGTCGCGCAGGTGCTGTCGGGCAAGCCGGGTGTCCCGTTCGACATGTCCGTGGTCGCCGACATCTCCGACCACGAGCTGAGGTTCTTCGAGACGACGTTCCTGCGCATGCAGCGGGACATCTTCTACGACCAGGCGATGATGCACGAGGCGTACCTCGACGGCGGCCTGGCCTCGATCGACGAGCTGCGGGCGGCCGGGCTGATCGACAGCCGTACCGCGCA
>DASSUC010000357.1:0-71001 GCA_035707405.1 Micromonosporaceae bacterium | reverse complement strand
GTCTTCCGCCTGGCCCCTAAAAATCTTGGTCGGCGTCAGCGCGGCTCGTTCACCATCGCGATGCGGTCGCTGGCCTGCGGCTCTTGCCCCGGCCTCGCCGGATCGCATTGGTGATCTTGGCTCCTGCCGCGCGGTTGCATCCTGCGTGGCGGGGCCGGACGTTCGTGGGGTCTTCGGGGTCGCCGCCGAGGTGGCGGGGCACGATCTCGTCGAGCTCGAACGAGAGCGGGTTCCACGCCTGGCCCTTGCGCTGCGGCGTGTAGTCGATGGGCTGGCCGGGGTACTTGCAGTTCGGGGCCATGCAGTCGGGGATCTGGAGCTTGCCGACGTCGTCCCTGATCTGTCGCCGCCTGCCGCTTTTCAGCCGTGGGTCTCCGGCCGGGTACGTCTTGCCGAGGGTCAGGGGTTGGCCGTTGTCAGGCTGGTACGTGGCCCACCACCGGTCGATGGCGGCCACCTGCGCGGCCATGCTGGTCTTCGCCCGTGGTCCCCGCTCGGCGACCCGGCGACGGCACTCGTCAGCGGGGACGGTCAGCACCTTGACGTCGGTGGCGCCGACGAGCGCGCAGGCCCGGACTCTGGCGGCCCTGGTGGCGCCGGCCCGGATCACCACGGCCTTCGCCACAGGCGAGCGGCCGAGGTTGGCGAGTGCCGCGCGGAAGTGGCGATCGCTGGTCCAGCCCGCGTCGTCGCGGTCGTAGACGGTGAGGCCCTGCATCTCGGCGAGCTGGTGGGCGAGGGTGGTCTTCCCGGCTCCGGGTGGGCCGCAGATCAGGATCACGGTGCGCACGGTCACCCGCCTGGAATGCCGATGCGGGCTGACGCCGGGCATGACTCTGCCGTTGGCACCGGATCTTACACGCCGCTGACCTGCGGTGATACCGACTCGCCCGACTCGCTCGACTCGCCCTGCGGTGGCACTGAAGCGGCCGGGTGGTTGCGCGGGTTTCGGGGGTCGTGCCGCCACCTTCGTTCCCGGTCTTGGACCTGGATGAGGTCGACCCAGGTGACGGCGCCGGTGCTGATGGTGGCGACGTATCCGCGGTGCACCCACTGGTGGAGGGTGCCGACGGGGACGCCGGTGAGTTCGGCGGCGTCGGCGTACCGGATCCACTGGTGGCCGGCGTCGTCGTTGACCGGGTTAGGCACGGGCGGGCACCTCCTCGTTGATGGCTTCCTGGTTGATCGCTTCGAGGAGGCGGGCGTACCAGCCGTGCCGGTCGTCGGGGATGACGCATCCACAGCGGGCGCATTGGACGGTGACGGGTCCGTGGGCGTAGCCGGGTGGGTGGTAGACGAGGGATCCGGCCGTGTCGCAGGTGGGGCAGACGACGCCGGGCATGTGCCGCTCCCGGGAGGCGGTGGGCCAGCGGCGGTGGAGTTGCTCGACGAGCCGTACGAGCCCGGGCGGGACGGTGTGGTCGGTGGCGAGCCAGGGCGTGTTCGGCCAGGGTTCGGCGACGGCGGCGCCGGCGAACAGGTCGCCGGCGGCGGGCCAGGCGCTGACCCAGTCGAGGTGGGTGTGCAGCCAGCTCGAGGCGAGCCGGGTGGCGTCGACGATCGTGGCCGAGCTGGCGCCGACGGCCCGGCCGCGCTGGTCCCGCCAGACACCCGGCCGTTCCGGTCCGTTCAGCCGCTGCCCGTCGGCGGCCGTGGCGGCGAGGTCGGCGAGCGCCGCGTACAGCAGGTCGGCGGCGTCGACGGCGTCCAGCCGCAGCGGTGCGGGCGGGGTGCGGGTTCCGCTCGGCTGGCCGTCGCCGGTGGGGGCTCCGGGTTCGACCTGGTCGCGGATGTGCTCGACCAGGTCGGGCGCGGTGACGACGGCGCGGGCGAGCCGGCCGCGGTCGCGGGTGCAGAGCGCGCCGTACTCGGCGGCCGCGGGGCGGCAGCCGTGGCAGGCGTCCTGCTGATCGTTGGTGCGGTCGCACCCGGGGCGGCGGGGGTTCAGGCAGTGGCCGAGGTGTTCGCCTCGGACGGCGCAGCCGGGGACGACGCACAGCGTGGACACGACGGGCATGGCCGTCTCCTGTCGGTGGCAGGTGGAATCCTGGTGGCGCGTCCCGAGCGCCACGGTTCGCCGTGCCCCTGCTGCCCGGCCCCTTTGGAAGGGGGGCCGGGCAGCGGCGTTTCAGCCGTCGCTGATGGCCCCGTCGGGGTGTGGGATGTCACCCAGGAGCCTGTACTGCGCGGGGTAGGCCCGCGCGGCGGCCTGCGCCAGGACCATGCGCTGCAGGTTGTGGACATGATGGACGGCCTCGGCGATGTCAGCCCGCCGGGTGACGTGGTCGCCGATGATGCGGCCCAGCAGGTCCGCGACCTCGCCGAGCATCTGGACGGCCTGGTGTTCGTCGTCGGTGAGCAACTGGGTCACGGTGGTCTCCTGGCTGTCGGTCATCAGTCCTCCACGTCCGACGGTGGGGTAAGCAGGGCCGAGGGAGGCGTTGGCTTCGGCGCGCCCTGCACCCGGTGCTCGTTGGCCATGTCGAGCGTGGCCTTCCGGCCTCGGTGTAGCAGTCGCTGCCACCAGCTGGCGGGCCACCAGTCGCTGACGCGCCGGGGAACAGGCCCATGGCGTGGTGGACGACCTGGTCGACGCGGGGGTCGTCGTTCGGTGTGGTGGTGAACGAAGACATGGGGATGTGGATGGCGAGCTCGTACATGTCGTGGGGCCCAAGTCCTGTTGGGTCGCCCGGGGTGGCCCCCAATGCAGGCCCGGGTTCCGTTGGGAGTGCGTGGACTTCGGCGGGGACCTCCGGCGGGAGGATCGCCCACCTGGTGGCGTAGCTGACGGTCCGGCCGTCGGTGAGGGTGGCGGCGACGCGGCCGGTGAGGTTGTCGATCTCGTCGACTGTGGCGACCTGGCCGATGGCGGCGCCCTCGATGTCGGGGTAGCGGACGTCCCGGATGATGATCCGGTCGCCGATGTCGGGCCGGGGTCCGCCGTCCACGCCACCGACAGGCGCCCACGCGACCGCCTCGCATTGGGCTACTTGCGGAACATCGACTGACAGGGACGTCCATCCCTGGGCGTCGTCCGTGCTGGCGGCGATCGGCAGCCAGTCATGCGTTGCCGGTCCGACGTGGCCGTCGTGGTTCGTTGGCGCGTCGCAGGTGCAGCCCGCTATGAGGACCTCGTGGTCAGTCTCGACGCCCGGCCGCCACCGCGCGGCGCGCTCACCCCCGGCCGCGAGGTCGGCCGCGATCTCGTCGCGGAGGTCGGCGGGGATGTCGATCGCCTCACCCATGCTGCTCACTCCCGTCGACCACTGCGGGTTCCTCGTCGTTCGTGTAGCCGTGGCACATGCATTCGCATCCGCCGGCGGAGCAGTCGTACCCGGCTTCGTGGCAGGTGTGGTGGTCGTCGTCTTCGGTGCCGCAGAGGTCATCGCAGGTGTGGTCGAACAGGCCGTGGGCGCGGAGTTCGTGGATGGCGAGGGTTGCCCGCTGGCCTGGGGTGAACCCGCGACGCTCACGGATGGCGTCGGTGATGATCCGCCGCGCGATGATTTCCCGGTGGACCCGCTGGGGTGAGGTGAGGTCAGCCACGCTGCTCACCTCTTTCACGAGGCCAGTGGCGATGAGCCGGTCGAGTGCGCGGTGTACGCGGGCGGATCGGAATGTGGCGTCTTGGCGGATCGACCAGGCGTGGGCGGGGCCGCGGGTGGTGAGGATGTGGAGGATTTCGCGGTCGTCGTCGGCGTCACGTTGCCGGCGGCGGGTGCGGCGACGTTCCCGCAAGGCGTCGATCACTTGAAGTCACGCGCCTTCAGTTTGGCCATTCGCCCGTCCGGGTGGTGCCAGACGATCCCCTCGAACGCGGGCACCCGGCCCCCGGGACCGTGGAGGGTGGTGAGGAGGATGGCGAGGAAGTCACGGATCTCAATGACCGGCGCCCCGGCGGCCAGGGTCAGCGCTCGATCCACTGCGTGCAGCTGTTGGGCGTCGGCGTGCCGGATCAGGGTGTGCTGGCCGAACCCCTCCGGGTTCCCGTTGATCTTCGGTCCGCACGCTTCGTAGGTGCCCGGCTGGAACAGGTCTTCGGAGTCGTGATCACGCTGGAGCCACTTCCACCAGCCGGTCTGCTCGGCCGGTTCCCAGCCGACACTCTTCCCGGTCACGGGATCGCGTTCGATCTCCTTCCACCCGGGCGGCGGCGTCTTCCCGGGTTTCACTTCGCGGCGCGCCCACCAGTCGCCGTCTTCGTCGACCATGACGCACGTGCCGTCGTACTGTCGCCTCGCAACGCCTTCGCCTGCCAGGACCCATTCGCAACCCGGCGTGACTTCGGGCAGGACGTGACGCAAGTCGCCCGGGTCCCGGACGAACAGAGTCGGGATCTTCCTCACGCGCTGGTCTCCTTCGTGGTGGTGGCGCCGAGCGCCGAGGGTGCGTACCGGTCCCGCGCCCACCGCAGGACCCGGGACCGGGCGGTGTCGTCGAGGGGGTCGAGCGCGGCCAGGACCCGGTCGTAGGCGGTGCGCTCGCCCTCGCTGGTCTCCCGGACGGCGCCGGCGGCGATCTCCCGGACGGTGGACTCCGGTAGGTCGTGGTCGCGGGCGACGTCCGACAGGAGCCGGCCGGAGGTGACCTCGCGGGCGATAGCGGCGCGCTCGTCGGGCGTCACTGGGCACCCACCTCGGCGGCGCGCGCCTCGTACGCCTCAACGGCGGCCCGGGCGACCTCTTCGGGGTCGATGCCGAAGACGCCGACCCAGGCGTGGAGGTGGGGTGCGAGGTCGGCGCCGTCGCCGAGCCGAGCCCACAGGTGGCGGGCTGCGACGTCAGCACGGGCCGGTTCGGAGTGCATCTCGGAGAGCAGGGTGGCGATCGCGACGTACTGCACGGCGCGAACCTGCTGCCGCGGGACGTCGTGCCCGGCGTGGATGAGGGCCAGGGCGGCGTACGCGCGGACGGCGGCGTACCGGATCAGCGCCTCCGCGGTCGCCTCCTCGGCGGTGGTCGGCCAGGCGGCGAAGGCGGCGAGGGGGTCGGTCTTCACGAGGCAGCCTCGATCGCGATCTCGGCGGGCAGGTACTCCATGCGCCACGTCGGCAGTGAGGACGCGGGTCATGACGCGACCTCGGCGGGCTGGCCGGGGGTCGCGTCGTCGGCCACCGTGACGCGCGAGCCCTCAACCTCATGGGTCTTCACCCAGTGCGAGAACCGCAGGATCTTCCAGTGCGTGTACGGCGGCTGACCCTCAACCGACGGGCCTGCGCCGTCCCCGATGAGCCGGTCGCGGTGCGCGACAGCGGCCTCGTACGTTGCGTCCGCCTGGTAGGCGCACCGGGCGATGGACTCTCCGCCGTAGCTGCCCTCTACCCGGTAGAACGGGTGCGGTCCGTGGCCGCCTTCTTCGCCGGTCAGGCGCCCGTACTGGTGGCAGTCGTACAGCCAGTCCAGGTCGGGGACGGTCTCAGCGGGGATCGGCCGGATCCAGAACTCCCCCTCGCCGGCCTCCCACTCGACCGCCACGGGCAGGGACGTGACGTCGAATTCCTGTCCCTTTGGGATTCGCCCGATCGCTTCGACGCCGAGTTCGGCGACCAGTTCGGCGACCACGCACTCGTCGCGCAGGTAGTGCCCGTACGCCACCGGGTTGGGGTGGCTCTCGGTCTGGCGTCGGCACACTGGCCAGTCGTTGTATCCGGCGAACGCCTTGCCATCGAACGGGCACGAAACGCGGATGTTGACGCCCATGTCGACCAGCGTGAGGCCGAGCGTGTGCCCGTCGCGGTGGACGGTCATCGGGTCGCCTCCTCGTCCTCGTCGTCGTCCTGGTCGTCCTCGTCGTCGCTGTCCTCGTTCGGGCATTCGTCGTCCTCGGTGGACGCTTCGACGTCGCCGGTGTAGACGGCGCAGCCGCACGCGGTGCACTCGAACGTGGACTGCGCGACGGACATGCCGACGTCGATGTGGATGGCGCCGTCGTCTTCGGGCTGGCCGAGGGCGAGGGTCCGGGTGATGGCGGTGCTGTCGTCGTCGCAGTGGGGGCAGTCGATCTCGTACACGATCGTCGTGGGCCCGGTCGCTCGCTCGGGCTCGTACGCCCGGATCGTGTCGGGGTCGATGCCGAGGCCGTCGAGCATCGACCAGATGTTTGGGCCGATGACGTGCGGCGAGAAGAGCGCTTGGCCGATTTCGATGGCCCATGCGTTGGCCTTGCCGGGGTCGGCGGCCGCGAGACGGCCCCAGAGGACGGCGAGTTGGTATTCGTTGATCAGGTGTTGGATCGACCAGGTCTCCCCGTCGAAGGTCGGCAGAACGAATGCCTGCGCCCGGGCGGCGTGGTGCCTCGCCATGGCGAGGGCGGCACCGGCTGGATCGCCGTCCTTCCCGAGGAACTTCTGCCAGTCGGGTTCGGGTGCGACGTCCTGCGCGAGGCGCTTCTCGGGCGCGGTGGCCTGGTCGCTGGCGGTCATGAGGCGGTCTCCTGGCGGTCGTGGTGGTAGTTCGGGGTCATCGGCTGACGGTTCATGACGGGACCGCCCTCAGGACGTCAGTGGGTCGCCACTGGTGGGTGAGGACGCGGGAGTAGCTGCCCTGCCAGTCGAGCTTGAAGCTGCCCATCGGCCCGTGCCGGTTCTTCCCGACGCCGACGTAGAGGGTTCCGGGGTCCTGCTCGGCGTCGCGGTGCATGAGCAGCACGACGTCGGCGTCCTGCTCGATCGAGCCCGACTCGCGCAGGTCCGAAATGCGCGGTGGGCGGCCGGAGTTCTCGGAGGCACGGTTGAGCTGGGCCATCACGAGGACGGGGACGTTCAGGTTCTTCGCGGCGACCTTGAGGGCGCGGGAGATGGACGCGACCTCGGTTTGCCGGTTCTCGTGCCGGCCGCCCGGGGCGACAAGCTGGAGGTAGTCGACCACGAGCAGGCCGCAGTCGCCGTGCCTGCGGACGCAGCGGGACACGGCGGCGCGGATGTCAGCGACGGTGGCGGTGGAGCGGTCGTCTACGACCCAGCGGGTGCTGGACAGGACGCCGCGGGCGCGGGAGATGCGGTCCCACTGGTCGGCGCCGACGGAGGGGCCGCCGCGGATGAGGTCGGCGAGGTCGACCTCGCCGAGTTGGGACATCCACCGCATCAGGACCTCGCGGCGGGTCATCTCCAGGGACGCGATCACGACGGGCCGGCCGTGGCGGATCATGACGTCCGCGGCGGCCTGTGCACCGACGATGGACTTGCCGGATCCGGGTCTGGCCGCGACGACGTAGAGGGCGCCACGTCGCCAGCCCGCGATCAGGTGGTTCAGGTCGTCCCATGGCGTGGGCAGGCTCGCGGTGCCGTGCTCGATGGCCTCGATCGCGTCGTCGAGGTGGCCTTCGGGGTCGAGGTCCAGCGGGCCGGCGAGACGGTCGGCGAGCTGGTCGATCCTGCCGCGGGCGTGCTCGACGACTTCCTGGACGTCCCCGGTCGGGGTGGCGCCCACCTGCTGCAGGTGGACGCCGGCGGCGACGACGACCCGGCGGGCGGCGCGTTCGCGGACGATCGCCGCGTAGTGCGGGGCTGAGACGACGTTGGCGTGGCGGCCGTAGATGGTGGCGATGGCGATGGCGCCGCCGACGCGCTTGAGGTCGCCGCGGCGCAGCAGGTAGTCGGCGATGGTGGTGGGTTCGACGGGGTGACCGTCGGCGTGCAGGGCGAGCGCGGCGGCGTAGATCGTCTCGTGGGCGGGCCGGAAGAACTCGCTCGCGGCGAGGTCGATGTCGTCCAGGGCGCGGCCGGAGGAGACGAGGACGGCGCACAGCAGGTCCGCTTCGGCATCGTCGTCGCGGGGGTCGGGCGCGGTGAGCCCGGTCGGCTCAGTGGTGGGTCGGAAGTCGGGTTCCGGGGCTGGTTCGAGGGTCGGTTCGGGAGCGATCTCGATGGGCGAGGCGGCCAGTTCGGGGGCCAGTTCGGCGGTCATCCGCGGGCTCCGAGCGTGGGGCCCCACACGGGGTCGTGTGGGCTGACGTGGGCGTCGTTCGGCTCGCGGTCGGCGCGCCGAGCGGCGACGACGGTCAGCTCGCGGTCGATGGTCGCGTAGCCCTTGGCACCGGCGGCCTGAGCGGCGGCCAGGACGAGGCCCGGGTCGTTCCCTGCAGCGAGCAGCTGCGCCGCCAGCTGCCCGACCTGGCCGCGCTGCCCTGGCGACGGCCTGACGCCGTTGGCGACGACGGCATCGACCCAGGCGCCGACGACGATGCCGGCGTTGATCGCGGCCGGCTCGGCGTTTTCGCTGGTCGGCGCCGAAACCGAACGAAGTGAGGTTTCGGAACCCGACCCCGAACGAAGTGAGGGGTCGGAACCTTCCGAAGGAAGGTTCCTTAAGGGGGGGTTCGGGGGGGAGTCGATCATGGTGGTCGCGGCAGCGTCGGCGGCGGTGGTCGCGGCAGCGTCGGCGGCGGTGGTGGCGTTCGCCCTTCGACGGGCATTCGCGCTGGTCAGGGGCGGTTCGGGACCGGCGTCGGCGAGCCCCGGGAGCGAGTCGCCAAGCATTTCGCCAGCAACTTGCTTAGCAACTTGCTGGCGTTTTGCTACCGACTTGCCAAGCATTTTGCTTGGCGTTTTGCTAGCAAGTTGCTTGGCGTTTTGCTTGGCATCTTGCTTAGCGTTTTGCTTGGCTCTGGCCTGCCCGCCGAGGGATCCGGCGGTGCGCGCATGCTCGCTCGTGTGCCTCGTCAGGTAGCCCTCGAAGTCGTGGATCGGCCACCCCGCGTCCGTGGCGTCGTCGAACAGTCCCGCGTCCCGCAGACGCCGGGCGAGGCGCTGCGCCTTCGGCACGGCTACCCCGGCGAACCGGGCCACGACATCGGCCGGCACCACCCCTGGCGTCGGTGAGGTGCGGCGGTGCCGGGCCGCCCACGTCAGGCAAGCCATGAACAGCCCCGCGCACTCCAGGCCGGCGGCAGCGACCCTCGGGTCGTCGTACCAGGCGTCATCAATCCGAACCTTCCCCATCACTCGCCGGCCGACGGCGTCTCGCCGTGCTCGAACCTGGCCGTCCGGGCGATGTCGTAGGCAGCGAGGACCCGCTGCGGGCTGTTCACGTGGACGACGGCCCGGCCGAAGACGTCGGCGGCAGGCGGCGGTTGGCGACTGCTCCAACCGGACTGGTACGGCGCGCACCGCATCTCCACGCCGCCGCCGTAGCCGAACGCGACCTCCTGCCAGGTGGTGTCCGGGTCGTATCCGACGGACCAGTGCAGGACACCGGTCTGGCCGAGTTCGACGGTGGGGACGGGCCCGAGGATCAGGAAGTTGCGCCGCAGCTTCGTTGCTGCAGTGGCGATGAGGTCCCGGTCCAGTTCGTCGGGTCGCCCCTTCACCTCGACGAGAACCCGCTCGCCGCTGCGGATCCCGAAGTCGACCTCGAAGTCCGGCAGGTACGGGGTGCCGTCCAGGACGTAGCCCTGGACCTCGTACGCCCACGGGATCCCTAGGCGGTCGAAGAACACCGCCCACCGGGCTTCCAGGCGTGACCGGAACCGATGGCCGGCGTAGTGCGTCTCGATCGCGACCGGTTCGGTGATGGACATCAGGTGTTGGCCTCCGTTCGGGCGGGTGCGGCGCTGGTGGCCGCGACGGTCAGATCTGGGGTCACTGGCGGCCTCTCACCCCTGCCCGTCCATGGCGGCGGCGATCTGGCGGCCGAGCCAGTGGGCGACGTTGGCTGAGACGGCGTTGCCGGCCTGCATGGTCTGCTCGCCCTTGTTCCCGTGGACGACGTAGTCGCCGGGGAACCGCTGGGCGAGGAGCTGCTCCCGGGGCTGGACCATCCGGTAGTGGCAGTCCTCCAGCTCGGGGGCGGTACCGAGCAGGCCGGCGGAGTCCCGCGTGGCGAGCGTGTGGAGGGGTTCGGCGGCGGTCCTCGTGGCGGCGTTGCGGTACGGGATGACGAGCCAGTGGTGCCGTCCCTGCCCGGTGACGGTGTCGACCGGCTCGGAGACGGGCCGCGCGGTGGCGTTCCGCCGGAGGGTGACGATGAAGGACTCGTCGGCCTGTGCCGGCAGGTGGGGCGGCGTCAGGAGCGCCTCGTAGCCCTTCGGGTTGGCCATCCGGGTGCGCATCGGCTCGCCCGTGAGCGTGGGCTCGGTGTTCCAAGTCCCGCCCGCGGGGACGAGGACGGCGTCACCAATCTTCGCGGTGCGGGTGGCCAGCGGTGCCGTGTCAGCGGGGAAGGCGCGGCCGTCGTGGTCGCCGTGGTTCACGGTGAGCACCATCCGCTGGCGGCCGAGCAGGTCCAGGCCGGCGCGGATCCGGGCGACGGTGTTCGCGGCGAGGGGGCGGAGCCCGTGCTGGGGCCGGTCGCCGATGCGGACGCCGAGGTTCGACCAGTCGATGATCGACGCTGCGGGGCGCACGTAGGGCTCGACGACGGCGTGCCTGCACCTGGTGTTCGGGCACCGGTAGTCGTACTGCTGCTTGTACTTGCCGACGCGGCGGCCGTTGCGCCACGCCTGCACCGCGTCCACCTGCTCGCCGCACGTGAAGCACCACGCGGGCGGTCGGGGGCTGACGTCCGGCAGGGGGATGCCCTTGCGGGTGAAGACGATGTAGACGCGGTCACGCCACTGCGGGGCGGGCGCGTTGCCGTCGCCGCCGGCGTGGGCGGAGGAGACGGAGACGATCTGGCTGTTGTAGCCGAGCAGTTCCATGCCCTTGCGCCACCAGCCGAACAGTTCCCAGTCGACGACGAACTCGAGGACGTTCTCGCACAGCACGGCCTCGTACCGGTGGACCTCGGTGGCGCGGATGACGTCATAGGCGGTGGCGCGGGTGCGTTCCCATGCGGCGTCCGGCACGGCGCCGTACTCCTGCAGATCCATGCCCATCTGCCCGTGGACGGGTTTGCGTTTGCGGCCACCGGCGGGGCTGATCTCGGTGCAGATCGGGGAGGCCCACAGGATGTTGGTCTTGGGGAGGCGCCGCATGTCGTAGTTGTTGACGTCGGCGCACAAGTGCTCGGCGTCCGGGAAGTTCGCGCTGTGCGTCTCGATCGCCCGGTCCCAGTGGTTCGCGGCGAGCTTCAGCTCCATCCCGGCCTCAACGAGGCCGATGGAGGACCCGCCAGCGCCGCAGAAGATGTCGGTAAAGGTGAGCGTCATTGAGTCCCTCCGAGCGGCAGGTCGAACAGCGCTTCATGCGGCTCCGGTGGCGCCTCGTCCTCGACGGGCCACGTCGATTTCCCGGCCTGGTGGACGCCGTCGGTGTGCGCGGCGGGCAGGTCCCACCGCTGGCAGCGGTGCCGGCGGTGGCGGGCGGGGCAGATCGGGGGCCGCGTCAGGCGCATGACGAGGTTGAGCGGCGTGGGCACCTCCCAGTCCGGGTTCAGCGGATCGTGGTCGATGTCGTCCCGGTCCATGGGGATGCCGGAGCCGGTGAAGTCGAGGCCCATCTGGACGGGGCGTTCCTTGACGGCGATCTCCGGCGCCGGCCGGTTGTTGAACGCCTTCACCGCCCGCCCTCCTTCGCTTCCTCGTAGATCTCTCGGAGGACCTTGGGCGGCGGCACGTGGTGACATTCGTGATCGCATCCGGTGCAGGCAGCGCAGAGCGCGTCCTTGCAGTTGCGGCTGAGGCCCTGCATGTCGCCTCCTTCCGGGTGGTGGACCGGCCGCCGCTTCGCCTTCCCCAGCTCGGCGGCGGCCGGTGGTCTCAGGTGCTGGGTCGGTTCGCCTTCTTCTCGGCCGCGTCGTCGAGCGCGTCGATCCACGCCGAGGCGACGGCGACAACCTGGACCAGCTCGGTGCGGAGATCCCCGTTGGTGTCGTACGTGAGCGCGTTGCAGACCTCGCCGAACTCCTCGCCGAGGATCGCCAGCCAGCGGGGCGAGTCGGCGGGCTCGGCCTCGATGGAGTTGTCGCCGTGCTTGAGGTGTGCGTCGTGTCGGGCATTGACGACCTCACGCCAGACGGCGTGGTCGTCGCGGAAGCAGTGGGTGTCGTTGCCCATCAGGCGGTCGCCTCGTCCGTGACCAGCTCGACGGCGACCCGGTACCGGGCGGCGACGCCGTCGCCCTCACCGCGGATCTCGACCCGCAGGCCGTCGTCGCCGTCGAGGGTGATGCTCGGCCACAGCGCGGGCATGTCGTCGTCCTCGGACAGGATCTCGTTGTCGCCGCTCCGCAGGAATTCGAGGAGGGCGGTCCGGATGCGGGGCTCGCCGGGCTGGGGCTTGTCGGTCATGGTGCGGTGGCTCCTTCGGTCGCTGCGTCTTCGGTGGCGTCGTTCGTCTCGTGCTTGGGTCCCCACGGCAGCCACTGCTTGGTGACGGCGATGAGGGGGTCGCGGAGGCTGTCGGGCATGTCCTTCAGCGGTACATCCCAGGTGCGCCAGTCGATGCCGGGGACGGCGGCGGCGATGGCGGCGGCGAATCCGGACGCGGTGTCGCGGGTCATGAAGCCGCGGCGGATGGCGTAGCCGGATCCGGTGACGACGTCGTATTCCTCTTCGCCCCACAGGTTGTGCCCGCCGCCGCGCACGAACAGGCCGCGGGCCGGGGTGGTGTAGGCGAGCCGCCAGTGGGCTTCCTGCTCGGCGCCGTCCTCGCGCTTGTTCCAGGCGCGGATTGGGACGACACCCCGCTCATCGGGCCAGAACGCGACGGCCTGGGCGACAAGCACGGAGGCGCCCAGCAGGTAGATGTCGTCCTCGTCGTCGATCTCGTCAGCGCGGGCCTTCACCCGGTCCCGCCATGCGTCGATGACGTCCTTCTCCCGGCTGGGCGGCTCGCCGACGTCCTTGATGGCCAGCACCCAGGCGAGCTGCCGGCGGATGACGTCGGTGTCCATCAGAAGGCCGTCGCCGCCGGTGCGGGGACCGTGCAGGGCCGGGTGCAGGTCGCCGTCGCCGGGCTGTTCCTTCAGCCGCTCCACCGCGGCGGTGACGTCGCTGAGGCGGCGGGCCCGTTCGGGGTGCATCAGGACGGCGACGGTCTTGCCGTTGTCGTCCTTGACGCGCATGTCCTGGCCCATGAACCCGCTCGTGTCCTCGGCGTCAGCGGACAGGAACGCGTCGAGCAGGCCGGCGCGGGCGTCGTCCACGGTCCAGGTGTGCCGGTACCAGCGGAGTCCGTCCCGGGCCCCGATGGAGGTCCAGTGCTCGCGAGGGGAACCGTCCGGGCCGGTCTCGGTGGCCGGTGTGTCCGGGGCGTCGGTGGTCACTGCGGTGCTCCTTCGGTGTCGGCGTTGCGGCGGCCGTGTTCGTCGTGCGCGTCCCTCGCGGTGGCGTCCCGCTCCCCAGCCACCCACCGCCCGTACTCGGCGGCGAGGATGTCGTCCGACCACTCCTGTGCGGGCAGGTCCAGCCAGGCGAGCGACGCGAAGGGGTCGGTGTCGGGTCGGACCATCGCTGCGAGGGCGAGGGCCACTTCGGCGAGTTCGGGCGTGGTGAGGACGCCGAGGAGGTGCGCGACGGTGTCGGGGTTGCGGTCGCGGACGGTGCGGGTGAGTGTGAGGGCGGCGGCGACGGCGGGGTGGTCGCGCTCGGGTGCGGGCGTGGGGAGTGCCCGGAGGCCGGGTAGGAGCGCGCGGAGCCGGTCGCGGGCGATGTCCGGGGCGGCGGTCACGGCGTGGCTCCTGGGGCGTGGTCGGCGAGCCACTGGTCGGCGGCTGCGGTGGCGTCCTGGTGTTCTTGGATGGCGCCGGGCGCGCCTCTGGTGCGTCGTCCCCAGGCTCGGGCGATGGCGAGCTTGTGGTCGGCGGGGAGGCGTTTCCAGTCGGCGGGGCAGGCGTACCGGTCGAGGCTGATCTGCCGTGCGCAGCCGGGTGCGGGGCACGGGTGCCGGAGGTCGATGCCGCCGCTCACAGGGCACCTCCGAGGGGCAGGCAGTCTTGGGCGAGCCTGCGTGCGGCCTGCTCGCACTGTTCTTCACGCATCTCGATGCCGATGGCGCGGCGGCCGAGGTTCCGGGCAGCCACGAGTGTCGACGCGCTCCCCGCGAACGGGTCGACCACGAGCCCGCCGGGCGGGCAGCCGTAGGAGATGAGCGGCTCGAGCAGGCCGGTCGGCTTCTCGGTTTCGTTGATGCCGCCCGCGCGGTGGAGGCCCCTGGCTCGGATGATGGACGCCTCGAGGCGGGTGCCGTCGTCCTCCCACGGCACCCGCTCAGCGATCGCACCATGCCACCCGGCGTCCCGCGGTGTGCGCACGGCCGTGGCGACACGGGGCCCGAGGTGGGCCCGACGGGGAACGTCGTGGTGCACGGCTCCCCATGGGCCGCGATACCAGTGCACAGCGTGCTCGTGGACTCGCCGGAACCGGTCCGCCGCGAAGGAAGTCCCAGCGTGCTTCTCCCACACGACGTCCTGACTCAGCTTCCACGCGGCGAACTCGTCGCGGCGGTCGAGGAACATCCGCATCGACCCGAAACACCACATCGATTGGCCGTAACCAAGTTCGGCGATGAGCCCGGGCCAGCCGGTCGGCCACCGGTCCCAGGCGAGCGACGTTTCCCCGTAAGGCGGGTCAGCCAAGATCAGGTCGGGTCGGAGACTGAGCGCGGGCAGCACGTCCTCCATGCGGCCCAGGTAGAGGGTGACCGTGCCGTCGTCGAAGTAGGGGTTCATCGCTGCCGCCGCGTGCCCGGTATATCTGCTGGCATATCCGGAACCCGTTCATCCACGTTCGCCGCCTGCCGGATCCCTGCCCCGATGACGGGTGCGGGCCGGTCGACGTGCAGGACGCGGACTTCCACGGCGTGGTCGCCGATGCGGGCGGTGCCGCGGGAGTGGCCGAGGAACCCGGGGTCGTGGTTGACGTGGGCGTCGGTGACGCCGAGGGCGGCGAAGAGCCGGTTGGCGTCGGCTGCGCTGTTGCCGCGGTAGGAGACGTGGATGTAGGGGTCGCCGATGAGGTGGATGGCGACGCGGGCGGGGTCGGTGTCGAGGACGGCGGCGAGGGCGCGGTCGAGGGCCGCGCGGGTGGTCATGACTCTGCCCCGGCCATGTGCTCGGCCATCTCGTCGTAGCTGTCCCACAGGGGCGGCCAGCCGGGTGCGGGGTCGAGCGTCTCAGGGGGCAGGTTCCCGGATGCGACGGCGAGCCGGATCCCGATGTGCTCGCGGCCGACCGTGGCGAGCCACCCGGCGCATGCCCGGTCCCGGCCCTCCGCGCTGAGGTGGCAGGCGAAGATGGGCGCGCCGAGCGGCGCCTCGCGGCCGGGTTCGCCCGCTGTCGCGCGGAGGGCGTCGTAACGGCAGGCGGGGAACTTCCCGGCGGGGACGTCGCGGCGCCATGGGCATTCGCCGCAGGGACGGACGGCGTGCGGGACCGGCTTCACGTCGCCTCGCCCCCGATCCCTGCCCCGATGACGCGGGCGGGGATCATGACGCGCTTCCGACACTGGCCGGGTACTCGGACCACTCGTGGCCGTCCAGCTCCCGGCCGGTGGCCTTCGGTGTCCGGCCACCGTTCTGCTTGTGGAAGAACGCCACCCCCTCCGCCTGGCAGGCGTCCCGGATCGGACGCACCCAGTCGGGGTCCATCGGTCGGGCCTTGGGTCCGGATTCGCCGCCCGTGATGACCCAGTGGATGCCGTCCAAGTTCAGGCCAGGGAGAGGTTCTAGCAGGGGTTCAGCCGAGAGGAACCGGACAGCGGCCGGGACCTCACGCAGGTTGTCGAGGCGCCACAGGTGCGCCTCGTCCTCGACGGAGACACCCATCCACACGTTCGGTGGCCACTGCAGGAGCGGCGCCCGCCGCATCAGGAGCAGTGACCTCTTGGTGAGGATCTGGTACGTGTGCTGCGGGGTGTCGGCCATGACCTGGAAGACGTCCCGCTGGAACGACAGCGGCACCTTGGCGTGGAACAAGTCGGACATGGAGTTGACGAACACCATGCGCCCGGTCCGCCAGTGGTGCGGGGCGTCGAGGGCGTCCGGGTGTAGTGCGAGCCCGAAGCCTGGGCCGCTCGTGCGGGGGTCGCCGTCCGTCTGGTACTTGGCCTGCCCCATGGCCTTCAGCCTCTTGGCGAGGGTGAGGGCGTAGCAGTTGTCGCAGCCCGGCGAGATTCGATCGCAGCCGGTCGTTGGATTCCAAGTGGTCTCGGTCCATTCGATGGTGCTGTTGTCGCTCACCGGGTCACCGCCGGGATGGCGTCGAGCACGTGAACGAGCTCGGCCGGGACGTCGGCCTCGCCGGCGTCCTGGATCCGGGCGTAGGACCGGCTGGCCAGGTCCAGCCAGGCCGCGACCCGGACCAGCAGCAGCGGGACGGTGGAGTCCCCGGCGGCGGGGGCTTCGAGGACGCGGGTGTCCGCCCAGTCCCCCAGCTCGCCGGCCAGCTCCTGGACGCGCTTCACGACGTCGGGCAGGTCGACCGGCTGGCCGGGGACTGCCCGGACCTCCAGGAGCATCCAGTCCCGGTCCGGGAACTGCTCCCGCGCCAGCAGGACGTCCTTGTCGCCGTCGGGGCGGTTGAAGAAGCCGCCGACCCAGTCCGTGGCCGGCTTGCCGTCCTCGTCGCGGTAGCCGACGAGGTACAGCGCGGCGCTCACGACCCACCCGCCGGGATGCCGTAGGCGACGCGGAACCGGCTGGCCTTGTCTGCCGCCATGACGGCGAACAAGGCGTCGAGGGTTCCGCCTGGAAGGGCCGCGGAGAGCGCCTTGTGGATGACCTGCGCCTCGTCGTGGAAGAACTCGGCGGCCTGCTTGAGGTCAGGGTGCTCGGGCTGGCTGCCGGTGATCTCGATGACGACGTCGGTGACCTGGCCCTGGCTGTGGGTGGGCTCAGCCTTGCTGATGACGACGCGGCTCACGGCGTCTCACCGCCGCTGTTGGGCTGCTTGACCTCGGGCCAGCCGGCATCGGCGGGCGGGTCCTGCACCTCGGGCTGTCCGTCCGCTGGGTCGTCGGGCGCCGGCTCGTCATCCTCGGGGTCGATCACGGCGGTGTGGACGTCGGTCAGGTCGGCGGTGGGGGTGACGTCGATACGGACGGACTCGTCGACGTTCATGGCGGTGACGATCTCGGTGTTGCGCGGCGCGAGCTTCAGGGCCATCTTCACGACGGTCTTGAGCGCCATGGAGTCGAAGTGCTCGACCCACGGGCCCTTGACGGCGCCGGTCTCGTAGTCGCGCTGCATCGCGAACTTGTCGCGATGGACCTCGGCGTCGCGCTTGGAGATGAACTCCCAGTAGACGCCGCCGCGGGTGGACTTGACGACGCAGTAGTAGCCGACGGGTTCGCCGCGCTCGCCCATGGCGGGCTTGTGGACGAGCTTCTCGTCGAGGCCGAACTCGACGTCGAAGTGGTCGCGCTGGTGAACGATCCGCGCGCTGATGGAGGCGATGTCGCCGGAGCGCTGTGCGAGCATCACCAAGCCCTGGTAGCCGATGACGAGCTGCGCCTTGCCCTTGAACGGGATCAGCCACGCCTGGCCGAGGACGCCGGGTCGCAGGCCGAGCTGGGCGCACGTCATGAGGCCGCCGAGGACGGACCGGCCGTCGCAGTCGGCCAGGCGCGGGTTGGCGGACAGGACGGTCATGGCGTCCCGGACGAGCTGGCCGGCCTCGACGCCTCTCGGCATCGCCATCTGGAACTGGGTCTCCATGGACCGGATCTGCTGGCGCAGTTCGGCGGGGTCGCGGCGGGCGACGGCGCCCTTGCGGGCCCGGGTGCGCAGGTCACTTGCCATCGGTCGCTCCTCGCTTGGCCGCGCGAAGGACGCGGCTGGTGGTTTCGGTGATGTGGCCGCCGGCGAGTACCTGCTCGTACAGCTCGACGTCGTTGTCCTCCAGGTCGCGGACGTTGATCGACGTCTTGGTCTGCTGGCGGTACGTGAAGATCGGGGACCCGCCGGACGTGAGTACCTCGGCGTCGCCCAGTTCGGACAGGACGAGCGCGCGGGCGGCTTCCTTCTGCCGCTCGGCGGCCTTCTCGGCGTCGCGTGCGGCGAGGTGGGCGTCGAGCAGCCGGCGGGCCGTGTCGTCGTCGACGTCCTTCTCCCCGGCCCGGTCGGGGTTGAGCGCGTCGAGCAGGTCAGCCAGGACGCCGGTCATGTCCACCGGCGGCGGGGTGCCGTTGAGGACGTCCCGCCACAGCGCGCCGGCGGCCCCGGCGAGGTATGCCTCGAGGTCGTCGTCGCGTTCGTACCGGTGCTCGATGAGCTTCTGGCCGCCGAGCAGGCACGCGATGTGGATGTGGTCGAGACCCGTGACTCGCCGCTGCCACGCGACTTGGGCAAGGACGTCGTCCGGGACGTCGTCACGCCACCGGCCGGCCACGTACGCGGAGCGGGTCTTGACCTCCAGTGCGCAGATGCGGCCCACGCCGCCGACGGGGCACCCGTCCAGGACGAGGCGGTCCAGGGCGCACCGCATCCACGGTTCCGCCGCGTTCGCGATCACCCCGATCGGGACCACGACCACCTGCGCGCGGCCGTCGCGGGCGTGCCGCCTGGCCCACTCCTGCGCGACGACGTCCTCCAGCAGGTGGCCCCAGTGCGCCGCCTCGCCGCCCTCCTCGCGGGGCAGCTCGCCGCGCTTGTCGTGCCAGACGCTGCGCGCGTTGCCGTACGGCGACAGGTCCAGGATCCGCGGCAGGTCCGTGGCGGTGACTCCGCCCCGGCGCAGCCGGAACCACTCGTCTGATTCCGGCTCCGGTGAGCCGAGCAGCACGCCGTCCGGCGTGACCCGCGCCGGAGTCTCGACGGCGGCCGTCACGCCGGCACCCCCTGCCGCTGCCGGTGGGTGTGGACGGCGAGGATCGCCTCGCACGCCGAGAGGACCGCGGCGGACCGCTCCCGGTTGATCCGGGCGCGGCGCCCCTTTTCGATGTCGGTGAGGCTGGCGGACGGGATGGGGTGCCCGTCCGCCTCGACCAGGCGGGCGACGTCCGCCAGGGACGTGCCGGTCTTGACGACCTTCCGCAGCGCGTCGCGGGCCGGTGCGGCGTCGACCAGTTCCCGCCGCGCCCGGCCAGCCGCGCGCGCTTCGGCGCGCCGGCCCCGGCGCTTCATGGAGTGCCGCTCCTGCTCCGACATGCCGCCCCAGACACCTTCGCTGAGGTTGTCGTCCAGCGCGTACGTCAGGCACTCCTGCACGACGTCACAGCGACGGCACACGGCCTTGGCCTCCTCGATCTGCAGCTCCGCCGGGCCGGTGCTGCCGATCGGGAAGAACAGATCCGGATCCTCATCGAGGCATGCCGCGTCGAACCTCCAGTCGCTCACGGCGTTCCTCCTCTCGTCTCGGCGAGGCGGCCGGCGACCACCCGCAGCACCTCGGACTCCGGGATCTCGACGATCTGCGTGACGGTCGACTCCGGCTCCGGCGTCGGGCACGGGCGGGGCTGCGGCCGGTAGGCGCCCGGGGCGAGTGCGGTGAGGGACAGCACGACCCCGCAGGCGCCGAGGGCGACGGGCACGGCGCTCTTCATCGCGGACCTCCCGGGCGGTCGGTGGTCGCCGAGACCGAAACGGTGACTCGGGCCGGGGCGGCGGGCGTCTCCGAGGCGGAGGCGGCGGCGAGCATGGCCAGCCCGACGAGCAGGCCCAGGGCGATCACGGCGAGGACGTCCATCAGCCCTCGTCCCCGGCGCAGGGCTCCCAGCCCTCGGACTCGTACTTGAGACGCCGCATCTCGTCCCAGGCGTTGTCCTCGGCCCACCGCTCAGCCTGCGCGGTGCGCCGGTCCAGGGCGGCCAGGCGGCGGCCGGACTCGCCGATCGCCTCCCGCACCCGGGGGCGCATCCGCTGCCGCTGGTCCGGGGTGGACTCGAGGACGACGGTCAGCAGGTCCCGCAGGGCGGTGATGGTCTCGGTCTCCTCGGCGGTGATCCGGCCGCCGTTGCCGGCGTCGAGACGCATCTGCGTCTCGTGGGTGGCGCGGGTGAGGTCGCAGATGACCTCGATCGGCTTCCGCGCCGGCGGGTCGGCCGGGCGGCGGGGCTCGTGGATGACGGGCAGCGGCGGCACGCTGGCCGGGTCGGCTGCGGGGCGGGCCAGTGCGGTGTCGGTGGTCATCGACGGCCCCCGCTCCGCCGGCCGCTGCTCGACTTGCCCGAGCTGCCGGAGCGGGAGAACCAGCTCCGCTTCGACTCGCGTCGGGTGTCGCTGCCGACGGCGGCGACCGAGCCGTTCGGCCGGCCGCGCCCGTTGAGCGCGGTGCCGGTGCCGATGTCGCGGCCGCCCCTGCGGACCACGACCTGCTTGCCGTGCTTGCCGTGGCTCTTGTGGAGTTCGACGTCGTCGTCCTCGCACGTGTCGTCGTCGTAGTCGACGAGGTCACCGGTCTCGGTGTCGACGCACTCCGGCTCCAACTCACCGTCGTCGTCGGTGGTGACGTTGCCGGTGAGGATGTAGCGGCCGTCGTCGGCTGGGGCGCAGCCGACGAGCGCTGGGGCGGGGACGAGCAGGGCGAGCAGGACGGCGAACGCTCGTCCGTGCCGCATGATGGTGGTGGCCACCGGATCTCTCCTCTCGTGGGTTCAGGTGGTCGGGCGGCGCCCTCGTGCAGTGAGGGCGCCGCCGCCACGCTTTGGGAGCTACTTCTTGGGGACGTTCAGCCGCGGCGCGTCAACGGCCAGTGGGGCGTCGGAGACGATGTAGCGCATGTCCGTCGAGACCATGACGCCCTCAGTCGTGAAGAAGAACTGGCCACGGGCGTCCTCGCCGTACGAGCCGTCGTCGCCCGGGCCGTCCACCACCGTGGGGCAGAACGACGACGAACACGGGTCCGCGATGTCGTCCTGCGGCTGCATCTGCGACTGGTTCGACGAGACCTTGCCCTTGATCGTGTAGTAGCCGATGTAGGTGCCGGTGTCGCCGAGCAGGTAGATGTACCGAACCTGGGACGCGACGTTCTCCCGCAGCAACCGCTCCCGCAGGTTTGCCCGCTCTAGCGAGTCCCGAAGCTGTGACGCCGGGTACGGCTGTGCCTTGATCTGCTGTTGGTACGTCTGCTGACTGATCTTCTGGTCCTCGGCGCGCTGCCCGCCGCTGTCGCAGGACCCGGCCGTGAGCAGCACGGCCGCGGCGATGGCGGCGAGGATGGCGATGAGAGTGCGGCGGTTCACGGCGTGGGCTCCTTCGTGCAGGTGGTGGCGTCGAGGCGGTCGGGCAGGTCGGCGTCGCGGAAGTCCTGCAGCCGGTAGGAGGCGGCGGCGGAGTTGTACCTGGCGACCACGTCGGTGCAGTAGGACTGCAAGCCCTGGAACCGCGTCTCGGCCTCGGGGCTAGTGCCGCGCGCTGCGGCGGCCTGGTCGATGCGGGTGAGCGTGGCGTCGTACTCCTCGCTGAGCTGGCGGAACCGCTCCTGCGCGAAGACCCGGTTGTTCGCCGATTCCTTCTGCTTGTGCGCCTCGCCGCGCCCAACGGGCTCGGCGAGCAGGACGCTCACGCCCCAGACGCCGCCGATCAGCGCGATGATCAGCAGCGGGACGCCGACGATCAGTGCGATGTCCGAGGCGGCCCCGCGGTCTCTTGTTCGCATGGTTCCTTCCGTGGCGTTCATGGCAGCGCGCGGCCGTCAGGCGCTAGCGGTGATGGCCGGCGCGGTCTGCGCGGCCGTCAGCTCGGCGCGCTGATCGAACGCCCGCTGTGCGAGTTCGAGGACGGCGCGCTTCTTGCCGAGCTCCTTGTTGGCCTCCTCCACCGCTCGGCGGGCGGAGGCCGTGACCTGGTCCAGGTGGGCGATCACCTCGTCCGGCTTCGCCGCGAACAGGGCGACGTCGGTGCCGGTGCGGAAGACCTTCACCTCGGGCTTGGCGTCGTTGTAGGTGGCGTCGAACTCGATGGCCGTGATGGCGGCGTCGGTGCCGTTGTTCAGGACGTCGGTGACGACCCCGAACCGCAGCGTCGGCTCGACGGCTGTCCCGTAGTTGGTGCGGTCGTTGAGCCGCTTGTAGACGTCGCCGGTCTTGAGGCTGACGATCCGGACGACGTCGGCGGACGCCTGGATCAAAGTGCTGGTCTGCATCGAGTTTCCCTCTCGTGATGTGGCGGTGGCGACGGTCAGTCGGCGACCATGCGGATCTCGTCGGCCATCTCCCGCTTGCGGCGGATCTCGTACACGCCGGGGCCGATGCCGTTGCTGCCGTGCTCGTCGGTGTGGATCAGCTGCGCGGTCTGCCCGTCGGGGACGACGGCGTAGCCGACGACCTGACCGGCGTCCGCCCGGGCCCAGGCGACGCCCGGGGAGTCGAACCCGGCGTGGAGCCAGTGGGTGTTGCCGGTGGCCTCGCCGTGGACGACCTGCACACCGGCCGCGGTGACGGGCTGCGGGGCGACGGCGGCGGGGATCCCCGCGACGGGGACGACGATGAGGTCGCCCTGCGCCTGGGGGCCGGTCAGGACCGGGACCTCGGCGTCGGCGACGAGGTGGCCGGGGACGGTGACGCCCGCCAGTGCGAGGGCGGTGCCGTAGGTGTGGATGCGCATCGGGTTTCTCCTTCTGGATTCCTTCTTGGATCGCCAGGCGCGTTGCCGGGCGGGGTGGTTTCTCAGGTGCGGCGCTGCAGCCGCGAGTACGTGGCGCCGTCGAGTCCGTACTGCCAGGCGACTGCGGCGACGGCGTCGTCGATGTCGGGGGGAACGGTCTCGCCGTAAACGCGGAGTTCTCCGTTGCGGTCCGGGCTGCCGTTGGTCATCAGGACGACCCGGACGTGCTCGCCGTAGATCCGGCGCGGCACGTCGTACAGCCGCACGACGTGCGGGGCGTTCGCGGGGTCCGGCTTTGTGTCCACAAGGCTGAGTTCGGCCTCGGTGATGTATCTGTCCCAGCCAACGCGTTCGATGGCGCACCGGCGGATCTCGGTGTTCGGCTCCTGCAGGATCCGGTCCGCGGACCACCCGGTCTCGATGAGGTCGCGTGGGACGCGGACGCCGTGCCAGTACCAGACCGCCCAGCCGTCCCCCCACGTGCGGGCGGGCCCGTCCTCGCAGTGCAGTCGCCGCTCGGTGTCGACGCGCACCGACGTCTGCCTGTCCGCAACGATCCAGAAGTCGGCGTGCATGATCCGCGACGCGCCGTTCAGTGCGGCCTGCTCGTAGTGCCGCCACTTCTCGTAGATGGGTAACCCGAGGCCGGCCACCCGGTCGAAGAACGACAGGTAGCTGGGCCAGGCGGACCAGTCGCTACCTCCGTCGTGCATTCGCCACGCCAAATCTGTGCACCGCAGCAGGAAGTTCACAAGGACGCCGACGACGGTCGCGTCGTAGGTCGCGTCGTAGGTCGCGTCGTAGGTCGCGTCGCTGGTCGCGGCGTCGGTCGCGGCGTAGGTCGCGTCGCTGGTCGCGTCGCTGGTCGCGGCGCCGGTCGCGGCGTCGGTCGCGTCGCTGGTCGCGTCGCTGGTCGCGGCGCGGGTCGCGGCGCGGGTCGCGGCGCCGGTCGCGGCGCGGGTCGCGGCGCGGGTCGCGGCGTCGGTCGCGGCGTAGGTCGCGGCGCGGGTCGCGTCGCTGGTCGCGTCGCTGGTCGCGTCGCTGGTCGCGGCGCCGGTCGCGGCGTCGGTCGCGGCGCCGGTCGCGGCGCGGGTCGCGGCGCCGGTCGCGGCGCGGGTCGCGGCGCGGGTCGCGGCGTCGGTCGCCCGACCCTCCAGCGCCGCCATGCCGCGACCGACCGCCACGCCGCAGGCGACCGGGATAGCCGCCATCAGGTCAGCCTCAGACAGCGACCGACCGAACAGCTCGACATGACGCCCCGGGTTCCGGCGCAGCCACCAGACACCAGCGGCGACGCCACCAGCGATGTGCGCCGTCAACGGAGACCGCACAAACACCTCCCGATGGGGCGGCGGGGCCGGGAGGTCGGCCGACCCGTACAGCCCCTCCATCGCGGACCGCATCGCAACCTGATCTGCAGGCGCGGTCGACATGGCGTTGTCGATCCACACCTGCGCGTGCTCCGCGAGCCGCGACTCATGGTCCGGGTGGTCGACGAACGAATACCTGCGTGGTGGCGTGGCCTGCATCGTGGACTCCTCTCGTGTCGTAGCGCTGTCTGGCGCCTGGTTGGCTTTGGTGGCCGGGCACCGCCGCCGGTGTGGTCCCGCAGGTCCGGCGCCCGGCAGTCCTATGGGGCGGCGTCCTGGAGGACGTCCGGGTCGCGGCTGAGGCTGCGGCGCACCGCGTCCCGCAGGTCCTCACGCGGTGTCGGGATGGTCGGGGCGTCCCAGTCGGCGCCCGGGGTACCGGTCACCGGGATCCCTGCCCGAGTAGCGGCACCTCGCGGTCCGGCGCCTCCAACTGGTGGAGGCGCCGCAGGTCGGCGTTCTCCGCGTCGATCCGGACGCTGACCAGCGACACGGCAAGGATGAGCGTCACGACGCCACCCCCGCCCGGCGGAGGAGGTCGTCCATCCGCATCGCGCCGTGGTGGACCATCCACACCGCGAACGCCGGGGAGACCGGGACGTCGCGGCTCTCACCACAGTCAGGGCAAGGGATGTGCGCGATCCGGGGCTTGACGTCGAGGTCGATCACGATCGTCGCGACGCGGGCGTGGAACTCGCCGTGGATCGCGCACCGGACACGGGCTGTCGGCGGCTCGGCCGGCCACTGCGCCTCCTGCACCGTGCGGGTACCGGCGGACTCCTCCCAGCGCCGCTGGCGCCGCGCCAGGACCCGGTCATAAGCCAGCGCGAACCCCAGCGCGGCGGCGATCGCGACGACCTCCCCGCCGGTCACGGCATGCCTCCGATAACGGCGGTGGCCACCTCGGCGGCGGCCCACGCGCCGACCGCGAACGGGGCGGGCGCGATCGCCAGGAGCGGCGCCAGCTCGACGGCCCGGCGGGCACGCCGGGCCAGGCGCGACGCCCACGTGCGGCCCGCGTGGTGCGCGGGACCTGTCGGCCGGGGCGGGAGGGCGAGCGGGATCGGCCGGGTCGGTGCGCCCGCCGGGTAGGTGCGGTGGGTGCTCACGAGGCACCCCCGGCGTGGTCGGCGGCGCGGCCAGCCCATGCCGCTGTGCCGAACCCGACGGCAGCCGCCGCCGGCAGCAGCACCCACCACCCGAACCACATCGCGGCCACCGCCGCCGCGATCAAGGCGTACGCGGCCGACGCCCGGCCGTTGGCCGCCACGTCGTCACCGGCCAGGTCAGCGGCCACCGCCGCAACCCCCAGCACTGCGGCGACGACGAAGCACACCGCAGCAGCCGCAGCAATCGTCGTCTGCACTACCAGTCCCACCTCTCGTCATCCAGTCCCAGCTCGGCGGCGGCGTCACGGGTGGCGACGTCGACACACGACCGGCACTCGGTCAGGTGCTCGTCGTGGCACTCGGGGCATGCGCTGGTGCGGCCGTCGCACTCCAGGCCCGCGACCTCCGGGTCCGTGCGGCCGCAGAAGCCGCAGACCTCCGGTGCGTCAGGGTCGGCTGACACGACGGACGCCAGGGCGGGCACGAGGACCTTCACGACGCACCCCCCGACGCGGCGAGGTCGGCGGCCAGGGCGTCATCGACGGTGTCCGGGGCCGGGGTGTCCGCCCCGAACTCGGCGCTCAGCCCGCTCGCGACGGCGAACACGCACGCCGCGAGCAGCGCCGCCCACACGCCCGGGTAGGTGACGTAGAGCCAGACGATCAGGTGGTGCGCCGGGGCGGCGGCCACGAGGGTGGCCAATCCCCACGCGGACGCGCGGAGAACCCAGCTGCGGGTGCGGGCGGTCATGCGGCGGGCTCGTGTCCGATGTCGTCGCGGACGATCGCGAAGAACTCCTCCAGGTGCGCGTACCGGCGACGCATCGCCTTCCACTCGCGCTCGGCCTGCCGCAGCAATAGCTCGCGGGAGAAGTTGTCGGCGTGCAGCTCCTCGACCGGGACGTACGTCGAACCCTCCGGCTTGGTGACCGCATGGAAGGCGCGCACATCGCGCTCGTCGTCGCTGCCCGGCGCGGCGAACTTGATCCGCACGGAGCGGATCAGTTCGGCCGCCTGGACCTCGCGGTACTTCTCGCCGGCGACGGCGTCGTCCCACTCGAACCGCTCGTGCAACGGGTGCTTCTTGTCCCGCGCCTCGTCCACGACGATGCGCGGCGTGAGCTGCCCGTGCGTCTTGTAGATGCCCTGCAACTGGTCTCGGAGACTCATCGCCGCCCGCCGTCCTTCCTGCCCAGCCGTTCCACGCCTAGCCGTGCCACGCCACATCGCGCCCTGCCTGCCGTGATCACTGGACGACCTCGACTTCCCGCTCGTCATCCAGGGAGTAGGTGCCGTTCTGGCCCCGCTTCTCGGGGCGCCACTCGCCCACCCCGACGCCGAGCCCGCCTGCGTCGATGAGGCTCAGCACCGACTCCCGCGACAGGGCGGTGCGCACATACGTGACGGTCAACACCGCCCGCCAGTCGACGAACTCGCCGCGGTAGCGCAAGTCCGTTCCCATGCCGACCCGGACCATGTCCTCACGCATCCGCGGCTCGCCCTCGATGGGCGTCAGCAACGTGGCCCGGTCCTTCGACGGGACACCGGTCATGAACAGGAACTGCCGCAGCTCGGTCATCCGGACGGACTTGCCGAAGAACCTTGCGGCGCCGACTGTCGCGGCCTTGAACGCGAGGACGGGGAAGCCGTAGCCGTCGTCGGTGTAGTACAGCGAGTCGCGGTAGTCGGCCTCGGGGTCCCGGATTTCCTTTGGGGACTTGCGGCCCTGCTGGGCGTCGAGCATCGCCTGCTTGGCCTTCTGGCTCCAGGCGTGGACGATGAGAGGCGCGGTGCCGACGATCGGGACGCGGAGCGTCTCGGCCGAGATCCTCGCGATGTGAACTGCCGGTGCGTCAGCCACCGTGTGCTCCTTCTGTGAGATGGGATCGCTGGATGGCCCCCCGGCCGCTACCGGGGGGTTCGTTCATGAAGGGGTTCAGATCAAGAAGCCGCGCCGAGCCACGCCTAGCCGGGCCCAGACCTGCACTGCCCCGCCGAGCCTCGCCCGCCGTGCCACGCCCGGCCGTGTCGCGCCCAGCCCAGCCACGCCTTGCCTGCCGCGCCAAGCCCTGCCTCGCCGAGCCATGCTCGGCCGCACCGCGCCTGCCGGGCCAAGTCGTGCCCTGCGGGGCCTTGACCAGCCTTGCCTGCCTCGCCGTGCCGTGCCTCGCCTCGCCTCGCCGTGCCTCGCCGTGCCCCGCCGCGCCTTGCCTGCCATGCCGGGCCCCGCCCGGACGAGCCTTGCCATGCCGGGCCTTGCCTGCCGAGCCACGCCCAGACCAGCCAAGCCAAGGCGCGCCGAGACTGGCCAAGCCACACCGGGCCCGCCAGGCCATGCCGTGACGTGCCGTGCCAGGCGTCACCCTGCCCGCCGAGCCGGGCCTAGCCGCGCAGAGACCAGCCGAGACCTGCCGTGCCTTGCCTGCCGCGCCCTGCCGAGCCTCGCCCTGACCCGCCCCGCCCTGCCACGCCTCGCCTGCCGAGCCAAGCCCTGCGAAGCCGTGACATGCCCCGCCTGCCGAACCGAGACGGGCCTTGCCACGCCCTGCCAGGCCGTGACTAGCCACGCCCAGCCCTGCCATGCCCGCCGCGCCCTGCCTGGCCCTGCCTCGCCGAGCCATGCCGTGACTAGCCGCGCCATGCCCGCCAAGCCCCGCCGTGCCTCGCCATGCCAAGCCACACCCGGACAAGCCATGCCGGCCAAGCCTCGACGCGCCTAGCCATGCCGAGCCCTGACATGCGCCGCCGTGCCTGCCGGGCCCAGACACGCCTAGCCTCGACGAGCCCTGCCTGCCTGCCGTGCCGCGCCCAGCCGAGCCGCTGCCGGGCCCAGCCATGCCATGCCATGCCCGTCGGGCCCCGCCGCGCCGGGCCGCGCCTAGCCACACCGGGCCGGGCCCCGCCTGCCCTGCCGAACCCAGCCGTGCCGCGCCCGGCCGCGCCGCGCCGTGCCCTGCCATGCCGAGCCTGCCTCGGCCGGTCACCGGCTCACCGCCTTGCTCGGCCCGCGCCCGGGGAGCGTGGGCTGGTGGGCGGCGCGGTCGAGCGCCTCGACCAGCGCGCGGACGTGCAGATCCTCGTCGCGGGCGCCCGCCCCGACGTGCAGTACGACGAGGTCCACGCCGCGGCCCTGCTCGATCCACACCGCCGCGAGGGTCACCTGCTCGGCGACCTCCTGCGCGGTGGCGACCGCCTGCCCCATCGGGTGCAGCAGCTGCCCGTCGCTGGACACGACCCAGACCGCCCGCTGCGCGCCGACGACGACCCCGGCGACGGCCGCGCGCAACGCGTCGACCGGCGGCAGGAACGAGCTCGCCCTGACCTCCACCGCGGGGACCGGTGTGCGGACAGCGTGGCAGCCGGAAGCCTGGGTCTTCACGAGATCACCTCGATGGTGATGGGCGCACGGCAGGAGGTGCATGTCCGCCGTGCGTGGCCGGCATGGATCGCTGTGACGCAGCCGGAGCAGACCCAGAGTTGGCGCGACCCGCAGGCGGTGCAGGTCAGGCGGGCGACTGCGGCGGATGGGCGGCCGCACCGCTGCGGGTCGCGTCCGGCGCGGGCGAACAGCGCCTCACACGGCGGCGGGTCGGCCGTCACGAACGCGTCGAGGTCGACGGCGGGGGCGACGGCCGTCACGACGTCACCGCCGACGTCGTCTCGTAGAGGTGCCAGACGAGCGTCGGCAGCACGCAGTCGGTCCCGACGTACCGGGCCCCGTCGGGGACGGGGTGGCCGGTCCCGACGACGACGAAGGTCCGCAGCTCCCGCTCCGCGGCCGGGTCGACCTCGGCCCAGAAGGTCACCACGCTCGGCCTGGCGTCCTGGTGCTCGACGTGCAGGATCCGGGCACCCTTCGGCATCGTGATCGCGTTGTCGCGGCCATTGGCTTCGACCTCGTACTTCCACACGACGGCGCTCACCGGGCACCTCCAGCGGTCTTAGTGGTGGGGGTCGAGTGGCGGCCGCCGGAGGAGGAGCGGCTGGCCCCGCTCGACTCGACTCCGGCGGCCTTCCCGGCTGCCCCGGAGGGGACGGGCGCCGGGACCGGCGAGGTAGGTGGGGCCACCCCCGCCGGAGTGTCGGCCTTGCTCAGGTGGGCGGTCATTCGGCGACCGCCGTCCCAGCCGGCCCCGACCACACCAGCTCCAGCGGTGAGTCGTGTCGCTCGCCGTGGAACCAGGTGTGGAAGACCAGACCGCCCTTGCCGGGGTGCGACGAGTGCCCGTCCAGCCCGAGGCTGGCGGCGATGCGTGCGGCGGTCGCGTGGTCGAAGTCCCGGGCGGCGGCCTGGATGGTGAGCTGGCTGTCGTAGCTACTGACCCGGATCGAAGGATCCGATCCGGCCGGGAGGGCGGCGACGATGCGTGCCGCGAATGCGAGAACGGCCAGCTTGTGGGCCAGGTGCTGGCCGTGGGGCGCGTCGTGGTCCGGCCGGGGCGGGAGTTGGGTGACGTGCGGCGGCTCGTCCTCATCCGCGGCGGCCAGCGGGACGACATGTCCGCCGGTGGTGGCCACCTCGTAGTCGCGGAGCGCGTGGGTGACGGCGGCGAGGAACGCCTGTCGGGGGTCGACGGCCGGGGTGTGCGCGCCGCCGAGGGAGGGCCCGGCGCCCTCGACCTCGGCGGCGGCCCCTGCGGCACCCGGGGGGGCAGGTGCCGGGGTCTGGAGGCGGGGCTCACCACCGACGGGCTCGTCGGTGTGCGGCTTGCCGGATCCGGGATGCTGTGTCACTGTCGTTTACACCTTCAGTCGACGTTCGGCCGATGAGCCCCCGGGGTGCCACCCGGGGGCTTCGTCGTTTGCGGGGGGCTAGGAGGCGAGCCGGACCGGCTCGGGCTCGATCAGCGCGGCGAGCTTGTGAAGCTCGGCCGGCGTGAACGGCGGGGCGGCGGCGACGACCTGGTCGACGTAGGCGTCGATCGCCGGGTCGAGGGCGGTCACGACGCCGCCGAGAGGTGGCCGTGCTGCTCGCGCTCGGTCCGGTGCGGGCACGTGATGGCGCCCGGCTCGACACCCAGCTGCAGCGCGATTCGAGTGATCGTTTCGGGGCTGGGGTTCCGAGTGCCGGCCTCGAACCGTCCGTACACGCCATGGTTGATGGCCAAGCGACGGGCCATCTCGACCTTCTTGATGCCGAGCAGTTCCCGGATCGTTCGCAGCGCCACGGGGTTCAGACTTCCCATGCGGGGAAGCATGTCAGGAAATGCCAGCCAGGCACAAGGAAGACAGGGAAGAAATTTCCCCGCTAGCTAGCCTACTGGCACGTAATGCCTGCCCGTGTTGCCCGAGTTGGAGCGAAAATGACCGGGGTAAACTCACCCAACGGACGTGTTGGCATGTGCCCGCGCGGGGTGGTCATACTGCCAACCATGGTGGGAGATGCTGGGAAGTCACCGGCGCAGGTGAGTGGCCTTATCACGACTGCGCGCAAGCTGAGTGGGTTGACGCAAGTGGAGGTCGCCCTGCGGGTTGGGGTGGATCGCCGCAGCGTGGGGGAATGGGAGCGGACCGGCAGAGTGCCGCCGCATCGCCTCGATCAACTCAGACAGGTCTACGGCGACCACATGCGAGACGCGGAGCGCGAAGTTGCGCCGACCGGCCGTGCAGACGGAGACGCGACGGATCCGGTCACGATCGAATACCGGGGCTACCGCTTGACGTTGCGGCCGAGGGAGGGTGCCCCACCCGAGGAGGTCGCCAAAGTTCAGGACCAAGTCATCGACGTCGTGATGCAACTCCTGCGCGGCATGGGACACGAACCACCTGATGGCGGAACATCACCCACGAATGACACGCATCGTGATTGAGTGTCGCATTATCAGTAACCACGGCGGCCTCACAGCCGCTGGGCTCCGGACACTGGGGGGCATGCTTGGCCGACGCCGACTTGGACGTTACGCACGCGAATCTTGACGGCGCCGTTAACAGCGTGACTGTGACCGGCCCCGGGGTGAATGTGATCATCTTGCGCGGCTCGCTCACCGTCGCCGAGGCGTGCACGCACCTCGCCAGTGTCGTGCCGAATTGCCGCCGCGGGGCGACGCTCAGAGTCCAGCCGCCCTCACCGGCCCGCCCCGTCGACTGACTGCGGCCAGGTGATCGGCACGGTGGTGGGATCGAATCTGGCCACCCCCCGGCCCGGGGACTTCACCCGGACCCGGATGCCGGTCGCCTTCAGGACGGCGCGCCGACGGTCGATGTCCCAGCCCGCCCACAGTTCCCGCAGGCGGTCCTCGTCCAGCGGCAGCCCGGCGAGCGCCGAGTGCGCGACCGAGGCGGCCATCCGCCGCTCGACATCCGACAGCTGCGCATCGACGCTCGCGGTGATCCGGGTCATCGTGGCCGCCGGGATCTCACCGCGCGCGTACAGGTCGCCGGCCTCCGCGAGGCGGGCCCGCAACGCCTCGGCTTGACGGCCGAGATCCGCGCCGCTCCCGGCCGCGGGCGCAGGCCGCGCGTAGCCGCGGGCGATGCGCCGCAGCGTCACCGCCGTGACGAGCTCGTCGACCGGGGGCGACACCCGCTCCATGTGCCCGGTCCGTGAGCAGCGGTACGTGCGGCGTCCGCCGCGGCCCACCCCGCCGTACACCGTCGCACCGCACCCGTCCATGCCGCACAGCGCGATTCCCGTCAGCAGCCGGACCGGGCCACGGCCGGGGGCGCGGGCCGGGTCCATCAGGACCGCGCGTGCGCCCCGCCACGTCGCCTCGTCAACGACCGGTTCCCACTCGGTCGCCCGGTAGCCGCCCGGTAGTTCGCCCATGTGCCGTGGGTTCAGCAGGACGTCGCGGACCGTGGTGCCGTGCCAGTGCCGCCCCGCCTGGGGCGTGCCCACTCCCGCGCCGTTCCAATCCCGGGCGATCGCGGCCAGCGACCGCCCGGCGAGGATGTCCTCGTAGGCGCGGACGATCAGCGCCTGCTCGGCTGGTCGGGGTGTCTTACCGTCCGCGTCCCAGCCGAAGGGTCGGGGGCCGCCGTGCCAGCGGCCGTGCTCGCGGCGCTGTTGCCGTTCGCGTCGGGCCCGCTCGCTCGCCTCCTCCGCTTCAGCGGCGTCACGGGCCGCGAGCATCCGCGCATAGAAGCGCCCCGCGGCCGTGGACAGGTCCACGTCGCCGGCCTTGACGGTGCTGATCCGTACGCATCCGTCGTCTGCGAGGTCGATCCAGTCCTCGAACTCGCGGGGCCGGCGGGTGAGTCGTGACGTCGACCAGGCCAGGACCGTGCCGACCCGACCGTCGCGGGCATCGGCCAGCATCCGTGCGTAGGCCGGTCGCGGCTTGCGCGACAGCCGGGACGCACCGACGTCGTTGTCGCGGTAGACCTCGCCGGGCGACAGGCCCAGCCGGTCCGCCAGGAGCCTGCAGTCCTCCTCCTGGCGCTGGACCCCCAGCTCACGGCCTTCCCGGTCGCTCGAGATACGGACGTAGATCACCGTGTTCGCCACATCCGGCAAAATAGCAGCCGGGAGTCGTCCCGCTGAGATTTTTCACGGACGTTGGATGGCGCTTCGTGGGGCGGGAACTGCACGCCAAAAGTCGGACGCCCCTCGCCTGGACGAATCAGGCAAGGGGCGTCGCTCGCGGCCGGCGGTCGGGCGAGTGACCGCCAGCCTCGTTCGGCGAAACTGACGCTACCGCCGGGCACCGACAGCAGTCTTGGAAACGACGACGACACTGGCCCCTTCAGCGCAGAAGTGCCGGCGGAAGTAGCCCTGCCACTCGGTCATGTCTCCTACCGCCCACGTCCCGCTCTTCTTGGCCGCGAAGGCTCCTGGCCACCGGATCGGGGTCTGGTTGCCAACGTGGCGATCCCTGGGACGCTGACCGGTGCGCATCCAGGCGTAGACCGTCGCGACGTGCTCGCCATAGTTCGACATGTGACGGGCGAGGCGATCGAAGTCCTGGCGCTCGCGCTGGTTGCGAGGCTCGCCGGCGAATCCGGTTGGGGCGGGCTCGGCGGCGGCGCGCGCGGGTTTCGCGCGCCCCGACTGGCAGTCCAGATCGTCAGATCCAGATCTTGATCCCTGTGTGGAGTCTACGTAGGGAGTCGGGTGTCGCTGTGAGACCTCTGGATTCTCTCTCTGAGACCTCTGGATCGGGATCGGGGTGACATCTGCTGTCATCTCGACGGTCGCGCCGCCCTTCCCGGACGGGGTGACAGCTGGCGTCACCTCGCCTGGCGTCGGGCCGGCGGGCAGGAGCGGCCGGTACCTGGGCGACTTGTACTTGTGCCGCTTCTCGACCATCAGGAGGTACCCGCCGTCGCGCAGCTCGGCCATCGCCCTGTAGACGCTGGCGCGCGAGAACCCGGTCTGCTCGATCAACGTCGGAATGGTGCACCACAGCGGTGACGCGCGATCTTGCGGCCAGTAATCGGCCAAGGTCAGGGCGATAGCGCGGGCCTTTGGCGTCAGGTGCGAGGACTTGATCGCATCGCGCCAGGCTGCGCGGGAAGGGTGGAGATTCGCGAACGCGTGTGTAGCATCAGCCACGTCGGCTCCGTTTCCAGAGGTTCCGGTCGACCAGCCCCCGGCGACTCCCAATCGCGCGGGGGCTCACTCGTGTATCAGGACCCTACTGCCGAAACTCGTTGTGTCCGTGCTGGTCGCACCGTCGATGACCCCCTCGCTGAAGTGTCGCGAGGGGTGCGCGAGGGGTGCGCGACGGGTGACTCACACCGTGACGACCCCCGTTACTCACGGCGTGAGTCACGGCGTGACTACCCCCGTGACTCACCCCCCGTTTGATCCACACGTTTCGTACAGTTGGTCCTGGATTGCCAGCCGAGTCGACGGGGGTCGCCATGCCCGAGTTCCGCATCCGGTCCGCAGACACCAAGCGCGTGTTCGCCAAGGGCATCCAGGCCGACCTGCGCCTGGACGACAACGTGAACTGCGCCCAACTGCTCACCCGCGAGGTCCGGGAGCGGCGCCTGTCCAAGCACATGGGCTGGGTCCTGCAGGGCTACGACAAGCGCAAGGGGTGGATCGACGTCGCCACGGTGCCGCCGAGCAAGTGAGGGCGCCGGCAGCACTGCGGCTGCGGTAACGGTCTCCTACGGCAGCGCTGGCTCCGGACTCATCCCAGGAGTCGCCGAACCGCGCCCCAGTACGCGGCGTACACCTGCGGGATCGATGCCACCTCGATGGCTTCATCAGCGCCGTGCAGACCGCGGTAGCGGACGCCGAAGCCGGCCGTCGCCGGGATGCCTCGCGCCGCGAGAAGGCACCCGATGTTGGACGGCCCAGCCACTGCGAACTGCGGGCGAAGGCCAGCAGCCCGCGCCCCTTCTCGAATTGCTACGGGCAGCGGGTGTTCGTCAGCGAGCCGGAACGGCGGCCAGGACTCGGTGGCCTGCTCGTATCGGCTCCGGCGTGGCGATGGGCTCGACGTGTCGAGAACCTTGAGCCCTTGCCGAAGCAGCTCGCTCGCGTCGCGCGCGGTGAAGCTAGGTGTGAGCCGGACATCGACTTCCAGCTCGCAGAGGTCTGGGACCACGCTGTAGCTGCCCGGCGTCCCGCCCCGGATGGACGTGACGGTCAGCTTGGGCGGCAGGCCAAGGTCGGGATCGACGTCGGCGGATATTGCCGTGTCGAGCCACCGAATCAGCTCTGCTGCGCGAGACAGCGCGTTGCACGCCTTTTGCTTGGCCGATGCCGAGTGCTGGGCATGGCCATGTACCGCGATTCGTGACCGGTAGAAGCCGCGCCCGCCGACGATGATCCGCTCGTTGCCGGGGTAGCCGATCATGACGCCGTCTGGTTGCCGGTCGAGCCTGCTCAGGTAGAAGCGGATGCCCGCGAATCCGCCAGAGTGCTCGTCGAGATCACAGAGGAGGGTGAGTCGCCCGGCGAAGTCGCGGCGGTTTGCGAGCGCCGCCACGAGGTGCGCGAAGATCGCGACGCCGGTTTTGCTGTCGCTGGACCCCCGCCCGTGCAGCCAGCCGTCCACGACATCGCCGGAGTACGGGTCTCGGGACCAGGCTTCGGCGTCACCGATGTCGGCCGTGTCGAGGCAGGCGTCGAGTACGAAGTGTGGGCCTGGCCGGTCGCCGACGACATCACACACGACGGCGACCGATCCGGGAAGGACCTGCGGGTCGAGCCCGCGATCGTCGAGCCAGTGCGTCAGCTCCTGCACCACCGGGCTGTAGTCGTCGAGGCCGCCGCGGCTGGGGATACGCACCAGGGCGCCGGCGAGCTCGATGATGGAGTCCATCTGTTGCTCGGCGTCGGCGCGCATCTGCTCAGCATCGGGGGCAATGGTCAACGGACAACCTCCAGGGCCAGCACCGCTGACCGATCGGGGACGGGTTCGGCACCGAGGTACGCCTGCTGGACATGGTTGACGTAGCGGCGGGCGATGTCGGGGTCGTCGATGACGAGCGCCGTGTCGTAGTTGGCGATGCTCGTCGCAGATGGTTGGACGATCAAAGCCATGCGCTCATTCACGCACAGGAACCGCTCCTGATCGCGCAGGAGATCGCGGACGACGCCAATGTGCAGGCCGCCACGTGCGAGGTCGGCAAGGTGGAGCAGATGGTTCTTGAGGGCGCCATGGCGGGGAGGTCCGTACAGGACGCGGTAGTGGACGAGGTCTGGCCGCCCGGTCAGGGTGCGCTCGATGAGGCGGAGGTAGGCGGGGTCGCGGCTGCGGCTGCCGGTGATCGCCAGGACTTCGTGCGCACCCTCGACCACCTCGGCCAGGGCAAGCTGCAGGTCGTCGTAGTCGACGAGGAAGGTGAGGCGATCCGCTGCAGTCACGCCTGGCGGCAGGGTGCGGCCGACCGCGCCGACGAGCTCCAATGCGGTAATGAGCACGTCGCCGGGCGGGACGGAGTCCTGCTCCCAGGCTCGCAACTGCTCTGGGTAGATCGCCCAGCCGAGGTGCTTCGACAGGAGATCTGCGAACGGCCCGTGGTCCATACCGAGAGTGCGGCGCGCGTTCGTGAGGTGGCTGTGCGCCGAATCGATGCCGCCGACGCGGCGCATGCGGGCCGCGCCAAGGTCGATGAGCTGAGCGCCATCCCCCGTAATTGCGGCCATCGCCCCGTCCTTCCTGGACTACCCGCTTGCTCGCCGTCGGCTTGAACCTGACTGTCTGGGCGACCCGACGACGGCCTTGAGGTCGTCGATCTCAGCTTCCAGCCGGCCCACGCGACCCCGCAGCTCAGGGTCAGCGCTGGACTCCAGAGCGTCAATGCGCCGCTGGATTTCGGCGATCTGCGCCTTGAGCACGGCGACGTCGTCTGTGGCATCGATCGTTGCTGTGGGATCGGCAACGACGTGCTGCCTGGCCTCGGCGTGGAGCAAGCCGTGCCTGACCAGTAGGCCAAGGGCCCGGCGGGCTACATCGATGCTCACCCCATGGGCCTCAGCGATGCCGCGGACCGTTCCGAAGTCCTCGCCCGGCTGCATGGACCGGGCGCGCCGCGATAGCTCGCTCGCGAGCCGCTGCGTGTCGGAGATCGGCGCCATGCATCGAATCGTGGCAGACCTCCGGCCAATTTGTGTGCCCACGTTGCGCACAATCCCAACTTCATGTCATCGTGTGCTCACGATGCTTTCGATGCACACAATCGGCGAGGAGATGACCATGACGGCGATGCCGACGACGCACGCGGACCACGTGTTGCGCGACGAGCCGCTGTTCACGGTCGACGAGGTTGCGGCCATGTACCGGATCGAGCGATCCACCGTGGTTCGCCGGATCACCACCGGCCAGCTCCCCGCTATCCGCGTCGGCGCGGACGGCCCGTACCGGATCTACGAGTCCGACGCGCGCCGTCTCGCCAAGCCCGCTACACCTGCCGCCTGAACGGGGACTTCGCCATGACCCTCGCCGCCACCGCTCCGCCGCCGGTCTACATCGAACGCGTCGACCTGCACGGCGTCACGCCCTACACCATCGCCTCCAAGGACGGCGTCACGGTCCTGCTCGTCCATGACGGCCTCGATCTCGACGAGACCGCCGCAATGTTGTGGATCGCCCTTGGCCACCACCCCAGCCGCGCATTCGAGCTGGCCGACGCCCTCACCCGCGTCGACGGCTGCGAGGCGTGCCGCAAGCGGCCCGTCGCGACCGTCGTCACCCTCGAGGGCGTCGACTTCCGGCTGTGCCGCTCGTGCGGCGCCGACCACCGCGCCCTCACGGCCGCGTGATCCCGATGACGCAGAGCCGCTCGTCCGACGCCACCTGGGCGTCCACGGTCAAGAGCCAGCAGGACTTCGCCACGGGCGCGTCCCAGTCCCGGAAGGGGAACCGGTCATGACGTTCACCTGCCCGACCTGCCGCCCCTGCGCGGAGCCCGCGACGGTGCCGCACTACGACTCCGACAGCCACCGGATCCAGGCGGAGATCCTGGAGAAGCTGCACCGCGAGGACATGGAAGCGCTCAAGCGCGCCGAGTCCGGACTGTGCATCTGGCCGCGGGACGAGGGCGGCGAGTGCGGCGCCAAGGCCGAGGACGGCCTGATCTACTGCCGCCCGCACGTCCGGCGCTCGAAGCGTGAGTACGGCGACGAGGACGGCCCGCCCACGATCGAGTCGGAGCGCGTAGAGATCGAGCGGATCCGCAGGAGCACGCTGGCGGATCTGGAGCGCGAGGCGCAGGTCCGCCGCGAGCAGGCGGGGGCGTCATCATGACCCTCTCGACCCAGCTGCGCCACGTCTCCCGTGACGTCGCCCCGACCGAGCCCGTGCACGTCACCTGGCGTGAGGGTGCGGTCGTCATCACCGGCGGCGCGGTCGCCGACATCGCCGACGGGCCCCGCTGGGAACGCGACCGGGTCGAGCTGGCGCTGCTCGCGCTCGCCGAGGGCCGGCTGCCCGAGGCGGCGTCCCGGTGAGCCGCGCGACCAAGACCCTCATCGGCCTCGGCGTCGTGCTGGCGTTCCTGGCCAGCCTCGCGATGCCCCGCGGCCACCTCGTCGGCGGTGGCCGTCACCGCCGCGTTCGGCCTCGGGTTCGCCGCCGGCACGAGCGCGCTGTGGGGCTACGCCCGCTGGCGCCTCGGCCCCACCGCACCCCGCCAGCCGGCCGAGCCGGCACCCGGCCGTCGCGGGCTCGCGACGGACCCACCGATCTCACTGGAGCGCTCATGACCGCGATCCTCGACGGGATCGACGCCGGACCGCGACACCACCTCGAAGCTGCCGGTCGGTTGACCGGACCCCCGCCCCAGTGGTCGACCGCAGGGCCCCGCTGGGGCGGGCCCAAGCCCCCTGTCCGGACCGTCCCCCCGTGCGGTCCGGACAGGGCTCGGACCACCGCAACCAACCAAGGAGCATGTCGTGAAACTGCCCACCGCAGCCCGTGCGTGGGCGTACGCGGGTGTCACGCTCGGCGCGACCGTGTCGGTGGCGGCGAACGTGGCGCACTCGTACATCGCGCCGGACGACGTCCCGGCCGGGTGGGCACCGGAGCGGGGTCAGGTGTTCGGCGCCGCGTTCTGGCCGCTCGCCCTGGCGGTGTCGTCGGAGGTCCTGGCGCGCACTACGTGGGGCAAGCGGGGCCGGCTCGTCGGCGTCATCGGCGTCGCTCTCGTGGCGCTCGTGGCGGCAGTCGTCTCGTACATCCACCTTCACGGGCTCCTCGTCCATTGGAACGAGCACGCGATCACGACGTGGATCGGGCCGCTCGCCGTTGACGGCCTGATGGTCGTGTCCACCGCCGCCCTCCTGGCGGGTGCCGCCCACTCCGCCGCCGGCTCCGCCACCGAGGACGCCCCGGCGCCCGGTGGCGCCACAGACGCCGCGCTGGCGTCGGCCGCTCCTTCCGTGACCCCTCGCGCGGAAGTGGCGGATGCCGCGCCCAAGGCGCCAGCGCGGCCCGCCACTCCAGCCGCCACCGTGGCGGCTGGCGGATCCGCCAAGCCGGTCCGTCAGGCCCCGCGGCGGACCGCTGGCGGATCCGCCAAACCACCCGTCAAGGAATCCGCCACGCCGTCCGCCAGTGGCGGCGACCGCCAGGTGGCGGATCCACGGATTGGCGGATCCAAGGACGAGCAAGTGGCGTGGCTCGCAGACCAGTTGGCGGATCCGCGTGGCGCCCGCACGGTGCCCGCCATCCGCCTCGCCACCGGCTGGTCCGAGGGAACCGCCCGCCGGCGGCTGGCGGACGCCGAGGAGCTGGCGGGTGGCGGACCGTCCGCCACCGAGACCGACGAGATGGCGGATGAGTCCGCCAGGGCGGGGGAGATGTGAACGAGCTGACGGAGTGGCTGCTGCTGCTCGTGGCGTGGCTGGCGGCCGTCGCATCGATGACGGTCGCCGCCGACCGGCTCCTGCTCCGAATACTGCTGGTCATCGCGCTCGGCGTCACGGCAGGGCTCGCGCTGGAACTCGGGAGCGCCTCCTGGCATGACCTGATGGTCGGGTTCGTGACGGGCGCAGCCGCCGTGGCCGCCTACCGGCGGCTGCCCGCGCGCACCCCGGCGGTGAGCTCCTGATGTACCGGGTCACCGTCAGGGACTCCCGCGGCCGGATCGCGCGGGACGAGGCGCAGATCCACGACCCCAGCAACGACGCCGAGGTGGTCGCCGCCGCGAAGCGCGTGTGCGAGGCCAGGCGGAAAGGCTGGCCGGACGCCCCGCGGATCGACGTGGACGAGTTCAAGGGCCGGGGCTGGCACCCGGTCCGGACGTTGGTGCCGTGATGGCCAGACGCTCTCGTCCCATGACCCCGGCGATGCGCCGCCTGCGCGACGAGATCAGCCGCACCCTGTCGACCGCCGTGGCCCTCGACCGGATCGAGGCGGGCGCCGGGGACGACCTGAGGGATGCCGCCGCGGTGGCGTTGGCGGCGACCCGGTCGCGGGTGGTTCGGAATTCGGAACGGAACGGCAGATCGGAAGCCCAAGCGGCCCGCTACTAGCGGGGGCGCATGCGGGCGCGCATGTACGCGCGCATGCGCGAGGAGACGAGCGTAGCAATCGGAAGGAGGAGCCCGGTGGATTTCACGACCGGACTGCTGGCGTTGGCGGTGGGGATCGCCTTCGACATGCAGCGACTGTTCCCCAAGTTCGGGGACCGGGTGACTGCGCTGATGGCCCTGACCGTCGGCGCCGCGTGGCTGTCCGGCGGTCAGATCGGCGGCTGGTTCGCCGACGGGACGGACACGGTCACGACCCTGGCCGGCACGGCAGCGAACGACGCCGTCACCGACGTCCCGACGTCGGCCGGCCAGCAAGTGCTGGGGATCGTCATCGGCCTGGCGTTCCTGATGTGGTTCCTGGCCGTGATCCCAGCCTTGGGGTTCATCACGAAGCACGTCGCGAAAGGCGCGTCGAACGGGCTGGTGTCCGGGCTGACGTGGTCGGGCGCCTTGTTCCCGCCGCTGATCGGGCTCGTCCCCGGCCGGTGGGGCGAGTTCGCGGTCGACGTGACGTTCGTCGGTGTCCGGCTCGGCGAAACGATCTCAGGGTGGGTGCTCGGCTGATGGAACTGTTCCTGATCGCGCTCATCGCGTTCGAAGTCCTGTCCGGCGGGTTCTTCACCTCCGCCTTCGCCGGCGCCGCCACCGAGGGCGCAAAGGCGGCGTGGGGCGAGACGTCGAAGGGCGCCAAGTCCTGGTACGGCAAGCGCGCCAAACGGATGAAGAAGACGCGCATGGGCCGGTGGCGTCTGCGCACCGAGGCGACCGTGGCGGGCGGTTTGGCGTTCCTCGGTCGTGGCGTGGCGGCTGGCGCCAAGGCCGCTCCTGGCGGCGCCAACAAGGGCCGGAAGGCCCGCCACGCCATCCGCCGGAAGGCGGTCGCGAAGGCGCGTGCTGGCGGACGCCAGATGCTCGCCACTGGCGGCGCCAAGGTGCAGGAGTGGCGGACCCGTGGCGGACCGGATGGCGCCGGAGGTGGCCCTGTGGCGGATCCCGGCGACGGCGGGCGGGACACGCCACCTGCAGACGCCCAGCCGTGGTGGCGGCGCCCCGGTGATCCGGCGCCAGATCCTCGTGCGGTCGTCACGGACGGGGTCGTCCACAAGGACGACCCCGGCACCTGGCGGGAGCTTGAGCACTACGGGCGGCGGGAGTCCGGGAACGGGTTCTCGCGGTGCCCGGACTGCCTCGGCCAGGGCTGCGGCGACTGCGACGGCGGCGCCATCGATGGCCACGTCATCGACGACCTGGAGAGGCGCGCCTGGCGGGACCGTGACCTGAGCGCGGCGCAGGATCTGGTGCGGATCCGCCGGGCCGACCCTCGCCTGGTCCCGACCTCGATCGAGGATCCGGAGGCGCACGCCAACGGGTGGACCCGCGACGAGGCGGGAAGGGCGCGGCTGCTGCAGGCGATGGTCGACAAGGCGGAGGAGACGGGCCAGGACGACCCAGGCCTTCGCGGCGACTTGGACAAGCTGCAGGAGAAGGCGCTGATGCACCGCGCCGAGCACGGCGACAGGGAGGCCGCCAAGGATCTGGTTCGGCGGCGAGGTATGAACGGACACGGTGGCGTGGTCCAGCCGACTCAGTCCATCCCGTTGGCCGATGGGGCGAGGCATGCCGAAGTCCGCGACGAGATGGAGTCCCTGGCTGCGCGCGGGCGGGGCACTGTCAGCCCGGCGTCGGACCCCGCCCCGGAGGCCCTTCCTCTTGGTGCGGCGATCACGGCTGGCGCCGTCCGCGCCGGCCAGGTCCGACCCGGACAGGAAATCTGGCACACCGGAGAGGGTTACGACCCGATCCGTGGCGAGGTGACGGCGGTCGACCGCGAGACGGGCGCGATCACCGTCAAGTGGGACGACGGGCACGTAACCACCAGCGTGCCGGTTACGTCCGGGAGTTCAGAGGCAAATCAGACCACCCCGCCGACCGGCGGGGGGAACGACACCAACCACACAGAGGGAGCACCAATGGCGGAGGAACGCGGCGTCCGGCCCTACCTGGCGACCTGGGAGACAGCCCCGGATGCGCTGGAGACCCAGGCAGCGTCCGTGCAGCAGCACTTCGAGGGACTGCAGGCGGCGGCCGAGGTGAACGCCAAGCACGAGGTCGGCGGCATCGACGTGGTCGTCGCCGCGGGGAACCACGCTGTGGAGGCGCTGAAGGCGTACGAGGAGAAGGTCCGCGCCCACAAGGCGGCGCTCAACGCCAAGTGGACGCCGGACATGCTGCGTCAACTCGACGCCACCGAGTCGCAGTCGGGCCAGGAGCTGGCCGGCGCGCACTGAGACCACCCCGCCGCAACGGGCGGCGGGGACGAGCGGGGGCCGGGTTGTCGGGGAAGACGGCCCGGCCCCCATCACCAAGGAAGGAGGAGAGCCGGTGGCCACCGACGCCGTGCCCGTGCCGAGGAGCACTCTCGCAGGGCGCATCCGCTTGAAGGCTCAGCGACTTGCTGACGTTCTCGCCTTCGACGGGAACACGATCGCCCGGGGCGAGCGGGCGGCCTGGTCGTCGGCTGCGTCACTTGCGGATCTGTGCGCCTTGACGGAGCGGTGGCTGGCGGGTGACCTAAAGTCCCAGCCGGGCTACAGCGGTTCGCTGGACGTGGACGAGGAGGATGCGCCCGGCCTGACGGACGCGCTGATCCGTCTGAACCACGAGGGGTTCCTGACGCGGAACTCGCAGGCCGGGTTCGACGGTGAGGGCTACGACGGCGCGCATTGGATCCAGGTTGCAGCGGCCGAGGGATTCGCATCGGCGGACACCGTGCAGCGCTTGCGCGAGAAGCTGGCGGGGACCTCCTACGTGGTTCGTGAGTTCGCGCCGCCTCGTCGAAGCCGGGCGGGCGGGAGCATCGTCCCGGTCACATGGCGCGACGGCCGGCCGTACACACGGTTCGGCGGTGGCGCCGGCCCGGGTGATATCGAGTTTGAACTGTGCGGTGCCGGGACGCCGGCGGTCGAGGATGCCAAGCGGGCGCAGCAGATCGTGATCTACGACCCGGAGCCCGGCCGGAACACCCTCTGGGCCGACCTGCGGGCGAGGCTCTGATGGCCATCCTCACGTCGCGTGAAGAGCTGGCGGCGCGTGGCGTTCCCGAGGCGCCGGCCGCGCCGGACGCCGCCGCGCCCACGAGCGAGGTCGCGGGCGATCGCGTCGAGGACGCCAGGCGGTGGCTGTACCGGCACCGGCGTGACGTCGCCGCGCCGGTTGTCGTCGCGCTGGCGCTGGTCGTCCTGCGGCAGGTCGTGCACGTGGCGTCGGGGTGGTCGTACTGGTCGCTCGGCCTGGTCGCCTTCCCGATGCTCGCGGTGGCGGCCGGCGGCGTGTGGTGGCTGCGGCAGGTGGACCCGCGGGGCGTCTCCCACAAGACCCGCATGGCGGCCGCGGCAACGGTCATCGCGGCGTTGTTGTGGCTGGCCTCCCCCGCCCGGCTGCCGCTGCCGTTCTGGCCGCATCACGTCACGCTGGTCCCGGAGTTGTCGCTGGCGTGGTTCGACGGCTGGCTCGACGTCCTGCCGGGCTGGCCGCTGACGTACCCACTGCTGATCGCGTGGACCGCGGCGGCGGTCTGGCTGCGCCACCGCAGGTTCCGGGTGCGCCCGGTGGCGGTCGTCCCGGTGGATGACAGTCCGATGGCGATCTGGACTGAGGAGATCGGCTGCGAGAAGGGCGCCATCCCGGCCTCGTACCTCGTCGACTTCGAGCGGCTGAACGCCAACTCCTGGTCCGCGGACGTGGTCTGCGTCCGCGGGCAGCACGGCACCGACGAGGTGCGCGCCGCGACCAAGAAGATCGCGGGGGTGTACGGGATCAACCCGGACTGGATCGAGGTGCAGGGCCAGGACGACTACTCGCGGCCCCGCCTGATCGTCACCGAGCGGGCCACGCTGGCGACGTCCCGGCCGTGGCGTCCGGGTGGGTTCGACGTCGCGACGGGGCGCGCGGAGATCGCCACCTACCCAGACGGTTCGCGGGCCCGCTTTCAGCTCTATGTGCCAGGGCAGGGCATTCGCCACTTTTGGGTAACCGCAGGGACGGGTGGCGGCAAGACGGGCGCAGTGAACGCCCTTCTGGGGCAGATCATGCAGCACGGCGTCGTCGTGCTCGACCTTGTCGACCTCGGCGAAACATCGTTGCCAGCCTGGGTGGACAAGTCGTTCCGGTTCGGCCGGTCCCGCCAGGACGGGCTGATGGCGCTGCGGCGGGCGGAGGCCGTCATGGACGCCCGAAAGGCTGCGATGTGCGACATGACGCGCGTCGAGCGGGACGGGAGTGTGGTCACGGGGATCTCGACGCTGGAGCCGTCCAGCGAGTGGCCGGTGTACCTGGTGCTGCTGGAGGAGTGGCCGGAGATGCTCGGCGTCCCAGAGGCGGTCGCGATCGCCGACCGGATCGGCCGGCAGGGCCGCAAGTACTGCGTCGAGCTCGGCGTCGTCACCCAGGGAGCCAACCTGGACGCCGCGTTCAAGGGCGCTGAGGGACTGCGGAAGAACATCCAGCAGGGCAACGTGATCGCACTGCGGGCCGACCGGGACGCCGGGACGATGGCGTTCGGTGGCGCCCTCAAGGTGAACCTGGGCGCCATCCCGCTCGGGATGCCGGGCCTCGGCTACGTCCTGTCGGCGGCGAACATGCGCGACGTCACGTCCCGGATCGACTGGGTCGACGACGACCCGAACCGGCCGGCGGGCGTGCCGTCGTCGTGGGAGGTCGCCAAGCACGCCGTGCCCGGCACGCCGAACCCGGTCGATCTGGCGGCGATCGAGCGGGTCGAGCACGCCGCGGCGAAGCAGAGGCAGCGGGACGCGGAGGCCAAGGAGAAGGGTCTGAAGTCCGCGCAGGGCACCCTGGCGCAGGGTGGCGACGTCACCCGTGAGGCAGTTCTGGCGGCCCTGCGCGAGGCCCAGGACGAGAACGACGGCATGCCCGTCGCGCTGGCCGCCGTCGCGAAGAAGCTGGCGCCGGAAGGGCTCGACGACCTCGCCCTGCACCGGCACACGGACACCGTCCGCAAGCACTTGAAGACACTGGCCGAGGACCCCACATCGGGCGTGACGCGGCCCAAGCACGGGGAGTACGCAGCATGACCGGATACACGTGCCCGGGGTGCGCAGGGAAGACGCACGGAACAGTGCCGGCAGCGGCGCCCCCGGAGCCATCCGCCGCCGCCCCGGCCGACCGGGAACGGCGGGTCAGGGCCGCCTATCAGGCTGCCGCCGAGGGCACCGATGTCATCAGCCTCGATGACCTCCGTAAGCGCCCGGAACTCCAGGGCATGCCTCGCAACCAGGTCGACGCCGCGCTCCGAGCGATGGCCCGACAGTCGGACGTGCATCTGATCGCCGAGGACAACCTGCCCGCGCTGACCGATGACGAGAAGGCCGCTGCGATCGCGATTGGCGGCGAGCCAAAGCATCTGATCGGCATCGACAGTGCGCAGGCGCCTCAGGCGGATGCAACTGATGAGCCCCCTCCGAACTGGCGCGACCACTCCGACGACGAGGACCCGGCGACCGGCTGGACGCAGCTGGAGGTCGCCGAATCGCAGTGGGCCGCCCGTACCGGCAAGTGCTGCTACGTCATCGCGGACGTCGGATTCGATGGCCCGCGGAAGCTCTGCGGCCATCGAGTGGCGCTCGGATGGATCTTCTGCTCCGACCACTTGGAAGACATCTCCTACGGCGACCCGAAGAGCGCGGATCCCGAACGGTTCCGCGCTCGTGTGACAGATACGGTGCGGTATCCGCACCAGCCCTTAGACGAACCTATACATAACTAGACACCAGGTTAATGATCTAGCTGTAAGGGAAGTTCTAGAGAGTTGATGTTGGAGACATGACCGACCCCCCAGGTACCGAGCTTGCCCTCGTCCCCTCGGCCAGCGTCCAGTACGCCACGCACCTGGCCCAGGTCGACGCCGAGCTTGAACGAGCCGCCACCGCCCCGGCCACCGTCGCCGCCTACGCGCGCCAGTGGGCCCTCTTCGAGGACTGGTGCACACAGACGGGCGCGATCATGCTCCCCGCCGAGGCCACCACCCTGCGCGGCTACCTCGCCCACCTGGCCACCGAAGGCGCCTCCCTCTCGTCCGCCGAGCAGGCCCTGGCGGCCATCCGGTGGCACCACATCAAGGCAGGCGTCCCCAGTCACACGAGCGACCGGATGCTGCGGCAACGCCTCAAGGGCTACCAGCGGATCCGGCGCGGCGAGCGACCGGCACAGATGCCTCCCCTGCTCGCCGACAACCTCCAACGCATCGTCTCGGTCATGCGTGACGGCGACGAGACGTACAAGCTGCGGCTCAAGGACGCCCGGGACAAGGCGATCATCCTGCTCGGGTACGCCGGCGCCTTCCGCCGGTCCGAGCTGGCGCGCATCGAGGTCGAGCACCTGACGTTCGCCCCGGGCGGTGTCGACATCTACGTCCCGTGGTCCAAGACCGATCAGGAAGGCCAGGGCCGCACGAAGTGCATCAACTTCGGCGCCAACATACCGACGTGTCCGGTCACTGCCCTGCGCCAGTGGCTAGACCTGGCCGGCATTCACGCCGGGCGGGCCTTCCGGCCAGTCAATCGGTGGGGGTCGGTGCAGGGCGACGGCCTCACCCCGCAGGTGATCCGCACCGTCGTCCGTGACCGTGCGGTGGCCGTCGGCCTGCAGGGGTTCGCGGCCCACTCCCTGCGGTCCGGGTTCGCCACCGAGGCCGCCCGCAACGGGGTGCCCCGCGCGCAGATCAAGGAGGACGGCGGCTGGGGACGCGGAGACGCGGTCGACGCCTACCTGCGCTCCTCGCAGGACCGGGACAAGCGAGCCAGCGGATTCCTCGGCCTCTAGCCGCCACCTCCGCCGGCCCGACGCAGTCGAGTCGGCGCCTCCCCCGATCACCTGATTCGCCCGCTTCTCCCGCGCGTCACCCGACACGGATCGCGACGATCTCCACCGAGCGAGTAACTGCGGGGAGGAACCGGTCATGTCGTCGCCGCGCCACGCGGGTGACCCGTCCCGTACGGATCGGCCGAGGTGGGCGATCAGCGACGTCGTCCGTGCTGGTCGGAGTGCCGGTGATGTCCCGCGCGCCGGTGGGCGGATCACCCAAAAGGTGTAATCACAGGGTTGTCGTTCGACTACGTTGGGCCACTGGTTGTGTTGTACTCGGCACGTGGGGTGCAACGCAGGGATGGCCACGGATCGGTACCAGGGGGTACCGATTTGGAATCTCACTCGGCAGACTCAGCGTTACACGGGACAAGGACGTATACGAAGTGGGCAGACCGGATCCCGGGGAGATCCCGAGCGCGCTCGGACACGACTCCATGAAGCGGCTGCTCGAACGGAACGGATGGAAGGCAGTAAGGGGCGGCAGGCACAGCACGAAGATGGTCAAGCCGGGGTGCCGGCCCATCACTCTGCCCGTCCATCGCCGACAGGACTACGGGAAGGGCCTGCGGGCACAGATCCTCCGCCAAGCCGGGCTTCAGCCCCAGGCGGGAGATGACGAGTGATGAGACGAACCCGGCGGGAAGCGAGACGGGCCATGGTCAAGCACGAGTTCACCATCAGGATCCGCAGGGACGACGACGGCGCACTGTGGGGCGAGGTCGGAGAACTGCCGGGGTGCTTCATCTCGGGCGCTGACGTCGACGAGCTGCTGGAGGCCGCCGCCGAGGCCATCGGCATGTACCTCGCCGACGACGCCCCCCAGACCACGAACGCCGCTCCACCGGCGAAGCCCAAGCATGAGCCCATTTCTCTCCTGAAGTTCCCGTCCCGGCGGGCGAGGGCGCGCCTCGGGAAGCCGACGTTCGAGCCCCAAGAGGCGAAGATTCTTCTGGAGGGCTGACGCCTGATCGACGCAAACCACGAAGGACGCCCCCAGCCCGAAGGCTGGGGGCGTCCCTCGTTGCTGGGTGGTCAGAGGCTGGAGTTGAACACGGCGACGGCCGCCTCCTGGTCGGCGTCACCCTCCGCCGCTCGCCGGGCCAGGGCCCGGGCCAGCCACGTGTCAGCAGATGTCATGGCGACACCGTAGACCCGGCGCCCCAGTGGGACAGGTAGGCGGCGGTCGACTTCGGGTTGGCGGCGAAGTCGTGCCTGAGGCTGCCCGGCGCGCCGCGGTCGTCGTACGTGGTGTGCCACGCCAACCTGGTCGGATCCTCGGTGAGGAACTGCCACAGGAACTCCCAGTAGGCGGGGTTGTCCCCTCCTCCGGACGGGCCGTGGGAGTTGCCGCCCTCGTCATGGGACCACATGACGCCGTCGCGGGCGGCGAGCGCCCGGACCGTGGCCAGTCCGGGATCCCGGGCCGTCTCCGTCCGCCACTGCTCGGCCGTGAATGCCGCCTGCCAGTGGTCGTACGCGTCCACGCCGTACACGTCCACGTACTCCCGCCCCGGCGTGACCTCGGCGATCCCCACGCCGGACTGCGACGGCCCCTTGTTCCCGCACAGCCCGAACAGGACTCGCGTGAGTCCCCCGGCGCGCAGGTTGGTGATGCAGTTCCGCAGGGAGGCCTTCAGCGCCGCCGCCCCTCCGTTCCGGGCCGACCACGGATACCAGTCGCCATTGAACTCCCAGTCCACGGACAGGACGTGCAGCGGATGGTTCAGGCCCTGGCTGGCGAGGTAGGCGCCCAGGTCGCGCTGCTGCTGCCGGTAGGCGTCTGCGGCGCCTTTGGTGTTCATGGCGGCGCCTTCGGCGGTTGGCGCGTGGCAGATCCGCGTGACCACGAGGTGGCCGGCGTCGAGGTAGGCGGCCTTGCCGGCCCAGTCCTGACGGAAGTCGGCCCACGTCTGGCGGCGGGTGAACCACATGAGCCCGTCGGCCCGGCGGCCCCGCCACCGGCCGAACGTGTCGGCGTCAGCGGGGGTCCGGCGGAACACGATGCTGTTGAACGGCAGGCCGGACTTGCCGACGAGTGGGACCAGGGCGGGCACCGGCCCGGGGGTCGGCCCGGGGGTCGGCGCCCTCGGCGTGGCCTTCGCCGAGCCCTCGGCGGTCGCCCCGTCGGCCAGGAGCGCCCGCACGGTGAAGGTGTACTCCTGGCCGGCGCGCAGTTTCCGGAAGATGCGGGAGCCCACCTCGGGCAGTTCCGTCGCCGACCACGGCCCGGCACCGGAGGTGTCGGTGCCGTCGCGGCCAACGAGCCACCCCGTCACCTGCTCGGCGGCGGACTCTGGGGCGATCGACCACCCGACGAGGACCTGCCCATCCCCCGGGGTTGCGGTCACGGTGACCGTCGGCCGCTGCGGGTCGTCCACGACCTCGACGTGCCGGCGGACCGTGGCGGCGACGTCGTCGAGCAGGGCGACCAGCTCGGCGCTGGTCATCCGCGCCGTCATCGCGCGGCCCGGACGTCGGACAGGGCGGGCGCCCCTGGGTCGCCGAGCGCGGTGAGGACCGCGATCCCCGCCGACGCGAGACCGGCGTAGGCGACGGCGGCCGGGTCGAGCCCGCCCACCAGGTGCACCCAGTCGACCGTTACGAGGCCGCCGATGGTGCCCGCCGCCGCAGCGGTCGCCCGGTCGAGGGTGCGCACCCACCACGGCGAGTCGGCCGACGCCCGGATCTCGCCGGCCGCCCGGACCGCCGTGAGGAGCGCGCCGACACCGAGCGCCACAGCGACCGCGGCGACGTCGACGCCGCCCTGCCCCTGCGCGATCACGGCGAGGACGGGGATCAGGACCTGCTGGCCCTGACGGACCAGCCTCGAGGCGAGGTCACGCCACCAGGTGCCGGTGAAGATCGCGGGTCGCATGGTCACTCCTTGGGGGGTAATGCGGCGCGGACCAACCCGCGGTGCATGGTCATTCCCTCGCCGCAGCGGCCACGGCCCCGCAGCCGAACGCCTCGTACAGCGTCTTCGCCTCGGCGAGGATCCTCCGGCTGCGTTCCGTGGACGGAGGCGCCTCGCCCGGTTCCGGCAGGAGAAGCCCCACCATCGGGCACCACCGCCGGTTCGACTCGTCGATCGCCCGCCGGTTGTCCAGGCCGACGACCATCCCGACCACAATGACCACGGCCATCACCACGCCGGGCACGGCGATCGCCCACCACAAGGCCCGGGTCTGGCGCGACAAGCGGTCGTTCGTCGCCACCAGCTCCCGGCGCAGCAGGTCCGTCCCGCCGCGCAGGGCGTCAACCGATTCCCGCAGCGACGTCACGCCATGATCAGTCACCGGATTCGCCCTTCTCTTGGAGCTTGGCGATCTCCATGTAGAGCTGGTCGGCGGCCTCGTGCAGTTTCTTCGACAGGTCCCGCAGATCCGCGAGGGTCTTGTCCACATCACGCCACTGTGCGGGCGTGGCCACCGCGCTCACCTGCGCTCTCGCAGCACGGCCATGTCCTTGACCGCCTGAGTCGCATCCGTTGTCGCCCTGGCGCTCTCCATCAGCGCCGGGATGGCCTTCTCTCGGATCTCCCGGTTCAGCTCAGCTAGCGCCGCCTCGGCACGGTCAGCGCGGGCGGTTTCCCGCAGGATCAGCCTGTAGGCGATGACGCCGAGCGCGAGCACGGCGAGGCCGAGCAGGCCGTTCTTCGCGAGCTCACCGGCAAGCGCGGGCCCCACGGTCGACGTCGCAAGGCTCTGTGCCAATGCAGCACCTGCCCCGATCTCCGGCAGCGGCAGGGAGTCGACGAGCCCTCCCGGGACCAGGGCGGCGAGCACTACGGTCTGTCGCGCAGCGCCGCGGCGAGACCGTCGACCGCGGCGATGAGCCGCTCCTGGCCGCGCTGGATCTCCACCAGCGCCGCCGTCTGGATCGCCATCGCCTGCTCCACCGTGACCTGATTGTCGGTCTCGCCGAGGACGGCAGCCTGGCCCTTGCCGAGGTCGATGACGTCGTCGAGCTTGGGCATGTCGTCCTCCGGTGGGGTCGTGTCGGGCTCGCCGGGCCGATGGTTCGGCGCCTGCCGCAGCAGTGCGACCGCCCGCCGGTTGATCTCCCGGATCGCCGCGTACGCGTGGACGCCGGGGCATTCGGTCTGCTTCACGTCCCGGTGCCCACCAGTGAGCGTCGCCCGCGAACACAGTCCTTGCCGGTGCGCCCACACCAGCAGCCGCGCGACGGCGTCCAGCTGCTGCTCCGTCGGGTGCATCCGCGAGTAGTCGCCGACGAGGACGATCCCGCGCGCCGTCGTGTTGTGGCCCTTCGTGTGCGCGCCGCGGCGGCCGATGCCGTGGCCCTCGTAGACGCGACCGGACGGCATCACGGCGAAGGTGTACGAGACCCCGCCCTGGAACCGCTCCTGGCCGATCTGCTCCAGCTGGCGCATCGCCTGCGCCTCGGCCGCCTGCGTCGGCGCCGGCACGGCCGACACGCTGTGGTGCAGGAACCAGTCGCGGAACGGGAGCGGTGCCGGGCCGAACCCGTCCGCGTGGCGGGCGCCCCATGCCGAACGCTGAATGATCCTCACGACTCGGCGACCCAGAGCGCGGTGACGTACGTCGCGAACGCGCCGACAACCGTGGTGCGGGAAGCCCCGGACGTCTGGGTCAGCTCGAAGCTGATGTAGTCGGTCGCGTTGAAGAATCTGCTGAACGTCATCTGCGAGACGCGGGCGGTCTGGAAGTTCTGGGTCCGCAACCCCGCCCCGTTCAGGTTGATCGTGATGTCGCTGACGGTGTAAGTCGCGTTCGGCCACTGGACCGTCACGGTGACGAGGTAGGTCCCGGCGGTGGTGAACGTGATCCGCTCGGTGCTCGACGACGTCGAGTGCATCGAGTCGGTGTCGTACACCTCACCCGACAGGGTGAGGGTGATGGTGGACCCGTTCCCGCACGCCAGGCCCGTGTTGTCGTAGGCGTGCACCTTGGGTGGGTTCATCAGGAAGTCGAGCGGGTCGCGGTAGCCGCCGTTCACCGCCGTCGCGGTCGCCTTCTCACCGGCGGTCGCCGTCAGCGTCGCAGGAACAGCCACCTCAGCACCTTCCCCTCACCGGGCCCACCGGGCGGCGTGCCAAACGTCGACCGCCTCACCTGTTGCGTGCGAGCGGGCCACCGCCGGCGCTACGCCCCGCGCGGTGACCGTGGCCGTCTGAGGGCTCGATGCACCGCCCACACCGGAGATAGTGATCCGCTCCCCGTTCCAGTCCAGATCCATCGGGTACTGCGCGCCGCTCGTCGTCAACGGCGACGACGACGTGACGATCACGGTGCCGGTGCTCGTGGTCCCGACGCAGGTCCCGCCGGTCACCGTGGCCGCGCCGTCACCCATCGCCCACCGGCCGAACTCGGCCGAATCCCACCGGGCCTCGGGCGGGTCGTCGGCCGGGTCGGTGTCCCACTCGAACGCCGCACCCCGCGTCTGCGGGTCGTACTTCTCCACCCAGCCCGACGCGTACACGTCGGCCTGCGTCACGCCGAACAGGCCCGACGGCAGGTTCGTGATCCGGATCCGCTGCCCCGGCAGCAGCGCCATCACGTCCGAGATCCGGTCAGTCGCGGTGACCGCAAGGTCCAGCCCGAACGTCATGCGCCCGGCGCGGGGCGCCATCTCCCACGCGGCGGCCTGCTGCGCGACGTCCACCGTCCCGGCCGCGGTGTCGAGCGTGGGGCCTTCCAGCCGCAGGCCGGTGGCCGCCTCGGTGGCCGTGTCGACGAACGTCACCGAGCCGGCGGGCCCGGAGGCCGTGACCCTCGTTGGACGTTCGTCCTTGCGGACCTGCCAGCCCCCGGCGTCCATGTGCAGGTCGGCGTTCGCGTCCAGCGACAGCGTCACCGTGGTCGGCCGCGTGTTCGCCGGGGTCCACCACTGCCGCTGCCCACCGGGCGTGGTGTACACGTGCCCGCCGACCGTCACCGCATGCTCGGCCCACGCGTCCAGCAGAGTGGAGCCGGCCTGGCCGGTGAGCATCACCGGCGTGTCGTCAGCGTCGCCGTGACCGAGCCCGCCGCCGACGATCGCATCGACGGGCGTGCTGTAGTCCTCCAGCATGTCGCTGGTTCGGTCGTTCCCGGTGAACGGCCACGCAGCCGCGGAGAACTCGCTGACGCTGCCGGCGAGCTGCGCGTACTGCACCCAGACGCTGCTGACGGAGCCCATGAGGGTGTTGACCTGCTTGCCCTTGGTCTTGGGCGGCATCCGGCCGCCCACCACCAGCCAGCGGGTGGTGCGCGGGTCAGCCGGCCAGGTGCCGGAGTTGCCGGCCACGACCCGGTCCGGGATGACCCTGTCCCGCACGGCGATCGCCGACGTCGGTAGCCCGCCGGATTCGGCGAACAGGACGCTCACCCACGTCCAGGACTCGTCCCGGGCGTGCCCGGTGGACCACTCCGAGTGCATCGTCCCGGCCGCATCGACGACCCGCCACACCACCAGGCCACCCGACAGCACCACGATCAGGCGCCACAGCAGGTCGCCGTCGATGTTGTAGCCAGCCATCGCGTCGTCGTTGGCCAGCGCCGGGTCCTGGTCGAGCCGGAACCAGGCGGAGACGCGGCCGACCTGCTCCCCGTCCCGCAGCCGGTGCAGGATCACCGGGGACGGTGCCGACGCGTCCCCGCGGGAGAACGTGGCGATGCCGTCCACGATGATCCCGCCGTCCGCCGACCCGAGCTCCAGCGACCCGGTCAACCCGTCCGGCTTGAACGGCTGGATCACCTGCGCGGCCGGGACGTCGACCTCGACACCGGGACCGTCGGAGCCGTAACCGCGCAACGTCGCGGCATCCGCGTAGCCTCGGGTGCCCTCGTCGTAGGGCCAGTAGTCGTTCGGGCCCGACGCGACCCCCAGCTCCAGGACCTTCTCGGCGTAGTCGGACAGCAGCCGCCTGCGCGCGTAGCGGGACAGGATGCACGAGGCCGTCAGGGTCGTGGTCGCCATCCCTGGCGACCCGTCCGCGTAGTCCGGATCCCACGAGTCCGCCCACCCGTTGAACCGGACGCTTGTCGACGCACCCCCGGCCCAGGTGGCGGTGAAACGCACCCGCCGATCCCGTTCCAGGTGCGGGTAGTACGGCGACAGCGCCGAATCCGGGGAGAAAGGCGCGATGGTCGTCGTTGCATCGGGGGCGTTACGCAGGACCACGGTCAACGTCGTCGCAGACACCGGGTCGGTGGATGTCGGCCGGGGACGCGTGATTTCGGCCGAGTCGACGAACGCCGAGATGTCCACCCACGTCCCCGAGCCGGGGGTGAACTCCACTTCGAGGCGGCCGTCGACGGTCGGCATCAGGCGATCGCCCTCCGCGGGATGCGTCGCGACCCGGCGGGCGCTTCCTCGAATGCCTTCGCGACCGCGGTGCGGATCTGCGCGGCGGACGCCAGCGGTTGCGTCACGTACACGTTCACCACCACCGACCCACCCCCCGCCGGGGTCGTCACCACTGCGCGGCGGACCGGGCCGCCGGTCAGGTCATTCAGGCGGCCCTCGACCAGGGGGCGGCGGTCGTCGATACCGCGGACCATCCCCATCACGGTGTTCTGCCCCAGGCCGCGCATCACCGCCGACGGAGACCGGATCCCGAGCTCCTTCTTCACGGCCCGGGCGATGCCCCTGCCCATGCCCCGGGACACCGAGATCAGCTGCGCGCGCTGGGACTGCAGGCCCTGCACGAGCCCCCGCGCGGCCTGGATGCCCTGGTCGTGCCAGTGATGGCTGAACGCGGCAGCCGTGCCACGTGCGGTCTTGCTGATCTGGCCCTGCGTCTTGTTCAGCTGCCGGACCGCTGACTTGCCGCCCGCGGCGATCGCGGCGGCCTGCTGACCGCCGCCCTCGGCGCCTGCGCCGAGCAAGTCCTGCAGCATCGTCCGGTTCAGGCCCAGTTTCCGCAGTCGGGCCATGTTCAGCGCGAACGTGCGCAGCGCCTTGTACCGCTTCTGCGCCTGCTTCAGGACGTCGTCGCTGGTCAGCTTCTTGCCCTCGGCGGCCTGGATGTTCGCGATGCTGGCTCCGCCGGCCAGGCCGTCCTTGGTCGACTTCATCCAGTCCAGGCGCGCCTTCACCAGGTCCTTGACCTTGGAGGTGGCACGCTCGACCTGGCCCTGGATGACCTGCCCCATCCGGACCGCCGCGGCCTTCAGCGCGTCCTGCCGGGCGTGGACGCCCTTGGCGAACCCCTGTGTCACGAACTCGCCGATCCGGAAGAACACCCGCGACGGGGACTTGATCCCGAGGAACGCCTTCGCGCCCTTCAGCGCCGCCTCCGCCGCGCCCCGCACCGCACCGACGAGCGCGCCGATGCCTGCGCGCACGCCCCGGATGACGCCGTCGATGATGCCCTTGCCGACGCTGAAGAACGGCGACAGGGCGCGCTTCGCAGCCGAGATCGCCGAACCCAGTGCGCGGGCGACGATGCCCGCGACCCGCCCGACCACCCGCGACACCACAGCGACACCGCGCGACACCGGATTGATGAGTCCGGCCTGGACGCCGGACCACACCGTGCGCACCACAGCGAGCGCGGCACGCAGCACCGTCGTAACGACAGTCTTCACGATGCTGAAGTACCGCTTCACCCCGGCGACGATCTTTGAGCCGAAGCGGTTCCACAGCCCGATCACGATCGCGAGTTGCGTCGTGAAGATGACCACCAACAGCGGCCACCACTTACGGAAGAAACCCGCCACGGCGCCGAACGCAGACTTGATCCAGCCCGTCACCCTCGACGTCGCCGCAACGATCCCGTTCCAGGCGGCCAGAATCCCCTGCCACAGGGCGCTCGCCGCGCCCTTCACCGCGTTCCAGACGCCGGTGACGACGCTCCGGAACGTCTCGCTCTTCTTCCACGCCAGGACGACCGCCCCCACGAGCGCCGCGATCGCGAGCACCGCGAGGCCGATCGGGTTCGCCAGCAGCGCCGTGTTCAGCAGCCACTGAGCCGCCGTCCACGCCAGCGTCGCCGCACGCACCACCGGCAGCGCCATGATCAGGGCACGGAGCCCCCCGGCGGCCTGTGCCGCCACCGCGACGTTGCCCGCCACGGCCGCGACCTTCAGCGCGACGAACGCCACCACCAGCGCCGTCGCGTGCGGCGCCAGCGCAGCCACCGCAGACCCGACCTTCGCGATGGTCGGGGCCATCGACTGCAGCGCACCCGCCGCGTCCGTCAGCACCTGCCCGAGTGCCGCACCCGCCCCGGAGACGAGCGGCGCTATCGCCGGCGCGAGCGCCGCCAGCGCAGTGCCCACCGCAGGCAGGGCGTCACCCACCGACGACGCCGCCTGGCCGATCGCCGTGAAGACCTGCCGGAGGCCACCCTGGAACGCTGGCCTGTTCACCTCGTCGGCGATCCGGCCCAGGGCGTCGCCGAGGATGGCCAGGCCCGTCCCGCCGGTGCCCTGGGCGGCCTTGAAGATCCCGCCGACGATGCGTCCCGCGTTGCCCGCGACGTCGCCGAGCTGCCGCAGGGTCTCCAGACCGCCGGTGATCCACTGCTGGATCTGGCCGGTCGCCCTGGCGTGCTCGACGAACGCCGCGAGCTTGTCGCTGGCCGAGGCGATGCCCGTCGCGAACCCCGGCAGGAACGCCGACCCTGCGGCCGAGACGCTCAGCAGCGACCGGGCGACGTTCGTCAGGACCGGCCGCAGCTGCTGCGCGGCGACCGTCGTGTAGTGCAGGATCGTGGCGACGTCGGCGCGGGCGGAGAACGACGACAGCGACACGGCCATGTCCCGGCCGGCCACGTTGACGGCGCTGGTGATGTCCCCGAGTCGCATCTCCAGCATCGGGAGGTAGGCGTCCGCGAGCCGTTTCACCTCGACCGACATGCCGGTGAACAGCCGGTCCTGCACGGCGTTCTTCAGCTGCTTCAACTCCGGCACGAGGGACCGGACGGCAACCGCCGTCTTGCGCGCCTCGGGCGACAGTTCCTTGATCGCCTCGTTGAATTTCTCGGTGTCGCCGAGCGCGTTCATCGCGTCGCCGAACCCGAGCATGCCGATCTTCAGCGCGATCATCGCCGCGCCGCCGGCTGCGGCCACGGCAGGTAAGGCCGCCAGCACCCCCGACAGCGACACGACAGTGGCGATCAGGCCGCCGATGACCGGGCCGATGGCGCCCATCGACGCGCCGAGGACACCGATCCCGGCGACGGTCCTGATGGCGGTGCCCGTCAGGCTGCTCAGCCCCGCGCTGGCCCGGTCCGCCGCGCCGGCGGCCGACCGGAACGCCGGGGACATGTGGTCCCGGCCGATCAGGTCCGCGGTGATGGTGCGGTCAGCCACGTTTCGCCTCCCGCTCCGCCTTCTTCGCCTCGGCGTTCACGTCGTCGATGCGGCGGCATGCGGCGCGCAGCTGGCTCGGGGTGAGCAGGTCGAGCTGCCACGGCGGCCACCGGAAGTGCTCCGCGATGGCCACCCAGTAGTGCTCGATCAGGTCGTCGAGGTCTCCGTCGGCTGCCCTGGGGCGGCGGCCGGTGTCGTAGGGACCGGCGTCACGGCCTCGTCATGCAGGTGCAGCGACGCGTCGACCGGCTGGTGGCACTCACCGCAGTCACCGTCCTGATCGAGCCGGGTGACGACGTGCGGGACGAGCTCGAAGTCGACCATCGCCAGGTCGTCCCACCGCTCGATCGGCAGGAGCGTGTGGTCGTGGCGGCGGATCGTCAGGAAGAACGCCGCGATCCGCGCTTCTGCGGCGTCGAGCTGCTCGATCGCGGAGACCTTCAGCTGCTTCTTCAGCCACCGCAGCTCGCCGAGGCCGAACCCGCCGAGCAGCCCTTCCCGGGTGTCTGGGGTGTCGAACTCCTTGCCCTGCCACGTGAACCGCATGGAATGCTCCCTTCGCGCCTTACGCGGCGCGGCGCAGCTGCGCCTTGATCTGGTCGATGGCGGCCAGGAACTCGCGCCGGGCACGGTGGGCGAGGACGCCGTCCATGACGCGGTCGACGAACCCGCCGCGGATGATCTGGATGTGCGCGGGCAGGTGGCCCCACGTCAGGTGCCGGACCCGACCCCGGTTGATGGCGTTCAGGTCCGCGAGGCCGCGCCGGTTGTTCGGGTTGGGCCGCTTCATGACGATCCGGACGCCGACGTTGCGGCCCATCGTCCGCGTCTTCGTGGTCACCTTCATCGCTGAGGCGACCCACTGGTTCAGGCCCCCGGAGGACGGCAGTTCCCGCCGCGCCGCCTCCTTGATCTCAGGCTTCACCGGCCTGGTCGCGCGCTGCGCGGCCTTCAGCACCTCCCGCTTCAGGTGCTTGTCGCCGGCCGCCTGCAGGTCCCGCCCGAGCTTGGCCAGGTCGTCGGCGCCCCTCACCCTCAGGTCGAGCCCACCGCCGCGCCGGGCCACGGCCGCCTACAGGTTCGTTGCGTCGCTGGTGCGGACCGCGACGTACAGCGCGGCCCCCGACGACGGCTTCTTCACCTCAAGCTCGAGCTCGGTGGTCGGCGTCTCGTCCGTCGGCGACGGACGGCCACCCGCGGTGACCTTGCACGCCGGAGCCATGATCTGGAACTGGGTGAAACCGGTCGACAGGGCGTCCGTCGTCGTGAACGTCAAGCTCACACCGACGGTGGTGTGCCCGACCATCGCGTCGTCGTAGGTGGCCGCGTCGTACTCGGCCTCCATCGTGATCGTGGCGACCCGCTTCGCGACCCGCGGCTGGTTCCGGGTGCCGCCGAAAACCCACCGGTCGGTGTCGGCCTGATTGTCCAGCTCCAGGCTGAACGACTTGATGTTCGTCGCGGCCGTGCCGCCGGACCCCATGACCGTGGTGGTGGGGACGACCAGCGCGCCGCCGAACGTCGCGGCGGCCTGGCCGAAATGGAACGGCGTGAACGTGTTCGTGTACGCCGCCGTCGCCAGTGCGGTCACCTTGGTCTGCGACCGGGCGTCCCACTCCCACTCGCCCTTCAGCACGTCGCCCGTCTCGCAGGACAGGGTCAGCTTCGGGAACGTCACACCCGAGTAGGTGTAGGCGTCGACGGTGCCGCCGGAGTCGGACCGGACCACGCCGTACTGCAGCGTGTACGCCGGCAGCAGGCTCCCGGTCAGGTTGGTCGTGAACAGCTGCTGCCACGTGGTGCCGCCGACCAGCGTCGTGACACCCGTCCCGAACGGGCCGTTGAGGAGGTTCCCCAGGCCCTTCGGGACGATGTCCAGGCCGATCTTCCCGGACCCCTGGCCGACGACCGCGACGGACCGGTCGGCGCGGGCGAAGCCGCCGTCCCCGACCTGCATGCCGGTGCCCTGCACGGGCTTCGGGTCCCAGTCGTGCTCCGAGTTGCCGAGGTCCCACTCACCGAACCGGGTGACGGTCAGCGGCGTGCCGTAGGTGACCTCGGGGATCCAGCCGACCTGGTGGTCGAGCGCGCCGGCCATCAGTCGTTCTCCTTCCGGTCAGCCGTCGGCTTGACGAGCTCCCAGTTGTCCGGTTGCGCGAGCAGGCCCTCACCCAGGTCGTGCACCTCCGCGATCTCGCCGTCATCGCCGCGCCGGACCTCCATGAACGCCAGGTCGTCCCCGTCGCGCGGCTTGCGCCACTGCGCGGGGCGCCCGGCCTGCTCCGGGGTTACCGCGATGACCTCGCCGGCGGCGACATCGCGGCGGCCGTCGTCGGGCAGGACGACGGTGACCGCGCCCAGAGGGTTGATGTTCTTGACGCGCACGAACGTGGCCACGGCGCTCCTTCCGGTGGGCATGACGGACAGCCCCGGACCGGAACGGCCGGGGATCGGGCGGGTGAGTCAGATGCGGGCCTTGACCTCGACGGTGAACGTCACCGCCGCTTCGGTGGCCTTCGCGAGGACCTCCGGGTCGTCCGCCTCGACGAGTTCAAAGTCGCCGGTCGGCCGCGCCCACATGACGTTCGCTACGCCGAGGTTCTCCCCGGCCTGGGTGCGGATCGCGTTCTCCGCGGCCGTGTACAGCGCGAGCGCGGCTTCGGTGACGGCCTGCTGGTCGGTGGTGTTCGGCCGGGAGCACAGGACGGTCACCTCGAGCAGGTAGACCTCGTCGCGCTTGCGGGTCGGGCCGAGGATGGCGGGCGTCACCGTGCCCCTGGCGTTGCCGACGATCACCAGGTCGTTCTTGACGAACGGCCCGCGACGGCCATAGATGACCTGCGCACTCGTGAGGGTCGACGCCAGCATGGTCTTCAGGGCCGCCTTGACCGGGCCGACGGTCGACGTGGCGGCCACGTCAGGCGATCCCCACAGCCTTGTACGGGTCGAGCATGTACCGCACCGGCCACGGGATCGACGACTGCGCGTCGCGGAGCATGAACTCGTCCTGCGCTTCCCCGCCGAGCGCGGAGTGTGGCGCCTGCTGCGTCCGCTGCCACAGGTGCTCCACCTCCCGCAGCACCGCCAGCCGCAGATCCGCCGGCGGATTGCTGTACCCCGCCACGTACGTCACCGCGACGTTCGCCCGTCCGGACGCCCACCTGAACGCCGACGTCGTCGACCCCCGGTGCAGCAGCCACCCGACCGTGTCGAGCACCCAGTCCGACGCGGCGAGCGTCGTGCCGGACTCGACGACCGTCGTCACGGAGATGACCGGCGTGCGGCGCAACGCGATCGCGCCCGTCCCGCCGGAGTACGTCTCCGTCGCCGACTCCCGCGCCAGCTGGCGGCCGATGTAGGAGCCGCACACCCGGGTCGCGGCAAGGATCGTCGCCCGCAGCTGCTCCAGCTGCGCGCTCGACAGCGACGGCGACCCCAGGTGCGCGAGCGCGTCATCGACCGACACCAGGCCACCCGTCGAGGACTCGACGTCCCACGCCTGCTCGTAGGCGCCGTCACAGTTATTCCCGTCCGCCACCCAGCGGGCCGTGTGCCGCCCGGCCTGCACCGTCTCGTAGCTGGCGCGGTAGATCCCCGTGCTCGGGTTCGTGACCGTGACCCCGGCCGGGGACGTCAGCGTCGTGCCGTCCGGGAGGGTCAGGGTCAGGGTGACCGTGGTCGCGTTCGCCAGGGCGCCGGTGGTGTTGTCGGTGACCGTCGTGCCGAGATCTGGGAGGAGATCGCCGAGGTCTACGGGCACCGGAACCTCACCCCTATGGAGTCAACTGCGCGGCGATCGCCGACGCGAACTCGTACCCGTAGAACTGATGCCCGGCGGGGGATGGATGCGGGTCGCCGCCCGAGGTCACATAGATCCCGGCGTTCCCGTTCAGTGGAGACGGCGGGGACGCGACAGACCCGGTCCCTGTGATCCACGGGTTCGTGTACATGTCGACGTACGTCCCGTTCACCGCCTCGACCGCCGTACGGATCTGCGCCCCGAACGCCAACTGCGTCGCACCCGTCGGACCGAACAGCGACCACGGCCCAACAGCCCAGATCTTCGCCGTCGGGCACCCCGCCCGGAGCGCCTGGAAATACAGGGCCGCCTCCGCGCCGGTCTGTTCCGCCGTGTACACGCCGATGTCGTTGTATCCGCCGGCGACCACCACATGATGCGGGTCCTGCGCGATCACGTCCGCGACCCTGCTGCGGAACGTGCCACGCCCCCCGACCGCAGATGCGTTCAGGTAACCGGTGCCCCCCTGCGCCGCCAGGCAGATCTCATCCCAGCCGAGCAACGCCGACGCCGTGTACGCGATCCCCGAAAAGATTGTGTCCGCGTTCGTGCCCTCAAGGAACGAGTCACCCACCCACGCCGACCGGATCAGTTTCTGCGACTCCGCCGGGGCGGACACCCGGTTCTCGCGGGCCGCCACCACGCCACCGAAAGCAGCGCCCGACAACTCGATCCGGACGACCCGCTTACCGAACGGCGCCGCCGTCCCGGACCAGTCGAGCAGCAGCAGGTACCCGGCGTTCCCGGTCACCGACGACAAGCGCGCCCCGGCAAGCTTCGCCCCCGGAATGACCCGCCCGTCGACCCAGACCCGGTAGCTCATGCTGGTCCCGAACGGGGACACACGGATCTCGCATTGGGTGCCGGTGACCGCGAACTCGGCGCCGAACGGTGTCGACAGCGCGGGTGGGTCGGTCGGGGCTGTCACCTTCGCCATCGTGAACCCGCCGTGGGTGCCGGTGCCGATGGTGCCGCCACGCATCCTGAACACGCCAGGTGTGGTGGCGTAGTCGGTGTACTGCGAGTTCGTGATCGACGATGCGGCGTTCGCCGATCCCAGCGTGACCGTCGGGTCGGGGTCTGCCGCACCCGACAAGACAGGCTTCCCCACCGTGCGCAACTCCCGCGCCCGCTGCGCGCGGAACGTGACCGCGGTTACCGGTGGGGGGTCAAGGATTCCCATCAGAACGCTGGGTATCCGACGGTGAACGTCCCATAGTTGATGCCCGTCCCGGCCTCGAACAGCACCCCGATCCGGCCGTCAGCCTGGACGACCATGTCCGAGTATCCCGACGCCCCCGCCGCCGCGGCCCGGATCACCGTCCATGCGGGCCACGACAGTCCGTTGTCCTTCGACACGTTCACGGCCAGGTTCTGCCGGGTGGTGGTGAACTCCTGCAGTGACGTGGCGATCAGGCGGCCGTCGGCCATCGCGAGCACGTCGGCCTGACACAGAGGTCCTGGCAGGTCGTGGATGGCGGCTGGCGTGGACCAGGTGGCACCGTTGTCGGTACTCGCGGACCGCCACCGCAGCGTCGCTGACGCCTGGTTCCGGATGTACGCGACGACCGTCCCGGCCGGCACCTGCGCGATCTGGACCTCGTTGGTGCCGGCGGAGTTCATGGTGCCGCCGATCTGCCACGTCACCCCACCGTCGTCGCTGTAGAAGACGTACGAGAAGTAGTTGGTTCCGTTGTGGTGGTTGCAGGGGATCAGCAGGCGCCCGCTGGCGAGTTGTTCGACGCCGCCGGGCCCGGTCGCGACCCACGTCGCACCCGGCGGTTTCGCGCTCGACGTGATCTCCGCTGCGGTCGACCAGGTCGCGCCCGTGTCGCCGGAGTACTGGACGTAGATCCGGCGCGTGTCAGCGGATGTCCCGGCCACGATCTCGGACTCGTCGTCGCCGGCGAGGTTCCCGCTGGACAGCAGCCACAGCCGACCCGTGTCCCGATCGACGATCGGGACGGGATTGCCGCGGGTGTTCACGCCGTCATCAGCAACGGTGATCACGGAACCCCAGGTGGCTCCATTGTCGGTGGAGCGGCGGGCTCCGATCTTGATGTAGCCGGTGTCGCTGGATGCTGCCCTCAGTTCCGCGAACGCCACCAGGGTCCCGTTGTTGCACCTCGCCAAGGCGGGAATCCTGACCTGTGTGGCGTGCGCGGTCGAGAACAGGGTCTGCTCGGCCGCAGACGCGTACGTCACCGCAGTCGGGACAGCGACCGGGTACAGGGCGAGTAGGTACGCCCGGACCGCGGTCCGCTGCGCCGCGGTCAACGTCCCCTTCGTGATCAGGACCGCGAACACGTCCGTGCCCGCCGCGCCATTGCCGATGACGAGGGTGTCGGTGTTGTCGATCGGCGCCGTGTAGGTGGCCGCGCTGGGGCCGCCGCCGCCGTCGGTGATGCCGGTGGTGACGCCGTTGACCCGGGCTGCGACCGCCGTCCCCGTCATCTGGAACTCGAGAAGAGTCACCTTGCCGAGGTCTGTCGCAGCACTGATGGTGTGGGTTTGAGAGCCGCGGTTCCCCGCGCCGCCGCCGTCGCCGCCGACCCTGAAGTACGTCAGGAACGTGTTCGAGGACCGCTCCACGAAGATGCCGTAACCCTCCGAGGTGGAAGTCGCGTTCCCCTTCTTGATCAGGTTCCCGACAGGGCTGGTGGTGGTCGTGGTCCGGGTCCGCGCAACCATGAAGACCGTCATGTCGCCGGAGTCGGGTCGCAATGCTGCGGTGTCCGCGGCGGCCAGAGATTGACCTGCCCCGAACCGCAACGCGGGCAGCGAGTTGTACGCCGATGCGATGAATGTGGGCCGGTTCGCCGCAGTCCCTTGGGTGGCGGACAGGCCGCCGGCCCTGGTGTCCGCCCAGGTGACGACAGCAGCGCCGTCAGCGACGGCCGCGCCGTTCGCATCCAGTACACCACGGTGCGCGTACAGCTCCAGCGACAGGAGGGAGTCGAGGCTGGCCGGGAGGATCCCGGCGGCTTCGATGGCGACCTGCCGGCGTGAGGTCAGGTCATTCAGACGGCCCTGCGCCCGATTCGGGGCAGGCAATGCCCCGTACCGCGTTGACCCGTCCCCGACCTTCTCGACGCCCGTATCCGTCTCCAGGCTGCGCTCACCCGCAGCCAGCACCGGGTCAGCGGCCGCCCATTCCGCGGCCGTGCCGCGACGCACCTGGATCAGAGATTGACGCGGCACCCCGAACCCCTCCTCACGAAACCGTCATCGCCGGCCGGTTCGTCACCGCACCGCTCGCATTCCTCGTGACCGCGGACTGTGTCGCCGTCTTCGTCGTGCTCCCGACCCAGGTCACGGTGTATGCGTCCACCGCGCCGGGATTGGCGCTGGAGACCGACGTCGCCGTGTACGTGCCGGACGTGCCGTCCGGCCACACCACCGGAGCGCTCGTCACCGCGTCGCTCGCGTCCCGCGTCACCGCACCCGTGATCAGGGCGTCCAAGTTCCCGCCCGCATGCAGCTTCAGCCACGCATCGGAGCCGGGAACGTTCGCGGACAGCACCGCCACCAGCGCCGCGACCGCATCCGCCTCAGCAGCGGACCCCAGACGGCCAGCAGCCACCTACGGGGTCCCGCCGTCGATCGTCCCCACCAGAGCCGCGGGCGCCGGCTCCACCGTCGTGACGGTCAGCGTCGTCGTCCCCGACGGCGTCCGCGCGAACACCGCGGCCGGAGCGCGCAGGTTCCGCGTCTGCCCGGCATAGACGATGTCGCCGCCCTTGCTGCCCGGATCCCCCCACGACAGCAGCGCATTCGCCGAACCGGAATTGACGTACGTGTAGTCGACCCCAGCTGACGCCACCTGCTGGTCCGTCGTCGTCAGGTTGTACACCGCCACCGTTCACGCACCGCCCGTCCGGGTCGCAGTCGTCACAGAACACCCCGCACGATCAGTGCACCGACACGTACGGCAGCAGGCCGGACCCTGTGATCGCGCCGGCCGTGAACGGCAGCGCCGGCGGCGATGTGAGGCCGGTGTCGCTGGTGTTGCCGCCCAGGATCGGCGCCCGCCGAGGAGCCGTACGAGGCCATCGAACCCGTCAGTCCTGACCGTCGGTCGTACGGTCCGGCTTGGGCGCGCGCCGCCCACGCGGCGCCGCGTCCGGCGGCTGCGGGTCGACGCCAGCGGACTGGGGTGCGGGCAGGCCGTCGGTCGGGTAGCCACGCACCCGCAACTGCTCGTCGACCTGCGCGACCCGGCCGGCCTTGCCGGCGCGCAGCAGGCCGGCGCGCTCGGCGAGCAGAGCCCGGACCATGCCGTCGCCGGCGGCGACCTTCTGTTGCGTGGTCTCGATGTCCTGGCTGGGCATGGTCTACCTCTCGGTCGTCGGGGGCTTGGGCCCCGCCGCCCACCCGGTGACGCTGCTCGTTGAGCGACGCTGCACGGAAGGGCGGCGGGATCGGGGTCAGGCGAACGTCGGGGTGATCAGGCCGGTACCGCCGATCTTGCGGAACCCGCCCGGGTACCGGCCGAACGTGTAGGCGTAATACGAGTAGAGAACGATCAGCACCCCGAGAGACGCCAGCGCCGGCTGCTCGGCACGGATGAAGTACGGGGCGGCGGGGTCCTCCCACAGGTGCGCCTCCCGGGACGGGACGACGTAGATCTCGTCCTCGTTCGTGCCCGCACCGAGGTTGGTCGCGACGTTGTTATCCACGACCACGGCCAGGCCGGACGGGAGCATGCCCCGGAACCCGGACCCGTACCGGGACTCGTTGTCCACCGTCCCCGCCGTCTGGTTCGCCGCACCCGACTGCTGGAACAGCGGCCACGTGCTGGTGAGCTGGGACTGCATCCAGTACCAGCGCCGCGAGTGCATGATCGCGATGTCCGGGAACGCCTGCGCCAGCAGCGCCGCCTCGGACTCCGAACTGGCCTGCAGGATCTTCGGGTACAGCTCGGCCGCCGTGGGTGAGGCGTCGGTGTACGCCACCGCCGTGGCGACGTTCGTCAGGCCCGTCGTCGCCTCGTTCACCATCGTGGAGTCGATGTTGGTCGCCCACGAGGACATCAGGTCCTCGATGGTGACCTCCTCCACCCCCGACCCGCGCTCGATCGCCTGCCGGGACAGGGTCTGCTGCCCGGCGGCCGTCTTCACGTTCACCGTCAGCAGCGTGTCGTCGATGTTCGTCTCCGACACCGCGCTGTTCTCGCTGGCCTGGGTCGCCACGCTCGTCGCGGTGGTGATCCGGGAGATGTTCACGGTCATGCCGTCATCCGGGAGCACGTGCTGGTTGCAGGCGTCCGCGAACGGGCGAAGCGCCTTCGCCCCGGGGGCGTACATGTCGGTCAGGTACTGCGGCACGACCAGCCCCGCGAACGCGCCCGTACCGGCGGCGCGCTGCGCCTTCTTCAGCGCGTCCTCACCCCGGTCGACGCGCTCCTCCTGCATGTGCCGCACCAGCCGATCCGACGCCTCGAAGTCGGACCGGTTCAGCACCAGCGACGCGACGTCGCGCAGGAACTGCTTGCCGCCACGGTCGTTCTCCCGCGTGTACGTACGCGGCTCCTGCCCGACCCGGTGCACCTTGTCGTAGGGGCGCTGACGCACCCGGGTCGGCGCCTGCGCCTTACCCGCCGACTTGCCCGCAGACTTGCCGACCAGCTCGGGCGCCTGCTCCGGCTCGGCCGCGGCGGTCGGCGTGGTCTCGGCCTGCTCGGCCTCGATGCGGGTCTCGTCCGCAGCCGCCCGCTCCAGCTCGTCGAGGGCCTTCTTCGCGGCGTCGTGCCGCTTCTCTGCGGTCGCTGCGGCCTGCCGCAGCGACTCGATCTCCTCGGCCTCCAGCTTCGTCAGCTGGTCCCGGCCCTCGTCGCGGGCCTCCTTGATGATGCCCCGCTGGCGGGCCAGGGCCTTGTCGTAGGCGTCCTTGATGTCGTTGATCTCGGCGCGCTTGGCCTCGATCAGGTCCGCGAGAGTCATGGCGGACGGCACCCCTTTCAGGGCTCGTGGTGGGTTGGGTGAGCTGCCCGCCCGCACACGTCCGGCCACATCCGTCCGGCATGGCGAGAGCGCAGGACCAACCGGCCACATCCGTCCGGCATCACAGTCCGTGCAGCGACCGCGCCTCACTCGAGGCGCGGGGAATTCACAGGGCGCGGGCCGCTTCCAGCCCGGCTTCGACGAAGTCCAGCGACGTCGCGAGGAACGTGCGTGTCCCGGCCGGCTCCGGCGGCTCATGCAGACCCAGCAGCAGGGACAGCGGCCCCTGACCGGCGAGACGGCCGGTGCCTTCCAGGACGTCGTCCAGCACCCCGGTCAGAGCAGTCCGCGCCGCCGCGTCCAGGTCGGACCCGTCGAACACGTGGGCGCGCAGCAACCGCAGGTCCCTGGCCGCGCGCTCACCGACCTTCAGCGCGGGCCGGCCTGCTTGGTCACGCTCCACGTCCGCACGGGCTACGCCGAGCGCCTCCCGCAGGAGTTCCCGCTCGTCGTCGCCGAGCAGCCGGGCTGCGCGCATCACGTTGTTGGTGAGGGCGAACCGGGCGGCGCGGGCGCTGATCGATGTGTGCGGGTTCGCGCCGTAAGTGACGGCGGACGTGTCACCGCGGTCGATGTCGTACACCGAGATCCGGTACTCGGTGTAGTCGGGGCTCCACTGGCCGGACACGATCCGGAACGCGAACGACATCTCGCGGACGTCGCCGTCGTCGATCGCCGCGTACAGGTCGGCGGCGTCCTGCCGCTTCGGGTTCATGTACGACACGGAGCGCAGGCCGGTGTCGTCCTCGGCGAGCTCCAGGGTGCCGGCACGGGTGGTGGCGAGCGGCAGGCCGCGGTGGTTGACAAGGAACGACACGTCGGGGCCGGTGGCGAGCGATTCTGACCCCGCACCGGCGGACACGACCTCGGTGTAGACGCCGAACATGTCGTACATCTCGTACGGCTGCTCGTAGACGGAGGCGTAGCCGTCGAGCCGCAGGTACTGCTTGCCGTCGCGCTGTACGGTGGCGGCCCGCATCTCGGCGGGCACCGGCGGCAACTCGCGCTCGTGGACACCGGCGGGCGGCTGCGACCGCCCGTTGCGGCCGAGCTTGTCAGGCCCATTGACCTGCGCAGCAGCTTCGGCGCGCCGCTCGGCCGCCTCGTGCAGGGTCACGCTCACGCGTTCCGCCCTCCGTCCAGCGGCGCCCAGCCGCTCTCGATCGCGAGCGGCGCCTGCCGCACTCCCACTACCTGCACGTGCGTGTCCGGCCACCAGTCCGGTGTCCGCTGCTGCGTGGCCTCGACCGCCTGCCGGGGCGCGCCGAACAGCCGGTCGAACTCGGCGAGCTGGTCGTCGGTGAACGGCGGCCGGTCGTCCAGGGCGCGCGCCTCGTTCGGTGCGAGCACCCGTGCCGCCACCTGACCGGTCAGCACCCGCGCCCGCGTCTCCGGGTCCATCGCCAGCAGCGCGGCCCGGTTCAACTTCACGAACCTCGGCCCGGTGACCATGCGCCGCGAGAACGCCCGCTCTCGCCGGGTCACCGCCGGGCCGAGGTTCATCACCAGCAGCTGCACGTTCCGCTGCGTGATGTTCGCGTAGGTGATGCTCGACCCGCCCGGCTGCGCGTCCACCATGTCCGCCGGGACGTCGAAGAACCGGCATACATCGGTCGCGCCGTACTGCATCTCCTCCAGGAACGCGGCCGAGTTCGCGTCGCCCTGCGCCGGGCTCCACTCCCAGTCCCGGCCCGTGACGAAGATGTCCCGGTTCTCGACGGACGCCTTGAACGTCGCCTTCGCCTCGGCGGCGGCGCCCTTGACGACCGCCTTCTCCGTATTGCGCAGCACCCCGATCGGTGCTGCCCCGTTTGCGTACCAGTCCAGCGCGAACTGCTGAGCACTCAGGTACGCGCCGATGCTCCAGGCGGCGTACGCGATCGGGGACAACCCCAGCGGCGACCCCGCGGGCCGGTACTGCCGCTCATGCCAGATCAGGGATGGGTCGAACTTCTCCGCCCCTACCCGGTACTGCGTGATCCTCCGGCCGGACGTCCGCACCGTCACGTCACCGGCAGCGACCAGCTCGACCTGTGTCGGCCGGCCCGCCGCATCCTTCGCGGTAATGATCCCGAAGCAGTTGCCGAACCTATCCAGGTCCATCTGCGTAGCCCACAGCCACTCGGTGATGTCCACGTCCGGCTCCGGGGTCGCCAGCACCTGCGGCTTGGACACCTCCACCTGCACACCGGCGACCTCGCGGAACACGTCGATCGGCAGGGAGCTGAGCAGGTTCGCGCGCAGCCGCAGGCACGCCCATACCGCGGAATGCCGCAGCGCCGTGTCCGCCGTGACCCGTTGCGACCCGCGCAGGGAACCCGAGCGGTACTGCCAGCCGATCTCATCGGAGGCCAGGTCCCGCTTCGTCAGGGCATTCCAGGCCGTGCGGAGGCGACCCACGCATCCCCCTTCGCCGGTCGATCAGCCGAAGGAGTCGGCCAGGTCGTAGTCCTGGCCCCACATCTCCAGGGCGAACAGGGCTCCGGTCTCGGCCACAATCGGGGAGATGTCGACCGCCGACCGGCGCCGACCCCACGTCCACAGGTTGTCGCCGATGTCCCGGGGAACCGCGCCGGCCAGGGCCGCCGACACCAGTTCGTCGTCGGAATGCGTCATGCCGTCCGGGACCAGCGACTGGGCGTGTGCGCACGCCCGACCCATGTCCGTCTGCGACAGTTCCTTCGGTCGGACGTCGACCTCGTGCAGCTTCAACCGCAGCGCCGTTACCGCGCCGTTGCCCTGCACCGCGAACACCGCGTCCGGATTCTTGAGCCGCAGTTCCCCGGCACGCTCCACCAGCCAGTCGGTGCCCGGCCGGTAGTCGGCCAGCTCGACGTGCGGCCGGCCCTCATGAAGCGCCGCCGCCGCGATCGCCGCCGACGTCATCGCCGGCGAGCAGTCCAGGAAGAACACCGGCACCCCGGCCGGCCGCGACGGCAGATCCACAGCGCACGCCGCCCACTGGTCCAGCCGGATCGGGTGGTCGATGTTGGCGGGTTCGTCCCAGACACCGAGGCGCTCCCTGGCGAACCGCTCAGGAGCGGCGGACATCGCCCGACGCTCCTTGTCGATGAACCCTTCACTGATCCGAACCCCGTAACCGGGGTTCGCGGCCCGCCACTGGGCGCGGTCGTCGAGGTCGTAGACGTCCTTGCCGTCCTTGTCCTTACCGGCCGGCGTCGCGCACCACTCCAGCCAGCACAGCGACGGGTCACCGCCGGCGCGACCGCGGTCCCGGACCGCGCGCAGCACATGAGACCCACCCAGGCCGGCCGAGCTCGTGTAGATGATCTGCGGGTCGGGCCGCGTCGCCAGCGTCGGGATCATCGCGGCGATCTCGTCCACGTCCAGGTCGTACGCCTCATCCAGGACGATCTTGTCGCCGGTGAAGCCTCTACCTGACGCCTCGGACCTGGCGACGAACTTCAGCCGCTGACCCGTGGTCAGCTCGATCGCCTCATCGCCCTTGGCCGTCGTGATCCGGCCCACGAGCGGCCACAGGTCCGGGGCGCCCTGCAGCAGCACGCGCATCCGCCGGAACGCCTCGGCCGCGGTCTTGAACTCGTGCGCCGACCACAGGATCAGCTCGACCTCTTCGAGGAACAGCCAGTACAGGGCGAGCGCCTCCAGGATCGCACCCTTGCCGTTCTGCCGGCCGACGATGACGGCCGCCTCGAACGCAGCCAGTGACCCGTCGGCCTGCTCGGCGAGCACCTGATCCAGCGCCCACGCCTGCCAGGGGTCCATCTCCAGACCCGCGGACGCGGCGAGGTCGACCGCTTCAGCGCCGGCCGTGGACGCGTGCGGCGGGACCCAGCAGTGCGCCGGGCGGACGAAGTCAGGCGCCTCGACGACGTTCACGCCGCTTCCTCAGCTCGTCCAGCGCCGACGACGCACCCGTCACGCCCTTCGTCGCCGCGTCCATGGCCTGCAGGTACGCCCGCGCGATCGACGCCTTCCCCGTCCCGGCCGTCGTCCCGGCGTCCAGGTCGGCCGCCAGCAGCAGCGCAAGGGCGCCGTTCGGGTCGTCCTCGCGGCCGAGCTCCACCAGCTTCGTCCGCGTCGCATCCACCAGCCGGCCGGACTCGGCCAGCGCCGGCGGGGGCAGTTCCGTCACCGACGCGACACCACGCCGCCGTGCCCGGCGGTCCTTCGGTGAGCACTCCTCGCACATCGTCCGCCGCCGGCCGGGTCCCTGCTGGAGCGGCAACGGCGCGCGGCACTTCCTGCAGGTCACGGCCGATCACCTCACCCCGACCACCCGGGGATCACGAGCCGCCACCAAGGCGGGAATCGGTTTCCCGTGGAAATGGGAAGCTCGGC
>DASSUC010000356.1:0-38205 GCA_035707405.1 Micromonosporaceae bacterium | reverse complement strand
CTGGGCGGACGCCGGGTTCGTCCGGATCCACCGGTCCTACCTGGTCCAGCTCAGCCGCATCAGCGAGCTGCGCCTGGCCAGCTCGGGCTATGTGGTCGTGGTGGACGGCACCGAGCTGCCGGTGTCCCGCCGGCACACCCGCGACCTCAAGGACCGGCTGGTCCGCGCGGCAAAGCAGGACTTCACCCGCTGACCTGCGACGCGGCCCCGGTGTGCGCCGGCTCTTTCGCCCGCCTTCTACAGTGCCCGGCAGGAACACCCGTGCGGCATGCCCTACGTCGGGGGACGGAAGCCGATGACCGAGGATCGCAACAGCGCACAGCGGCGGCTGCGCCGGGCCGCCTCCCGGGGTGGCGGAAGGGTGCGGCTGGTCCGCCGCCAGCCACCGGTCGTGCGCCAGGAGCCGGACCGGCCGGCCAACCCGGCTGGCCCGCCACCCGGTCCGGCGACGAGGCCCGCCGCACCAGGCGCGTCCCTGCCGCCGCGGCCGGCGGGCGCGGCACAGCCGCCGGGGCCACCGCGGGCGCCGTATGCGGTGCAGCCGCGGTATGCGGCGACCCACCCGGCTGGCCCGCCCGTGCCGGCCGTGGCGTACCAGTGGCCGGCACCGCCGGCGGTCCCGGGGCCCGCCGGGCTCCCCGGCGGCGGGTGGCCCCGCGGTGACTGGTGGCCCGACCTGCGGGGGGCCGCCAGCCCGCTCGTTCTCGGCGTGGTCGCCGCCGCTGGCGTGGTCGCCGCCGCGAGCCTGCCGCTGGAGCGCCCGGGCGTCGGCTGGCTGCTCACCGGGCTCACCGCCGCCGGCGGGGTGCTCGCCGTGGCGGTGGCCGGCGGCCGTACCCCGGCGGATGCGGGACCCGCCGGAGCCGGGACGCGCGGGGTGAGGGTGGCCTGGGCGGTGGCCGCGCTCGCCCTGCTCGCGGTCGGCACGGTGCGGGCGGCGGGGTGGCTGTTCCTGCTCTGCCTGCCGGCGGCGGCCGTCGCGGCGGCGCTGGCGCTGGTCGGTGGGCGTACCGTGCGGCAGATCGCGCTGGGTGTCGTGCTGCCGCCGCTGGCCACCGTGCGCGGGCTGCCCTGGGCGGCGCGTGGGGTCGCCGCGCTCCGCAGCCGGCGGGGTGGCGATCCCCGCCGGGCCGCCGTGGCCGTGCTGGTGACGCTGGGCCTGCTGGTGGTGTTCGGCGCGCTGTTCTCCAGCGCGGACGCGGCCTTCGCCCGGCTGCTCGGCAACGTGCTGCCAGACTTCGACTCCGGCCGGGCGTTCCGCTGGGTCTTCCTGTTCGGGACCGCCGGCGCCGCCACGCTCGGCGCGGTGTACCTGGTGCTCAGCTCACCCCGGTGGGACGACCGGCCGGCGGCCCCGCGTAGCGGCGTCCGCCGGTTGGAGTGGGCGCTGCCGCTCGGCGCGCTCACCGCGCTGTTCGCCGCGTTCGTCCTGGTCCAGCTCACCGTCTTGTTTGGAGGGTCCAGGCACGTGCTGCGCACGGCCGACCTGACCTACGCGGAGTACGCCCGCCGGGGGTTCTGGCAGCTGCTCGTGGTGACCCTGCTGACGCTGGCGGTGCTCGCCGCCGCCGCCCGGTGGGCACCCCGGGACACTGCGGCCGACCGGGCCTGGTTCCGGGGCCTGCTCGGCGCGCTGGCGCTGCTCACCCTGGTCATCGTGGCCTCGGCCCTCTACCGCATGCACGTGTACGAGGAGGCGTACGGCTTCACCCGGCTGCGCGTTCTGGTCAGCGCCGTCGAGCTGGCGCTGGGTGCGGTTTTCGCCATGGTGCTCGTCGCCCTGGCCCGGCTGCGCGGAGCCTGGCTGCCGCAGGCCGTGGTGGCGACGGGGGTGGTGACCCTGCTCGCCCTCGCCGCGCTCAACCCGGACCAGTTCATCGCCGACCGCAACATCGACCGCTTCCGGCAGTCCGGCCGCATCGACGTGGTGTACCTGTCGCGGCTCTCCGCCGACGCGGTGCCGGCCCTGGACCGGCTGGGCGGCCGGCAGCGGGTGTGCACGCTGCGCCGGATCGAGACGGACCTGGCTGGCGAGCGGGATGCCTGGGGGGAGTGGAACCTCGGCCGTACCCAGGCCCGCAGGGTGCTGGCGGCTCGCCCGTCCGGCTCGGTCTGCTGGCTGGACTGACGAGACGGCAGCGGCCGGCGGCTGTGCGGGTGGCGGTTGGCGGGCGGGTGAGCGAGACTCCCGGGCATGACCGCGCCGCCAGCCTCCCCAGCCCGGGTGCGGGTCGTGCTCGCCGAGGCCGCCCGGCAGCGCGCCGCCCTCGGTAGCGCCCGGGCCGAGCTCGCCGAGCAGACGCAGGTCGGCGACGCGCTCGTCCGGGGGCTGGTCCGGGCCCAGCTCGGGCTGGCGCTGCGGCTGTCCTTCGTCGTCGTGGTGGGGCTGGGTGGGCTGCCGCTGCTGTTCGCCGTGGCCCGCGCGGTGGCCCGGGCGCCCGTCCTCGGCGTGAAGCTGCCCTGGCTGCTGCTCGGCGTCGCGGCGTACCCGTTCCTGCTGGCGGTGGGCTTCGCCTATCTGCGCCTGGCCGAGCGCAACGAGCAGGACTTCACCGCCCTGGTCCAGCGCCCGGAGCGGTGATGGCGGCCAGCCCGTTCACCGCCCCGGCGATCGTCGCGGTCACCCTCGCCACCGTGGCGATCGGCGTGTACGGGCTGCGGCTGGCCCGGACCACCTCCGACTTCCTGGTCGCCTCGCGCAGCGTCAGCCCGGCGTGGAACGCCGCGGCGATCGGCGGGGAGTACCTGTCCGCGGCGAGCTTCCTCGGCGTCGCCGGGCTCATCCTCAAGCATGGCGTGGATGTGCTGTGGTACCCGGTCGGCTTCGCCGCCGGCTACCTCGCCCTGCTGCTGTTCGTCGCGGCCCCGCTGCGCCGGTCGGGCGCGTTCACGCTGCCCGACTTCTGCGAGGCCAGGCTGCGCTCCCGCCGGCTGCGCAAGCTGGCCACCGCGTTCGTCATCTTCATCGGCCTGCTCTACCTGGTGCCGCAGATGCAGGGCGCCGGGCTGACGGTCAGCACGGTCACCGACGCGCCGTACGAGCTCGGCGCGCTGCTCGTCGGCGCCGTGGTCACCGCCAACGTGGCCCTCGGCGGCATGCGGTCGATCACCTTCGTGCAGGCCTTCCAGTACTGGCTCAAGCTGACCGCGCTCGCCGTACCCGCGGTCTTTCTCGCCCTGCAGTGGCAGAGCGACGGGCGCCCGGCGGTCACACCGCCGGAGGGCATGACCTTCGTGCGTGAGACCACCGTCGTGGTCGAGCACGCCGCCACGTTCACCTTCCCCGATGGGTCCACAGAGGAGGTACGCCCCGGCGAGGCGCTCACGTTCCTGGCCGGCACGCCGGTGCCCGAGGTGTCCGGTGTGGCGTCCACCGGCGGGTCCGACTGGCTGCTGCCCGGGGACGACAGCGGGGACCGGGGGCTGTTCGCCACGTACTCGCTGATCCTGGCGACCTTCCTGGGCACGATGGGGCTGCCGCACGTGCTGGTGCGCTTCTACACCAACCCCGACGGCACGGCGGCTAGGCGCACTACCCTGGTGGTGCTCGGGCTGGTGGGCATGTTCTACCTGTTCCCCACGCTCTACGGGGCGCTGGGCCGGATCTACACGCCGCAGCTGTTGCTGACCGGCCAGACGGACGCGGTGGTGCTGCTGCTGCCCGGCGCCGTGCTCGGGGGCGGCCTCGCCGGGCAGCTGCTCGCCGCGCTGGTGGCGGCGGGCGCGTTCGCCGCCTTCCTGTCCAGCTCCTCCGGCCTGCTGACCAGCGTGGCCGGCGTGATCTCCACGGACGTGCTCGGCCGCGGCTCGGTCCGCGACTTCCGCGTCGGCGCCGTGGCCGCCGGCATGATGGCGCTCGTGCTCGCCCTCAACGTCTCCGGGCTGGACGTCTCCCGCGTGGTGGGTCTGGCGTTCGCCGTCGCCGCGTCGAGCTTCTGCCCGCTGCTGGTGCTCGGCATCTGGTGGCGCGGGCTGACCGACGTCGGCGCGGCGGCCGGCATCCTGGTCGGTGGCGGTGCGGCAGTCACCGCGGTGCTGGTCACCGTGCTGGGGCCGCCGCTCTCCGGCTGGGGTGGGGTGTTGGTGGCACAGCCGGCCGCATGGAGCGTGCCGCTCGCGTTCTCCGTGATGATCGCGGTCTCGCTGGGCACCCGGGCCCGTGCGCCGGTCGACGTCGGCCGGACCATGTTGCGCCTGCACGCACCGGACGCGCTGCGGATGTGAGTCGTTTAGGCTCTGCCTCGTGGCTCAGGTAAACGGCGACACTCATGTGCAGTCCGCGGTTCTGGAAGATCTCAGCGACGCGGTCAACTACCGGCGCTGGCTGGCCGACCTGGCCCGCCCGCACCTCGGCGCCCGCCCGCTGGAGATCGGCAGCGGGGTGGGCCACTACGTGCACGAGTGGCTGCCGGACGTCACGCACTTCACCGCCACCGAAGCGGACGACTACCGGCTGTGTGCCTTGAAGGAGCGGTTCGCCGGGGAGCCGAAGGTCGAGGTCAGATCCCTGTTCCTGCCCGCTGGGGAGACCGGGGAGCACACCGCGGTGGTGGGGCTCAACGTGCTGGAGCACATCGAGGACCACGTGGAGGCGCTGCGGTCGGTGAGCCGGCTGGTGCACCCCGGCGGCGCGGTCGTGCTCCTGGTGCCGGCGTTCCAGTCCGCGATGAGCCGGTTCGACCGGGTGGTCGGGCATGTCCGTAGGTATACGGCTCCATCAATGCGCTCGGTGCTTGCAGAGGCTGACCTGCATATCGAGCAGCTGCGGTATGTCAACCCGGTGGGCCTGGTCGGCTGGTACGCGGTGTGCAAGATGCTGGGGCAGTTCCCGTCGAACGGGCCGGTGCTGCGGGCGTACGACCGGTACGTGGTCCCGGCGCTGCGCCGCGCCGAGCGGCACTGGCAGCCACCGTTCGGCCAGTCGGTGTTCGCGGTGGCCCGTACCCCCGACCGCCGCACCTGAGCGTTACTGACGGACCTGGACGGTATGGCGAGCCTGCCGCTGCTTGTCGGTGAGTCTTCGTAGACTCGGCCCACGAGACGGAGGGGAGTCCCCTTGCCACCGAAGCCTGCAAGAAATCCGCGCGAGTCCCTCAGGGAGGGACCGACCGAGCACAAGGTCATCCTCGGGGACAGCCGGCACATGCCGGAGCTCCCAGATGAGTCTGTGCATCTGGTTGTGACTTCCCCGCCCTATGCCAATCTCAAGCAGTACGAGCCGGGGAATCCCAACCAGCTGGGCGACATCGACGACTACGACAAGTTCCTGGACGAGCTCGACAAGGTGTGGGCCGAGTGCCACCGTGTGCTGGTGCCCGGCGGCCGGATCTGCTGCGTGGTCGGGGATGTCAACGTGGCGCGATCCAAGGGCGGACGCCACTATGTCCTGCCCTTGGCTTCGGATATCAGGGTGAGAGCGCGACGCATCGGTTTCGATCATCTACAGGGCATAATCTGGTACAAGGTTGCCAACATTAAGCTAGAAGCCTCGAGTTCAAGCCGATTTCTTGGCAAGCCCAACTTGCCCGGTGGCGTAGTCAAGAACGATATTGAGCACATAATATTTCTTCGGAAGCCGGGTGGCTACCGTTCGCCTTCCGCGGAGATGGAGGAGCAGAGCTTCATACCAACTGACGAGTATGTTCAGATGTTTCGCACAATCTGGGATGATATCCGTGGTGCTTCCCTGAAGGCCCACCCCGCTCCTTTTCCGCTCGCGGTCGCGGAAAGGCTAATTCGGATGTTCTCCTTTGTGGGCGATATTGTACTCGACCCATTCGGCGGGACGGGGACCACCGCGCTGGCCGCCCTTCGGCTCAGGAGATCATCAGCTACATATGAGATCGAGCGCAAGTATTTTACGATGATCCAGTCGCGGCTAGGTCAGTTCCGGTTGGACGACGATGCCTCGTGTGTGTTCTCGGAAAGATCAACGGATATCTAAAGAGGATTCGCCTCGGACCGTCGAGGTGGGTGTTCGCTGTGCGTGGTGCCGGCGTGGTGGGCTGAGCTGTTGGGTAGGCCTCCGCCGTTGACGTGGGAGGTGCCTGATGGCCAAGCGTGCGGTCACGGTGGACGATCTGCTTGCCGGGGCATCGTGGTCTAGTCAAGGAAGGTAATCGGATCTTCTGTCGGTTGCATGGCCGAATAGTATTGCCTTATCTGGCTGACTAGGCCGGCGGTAAACTGCACATAGCTCAGTGTCTTCGTGTCGAGTTCGTGCCAGCCAAACCTGTGTAGGTGCTCAGCGGCGTTCATTCCTAGCTGTGGGCAGTTCTTTGGGTTACCGGCACCGGGACAGGTTGGCCTGCTGGTCGCAACGGCCCACGCCGCGTCGTACAGGCCGTCCTCCACCAGACGTTGGCTAAGCAACCTTACTCTGTCAATATGTGACCAGTCAGCAAAAATGACGTCCTTCGGGTAGAAGCTACGATCTCGGTGTGCTCCGCGTCTACGAGAAGCAGCGTCGTCTTCAATAACGAAGACGTAGCCGGTCCAAGGGTGACCGGGGACCAACCCGACCTCGCGCGCGCGGGCGAGGTCGACCGCGTTCCCGATGGCCTCCTCTGCGCGGTTGTTGGCATTGTTGCCATAAGAGGGGCCGGTTTGGCTCTTCAATTCGATAATGACAATCGGTAGCTTATCGTGGTAGACAACCAGGTCCCATTGTTTCGTGGGCCGGTAGTAGCCGGGGAGTGTAATATTTTGGCTGCCGATCTCGTCCAGGAGCCGCTTGTTGCGTTTGGGCGATTCATCCTTGTCTCGGGGCGACCTGTAGTGGACCTGCTCGGCCGGCACGCCGGCCTTAATGCAAACCCGGGCCAATAGTTGGGCCACACGGTCAAGGTGGCCGCCGGCGGTTACGCCTGCTCGCCCTCCCACATCTGCTCCGCCTCGTTCAGCTTGTCGTATGGCGGCTTCATCGCGGCTGGTCCAATATGCCAGTTAACGCCGCATCAACATCCTGCCGCTGCTCTGGAGTCACCAAGTCCTCCTACTCATGTGATCATCGGATCGGACTCTAGCGGTCGTTCCACTCAAGCCAGGTCAGCCAACAATCAGGGAGCAGCCGGTGTGTCGCCATCCCGCTGCCGTCAGTCCGTACGGGCGGCGGATCAGCCCAAATTCGTATACTCCGATACGGCCTGCCCGGATGTCATTGGCCCGCTCGATCTGCGCACCATCGTCCCCTACCTTGGCACCACCATCGTCGACGTCGACCATGGCCGCCCGGGCGCGGTGACAATGGTCGGGTGACGATCCACGCCGGCGACCCGTTCGCCACGCCGGAGCACGCGCGTTCACCCGTACGCCGGCTGCGTGGTCGCCTGGCGGCGGCCGTCACCCTGTGGACGGCGCAGTCGCCCGGCGGGCGCCCGCAGGGGCTGACCGTCTCCTCGACCCTTGTCGCCGACGGTGACCCCGGCCGGCTGCTCGGGCTGGTCGACGAGGAGTCGGAGCTGTGGGCGGCGGCGAGCGCCGCCGGGCGGTTCGCGGTGGCGGTGCTGGGGCCGGCGCACCGCCAGCTGGCCGACCGGTTCGCCGGGCTGCTGCCGGCTCCCGGTGGGCCGTTCGCCGGCGACGAGTGGCGCCACACCGGCTTCGGGCCGGTCCCCGCCGGCGCCGCGACCTGGGCTGGATGCCGGCTCGACGGAGCCCGGCCGGTGGGCTGGGCGCTGCTGGTCGAGGCGGTCATCGAGCAGGTCGCGGTGGGTGACGGGCGGCCGCTGGTGCACTACCGGGGTCGCTACCGCGAGCTCAACCTTGAGTGACTCCGCGCCGGCCCGGTAACCGGCCCGGCGCGGTCGCTGGGCGCACTCCGGGCGCCGTTCGGCGCACCAGTTGACCATCCACGGGTGGATGCCTACCGCCGGGGAACGGTCCCACCTACCGTGCCCGGAACTGACACCCCGTGGAGGTGGTGAGACCGATGAGCACCGAAACGAGCCCGGCAAGAACGGGGTCGTACACGGAGGTGCAGCAGTCACCAGAGTTCAGCGCACTGCGCCGGGCGCTGCGGAGCTTCGTCTTCCCGATGACCGTGGCGTTCTTCTCGTGGTACGCGCTGTATGTGGTCCTGTCCGCATACGCCCGTGACTTCATGGCCACGAAGGTGGTCGGGAACATCAACATCGCCCTCGTCTTCGGGCTGTTGCAGTTCGTGTCCACCTTCCTGATCGCGTGGTGGTACGAGCGTTACGCCACCCGCCGGCTGGAGCCGGAGGCCGACCGGCTGCGGGACAAGGTCGAGAACGGAGCCGCGCAGTGACCACCTACCTGGCTGCGGCGAGCACCGCAACGATCCGGGGCATCACCCTCTCGCTCTTCCTGGTCTTCGTCATCGTCACCCTCGCCATCACGGTCTGGGCCAGCCGGCAGACCCGGGACGCGACCGACTTCTACGCCGGTGGCCGCTCGTTCTCCGGCTTCCAGAACGGCATGGCGATCGGCGGGGACTACATGTCCGCCGCCTCCTTCCTGGGCATCGCCGGGATCATCGCCCTGAACGGGTACGACGGCTTCCTCTACTCGATCGGGTTCCTGGTCGCGTGGCTGGTGGCCCTGCTGCTCGTGGCCGAGCTGCTGCGCAACTCCGGCAAGTACACGATGGCCGACGTGCTCGCGTTCCGGATGCGGCAGGCGCCCGTGCGCACCGCGGCGGCCGTGTCCACGGTCACCGTGTCGATCTTCTACCTGCTCGCGCAGATGGTGGGTGCCGGCGCGCTCATGGCGCTGCTGCTGGGCATCAAGCCCGGGCAGACGTTCCTCGGCATGGACGCGAACACCGCCAAGGTCGCCACGATCATCCTGATCGGCGCCCTGATGATCACGTACGTGACGGTGGGCGGCATGAAGGGCACCACGTACGTGCAGATCGTCAAGGCGTTCCTGCTGATGATCGGCGCGTTCGTGATGACCGTGCTGGTGCTGGCGGCGTTCAAGTTCAACCTCTCCTCGCTGCTGGGTGAGGCGGCGGCGGAGAGCGGGAAGGGCACGAACTTCCTCAACCCCGGCACGGTGTACGGCAAGGAGGTGGCCGGGGACTCCCTACAGACCTTCTACAACAAGATCGACCTGCTCTCGCTGGGCATCGCGCTGGTGCTCGGCACGGCCGGCCTGCCGCACATCCTGATCCGCTTCTACACCGTGCCCAACTCCAAGGCGGCCCGTAAGAGCGTGGTGTGGGCGATCGGCATCATCGGCACCTTCTACCTGATGACCCTGGCGCTCGGCTTCGGCGCGGCGGCGCTCGTCGGCGGCGAGGCCATCAAGGCCCAGAACCCGGGTGGCAACACCGCGGCGCCGCAGCTCGCGCAGGCGCTCGGCGAGCGCTACCTGGGCGGGGACATCGGCGGTGCGACATTCCTCGCGGTCATCGCGGCGGTGGCGTTCGCCACCATCCTGGCCGTGGTCGCCGGGCTCACCCTGGCCTCGTCGTCCAGCCTGTCGCACGACTTCTACGCCAACGTGGTGAAGAAGGGCCAGACGTCGGAGCGGCAGGAGGTCGTGGTCGCCCGGATCTCGGCGTTCGCGATCGGCGCCGTCTCCATCGTGCTGGGCATCTGGGCCAAGGACCTCAACGTCGCGTTCCTGGTCGCGCTGGCGTTCGCGGTGGCCGCGTCGGGCAACCTGCCGGCGATCCTCTACAGCCTCTTCTGGAGGCGGTTCAACACCTCAGGTGCCGTCTGGGCTATCTACGGTGGTCTGATCTCCGCAGTGACGCTGGTGTTCTTCTCGCCGGTCGTCTCGGGAGCTGCTAACTCGATGTTCCCGAAGCAGGACTGGCAGTGGTTCCCACTGTCCAACCCGGGGATCATCTCCATCCCGCTCGGCTTCCTCTGCGGCTGGCTCGGCACAGTGCTGTCCCGGGAACCAGCCGACGAGGAGAAGTACGCCGAGCTGGAGGTGCGCGCCCTCACCGGAGCGGGCGCGCACTGAAGGAGGGGGAGGGGGAAGGGGCTTCCTTCTGTCAACTGGGGGATAGCAGGAAGCCCCTCGTCCTACGGGTGGTCCGGGTCCAGCGTGGAGGGCCCGGACCACCCAGCGTTCGTAGGCGGGCGCTGGGCCACGCGGTGGCGGCGCGACCCGGCTTCCCTTATAGGCTTGCGCCATGGTGGTGGTAGCACAGCGCTTCGGCAGCGGGCATCGGATCCTGGTGACCGGAGGGGCGGGCTTTGTCGGGTCGCACCTGGTCGACGCCCTGCTCGCGCGATGCTGCACGGTCGTCTCCCTGGACAACTTCGGCACCGGCACCAAGGAGAACATCGCCCACCTGGTCGAGGAGCCCCGCTTCACCAGCGTGGAGGCGGACATCTCCGACGGCCTGCCGGCGCACCATCCCGCCCTCGCCCAGCGGTTCGACGCGATCATGCATCTCGCCTCGCCGGCCAGCCCGACCGACTTCGCCAAGATGCCGATCGAGATCCTGCGGGTCGGCTCCGTGGGCACCCTGCACCTGCTCGAGCGGGCCGTGGCCGACGAGGCCCGGTTCGTGCTGGCCTCCACCTCCGAGACGTACGGTGACCCGCTGGTGCACCCGCAGCCAGAGTCCTACTGGGGCAACGTCAACCCGGTCGGCGTGCGCAGCGTCTACGACGAGAGCAAGCGGTTCGCCGAGGCGGCCACCATGGCGTACCACCGTTTCCACGGGCTTGACGTCGGGATCGTGCGCATCTTCAACACCTACGGTCCGCGGATGCGGCCGGACGACGGCCGGGCCATCCCGACCTTCATCTCCCAGGCGCTGCGGCACCAGCCGATCACCGTGCACGGCACCGGCCAGCAGACCCGGTCGATCTGCTACGTCGACGACCTGGTCCGCGGCATCGTGCTGCTGCTCGACTCGACCGAGACCGGCCCGATCAACTGCGGGACCGAGCACGAGATGACCATGCGGCGGCTGGCCGAGATGGTCATCGAGCGCAGCGGCAGCCAGTCCACCATCACCTACCTCGACCGGCCGGCGGACGACCCGGACCAGCGCCGGCCAGACCTCACCCTGGCCCGGACCAGGCTCGGGTACGAGCCGACCGTCGACCCGGCCGAGGGGCTGCGCCGTACGATCGAGTACTTCCGGGGCCGGCTGTCCTGACCGACCGCCTGGCGGGTGTGATCTTGCCCCACGTCCACGATCGCGACCAAGATCGCGATCGTGGACGCCGTTTGTGCAGTCATACTGCACAATCCTTGTCACGATCGCGATCTTGATAAGGTCGGGCGGGTGGGACCGGGCAAATCGGGCGTGACTGCGGTGGGAAGGGTGCCGCTACCCGCCGGCGAGCTTGTTGCTCCCGGGTTCGTGCCGGCCGGGCCGGCGTCGCACCGGGCGCTCGGCACGGCTACGTACTCTGGGTGACATGTCCACCAGCACCCCGCCGAGCGGGTCCTCGCACTCCGGCGGCGCGTACTCCGGTCGCGCCTCGGTCCCCGGCGCGCCGGTCTCTGGTCCGCCGGTCTCTGGTCCGCCGGTCTCGGGAGGCCGGGAACAGCCCGCCGCCGGCCGGGCCCGGGTGCCCGGGCGCGGCGCCGCCACCTACGGTTCCACCGGTGCCGCAGGCCACGATCCCTCCGGTGCCCCGGGCCACGACTCCTCGGGCGCCGCAGGTCACGGCCCCTCGGGCGCGGCCGGCTACGGTCCGTTGAGCGCCGGGAGCTACGGCGCACCGGGCGGGCAGCCGCCGCGGCGCGGAGTGCGGCCGCGCTGGGGCCGGATCGCGCTGGTCGGCGCGGCGCTGCTGGTGGCGGTGGTGCTCGGCGTGACCAGCTGCCTCTACCTCTACGGCAAGAGCCTCGACGACGACCTGAAGCGCACCGACCCGTTCTCCGCGATCCGCGGTGACCGTCCGGCAAAGACGGTCGAGGGCGCGGTGAACATGCTGCTGCTCGGCAGCGACTCCCGGGACCCGGACAAGCCGCAGGGTGACGACAACGGGCCGGCGCGCACCGACACGATCATCGTGATGCACATCCCGGCCAGCCACGACCATGCGTACCTGGTCTCGATCCCCCGGGACATGTACGTCAACGTGCCCAAGACGCCCGACGGCAGGTTCGGCGGGCACCGGGCGAAGATCAACGCGGCGTACGCCTGGGGCGGCCTGCCGCTGCTGGTGCAGACCGTCGAGGGTTTCACCGGGGTACGCATGGACCACGTCGTGGTGATCGACTTTGCCGGGTTCAAGGAGGTCACCGACGCGCTGGGCGGGGTCGACCTCAACATCGAGCGGGACGTCAAGTCGATCCACCCGCCGTACCGGACCTTCAAGAAGGGTGTCCAGCACCTCAACGGCGACGAGGCACTGGACTACGTACGGCAGCGTTACCAGTTCCCGGACGGCGACTTCGCCCGCGTACGCCACCAGCAGGAGTTCCTGAAGGCGCTGATGGACAAGGCGGTCAGCACCGGCACGGTGACCAACCCGGCGAAGCTGAACGCGTTCCTCCAGGCGTCCACCGACGCGATGACCGTCGACCAGGACTTCTCGCTGGTCGACATGGCGTTGCAGTTCCGCAGCCTGCGCAGTGACAAGCTCACGTTCATGACCAGCCCGTACACGGGCACGGACACCATCAACGGGGAGAGCGTCGTGCTCTCCGACCGGGCCAAGGCGTCCGCCCTCTACCAGGCGATGGTCGAGGACAAGCTGGCCGAGTGGGTCCGGGCCAATCCTCCGTCACCGAAGCCAGGTGGGTGACCGCCGGCCTCGGCCAGACCCGTCCCAGCTCAGGACGGCGGCGGGCATAGGGGCGCGGCTCATCGATGTGTGGGCGGTACAGTGGCTGCGCCCACCGCTGACCAGGAGCCGGAATGCAGGTCGCCACCAGCCACAGCCCGCACGCGTCACGGCGCACGGCGGCCGGGCCGCCGGGGCCCGGCCGGGCCGGGCCCGTCGGGCCGCCGCAGCCGGTGAAAGGCTGGTTCGGCGAGGCCACGCCGGCGGCCGGGGGGCTGGCACCCCCGGCCTGGCAGCCGGAGCACGCGGGCCGCGCGGAGCCGGTGTGGGCGGACGATCCGCAGCCGCCGGAGCCGGCGTGGGCGGACCACACGCAACCGCCGGAGCCGGTGTGGGCGGACGGCACGCAGCCGCCGGAGCGGGCGCGGCGCGACCGCGGGGAGCGGTCGCGCAGGTCGAGGCCGGTCTCCCGGCGCCGTGACCCGTTGTGGGCGCGGCTGGCGGTGGTGGCCGGTGCCCTGTTGATGATGGTGAGCGGCGGAGCGCTCGCCGGCGGCCGGGTGCTGCTCGGCCAGGCCGTCAACGACCTCACCACGGCCAACCTCATCCAGGGCGACGCCGGTGCCGGCAGCAACATCAGCGGGGCGATCAACATGCTGCTGGTGGGCATCGACGCCCGGCCGCCGGGCAGCTCGGAGACGAACGTGCTCGCCGACACGATCGTCGTGCTGCACGTGCCCGCCAGCCACGACCAGGCGTACCTGATCTCCATCCCGCGGGACACCCGGGTGACCATCCCGGCCTACCCCGCGACGCAGTACCCCGGCAGCACCGAGAAGATCAACTCTGCGTTCTCGTACGGCTACCGGGGTGAGGGTTCCGAGTTGGAGCGGCGCGCCCGCGGGGTGGACCTGCTCGCCCGCACGATCAACAGGATGAGCGGCATCCGGTTCAACGGAGCGGCACTGATCGACTTCAGCGGGTTCGAGGCTGTCGTACGCGAGCTCGGCGGCGTCTACCTGTGCGTCGACCAGAAAGCCCAGTCGATCCACCTCGCCGAGAACGACGCCGGCAAGGTGCTCCGGGTCTGGTACGACGAGGCGGCCGGCCGGGTGCGCGGGATACCCCCCGGCTACCACGTGGTGGTGCACCAACCCGGGTGCCGGCGGATGACGCCGGAGAAGGCGCTGGACTACTCCCGCATCCGCTACGGCCTCCCCAACGGCGACTACGACCGCCAGCGGCACCAGCAGCAGCTCATCAAGGCGATCGTCAAGGAGGCGACGAGCAAGGGTGTGATCACCGACCGGGACAAGCTGTCCCGGGTGATCAAGGCGGCCGGGAAGGCGTTCATCCTCGACACACAGGGCGTGGACATTGCGGACTTCATCTTCACGCTCAAGGGCGTCGCAGCCAACGACCTGGTGCTCATCAAGACCAACGCCGGCACGTTCCACTCGCTGAGCGGCGCCACGTCGTACCAGGCGCTGTCGGAGGAGTCGATGCAGATGCTGGCCGCCGCGCGCGACGGCCGGCTGCTGGACTTCCTGGCCACGCATCCCCACTTCGTCGCCGCCTCCTGACCCGGCGCACCTCGGGGCGGACAGCGCGCCGTTTCCCATCGCCGGACCGGGGTACGGTCACGTAAGGGGCGCCAGGAGGACTCGCATCGGCGGACCGGCGTCCGTAGAGTGGCCATCGCCATCCCCCCAAGACCCGGGAGCCGGAATGCAGGTTGCCACCGGGCCGCGCCGGTCACGCTCGCGAGCCGCGGACCCGGCCACCACGCCGCGCGGCGCCGCCAGGACGCGTAAGGCCGGCCGCCGTGCGGACCCGCTCTGGGCCCGCCTGCTGGTGATCTTCGGTGCGCTGCTGATGATGGGCAGCGGTGGCGCGATCGTCGGCGGCAAGCTGCTGATCGGCCGTTACACGTCAAACGTCGACCAGCAGGACCTGCTCGGCACGGCCGGTGGCGGGGGGACCATCGACGGGGCCATCAACATGCTCCTGGTCGGGCTGGACGAGCGGCCCGGGCAGAACCCGACCGAGCTGGTGCGGTCGGACACCATCGTGATCCTGCACATCCCCAAGACGCACGACCAGGCGTTCCTCGTCTCGATCCCGCGGGACACCCGGGTCACCATCCCGGCGTACCCCAAGACCGGTTTTGCCGGGGAGGCGACAAAGATCAACGGCGCGTTCGCGTTCGGGCACCGCGGCCCCGGCACCCCGCAGGAGAAGCGGGCGCGCGGCGTGGAGCTGCTCGCGCTGACCCTCCGCCAGCTCTCCGGGATCACCTTCACCGGGGCGGCGATCATCGACTTCCAGGGCTTCGAGAAGATCCTGCACGAGCTCGGCGGCGTCTACATGTGCGTGGAGCGCCGGTCCCAGTCGATCCACCTGGCCTACGACCGTAACGGCGCCATCAAGCGGGTGTGGTACGACGACGCGCACAGCGTCGTGCGGGGCATCCCGCCCGGCGGCCACGTGGTCGTCCACGAGCCCGGCTGCCGGCGGATGTCCCCGGTTCTGGCGCTGGACTACTCCCGCATCCGCAAGGACCAGCCGAACGGCGACTACGACCGGCAGCGCCACCAGCAGCAGCTGCTGAAGGCGATCGCCAAGGAGGCGGTGAGCAAGGGCACGCTCACCGACCCACGCAAGCTCGACCGGGTGATCAAGGCCGCCGGCCAGGCGTTCACGCTCGACACCCAGGGCATCCCGATCGAGGACTTCATCTTCACCCTCAAGGGTGTGGCCGCCAACGAGATGGTCCTGGTCAAGACCAACGCGGGGAGGGTCAACACGCTGCCCGGCACCTCGGACGAGCTGCTGACCCAGGAGTCCATGGACATGCTCGCGGCAGTACGGGACCAGACGCTCTTCCAGTTCCTCTCCGCGCACCCGCATTTCATCGCACCGGGATGAGCACCGGCGCGCAGGCCGGCGGGGCACGGCACTGCCGCAGGGGTGAGCTGTCGAGCACAAGCACGACTGGCGCCCCGCTCGGCTGGGTAAAGTTTGCTCCGGCGAGCGGGAGGCGTGCGGGGGCATGGCGACGACTGACCATCCCGGGCCCGACCGGTCGGAGGCATCCGACCAGTCCGACCCGGGGCAGACCGTAGGGGGAGCGGCGCAGGAGGCGCGGGCGGCCGAGCCCACGCCCCTGGTGCCGCCATCGCCCCAACTGCCGCCATCGCCCCCCGCCGCACAGCCCGCCGCCGCACAGCCCGCCGCTGCGGAGCCCGCCGCTGCGGAGCCCGCCGCCGTACGCCGGGGCACCGGCCCGTGGTGGGCCAAGCTGTGCGTGGCGCTCGGGGCGCTGCTGGTGCTGGTGTCCGGCGGCAGCGTCGCCGCCATCCGGCTCGTCGCCTACCGGGTCGACCACGCGGTCGCCAAGCAGCAGCTGCTGGACGACGCGGCGCGCACCGGTCGGGACCGGCCGGCGTACACCACCACCGGCCCGTTGAACTTCCTGCTGCTCGGCTCCGACTTCCGGTCCCGCACGCCAACGGACGGCCAGCGCTCGGACACCATCATCGTGGTGCACATCCCGCGCGGCCTGGACCGCGCGTACCTCGTTTCCATCCCGCGGGACCTGCGCGTGGTGATCCCGCCGTTCCCGGCCACCGGGTACGCCGGCGGGCAGACGAAGATCAACGCGGCGTACCAGCACGGGGGCGGCGGGGTCGGCGGCACGCAGCTGCTGTCCACCACGCTCACCCAGCTGCTCGGGGTGGGGTTCGACGGCGCGGCGATCATCAACTTCGACGGGTTCCGGCGTGCCGTGGACGTCCTCGGCGGGGTGACCATCCACGTCGACCACCGGGTGACCGCAAAGCACCTGGCGTACGACCGCAACGGGAGGCTGATCAGCGTCTACACCGACCCGGAGGGCCGCCCCTTCGTGCCGGAGGGCGCCCGGCTCTACGTCTTCGAGCCGGGCTTCCGGCGGATGACCGGGGAGATCGCGCTGGAGTGGGCCCGCACCAGGTACGGCCTGCCGGGCGGCGACTACGACCGGCAGCGCCACCAGCAGGAGTTCCTGCGCGCGATGCTGGCCGAGGCGATGGCGCAGGACATCGTCACCAACCCGGTACGGCTGGACCAGTTCGTCCGGGCGGTCGGCTCCTCGCTCGCCGTCGACACCAACGGCGTGGCCCTGGAGGACCTGGCCTTCGCGCTGCGCAACGTACGGCCGGGCACCCTGGTCGGGGTGCAGGTCCCGTCGCACCCGCAGAACATCGGCGGCGTGTCCTACATCCTCCAGGAGGACGCCGCACAAAGCCTCTACCAGGCGATCCGGGCCGACAACCTGGACGCGTGGGCGTTGGAGAACCCCAGCTGGGTGCACCGGATGTAGCAGCGCAGCCCGGTCCGACGGACCAGCGGGTCGCCTCCATAATGGTCGGATGTTCGGGCGAGAGGTGCCGACAGTGGAGGTCGGCGAGGTGGCCGGGGACGCGTACCTGCTGGACGTCCGCGAGGTGGACGAGTGGGTCGCGGGGCACGCGCCGGGCGCGTACCACGTGCCCATGATGGAGGTCCCGGCCCGCCTCGGCGAGGTGCCCGCGGACGCTGACGTGGTGGTCGTGTGCCGGTCCGGGGTCCGCTCCGGGCAGGTCGTCGCCTACCTGCTGGAGCGCGGTTGGGGCAACGTCCGCAACCTCGGCAGCGGCATGCAGGGCTGGGCTCAGGCGGGCCGCCCGCTGGTCAGCGAGGACGGGCGTGATCCACGAGTCTGCTAGGCCGGATGGTGTCCGGCCCCTGGTCTTCGCCCACCGCGGGTCCTCCGCCCTGCTGCCCGAGCACACGCTGGCGGCGTACCGGCAGGCGCTGGAGGAGGGCGCGGACGGGGTGGAGTGCGATGTCCGGCTGACCCGGGACGGGCACCTGGTGTGCCTGCACGACCGCCGGCTGGAGCGCACCAGCACCGGGCGCGGGGTGGTCAGCACACACACCCTGGCCGAGCTGGACCAGCTCGACTTCGGCTCGTGGCGCCCGGAGCTGCCCGACACAGCGGATGACCTGGTCCTCCAGCGGCCGGAGCCCGGCGACGAGCAGCCGATCCGCGATGACGAGGGGCGGGTGCTCACCCTGGTCCGCCTGCTCGACGCCCTCAGCGGGGCCAGGCGGCCGATCCGCCTGCTGGTCGAGACCAAGCACCCCACCCGGTACGGCAACACGGTCGAGCGCACGCTGGTGTCCCTGCTGGCGCACCGCGGGCTGCTCAACCCCGCCGGACCGGGTGGCGGGGCCCGGCTGAAGGTGACGGTGATGTCGTTCTCACCGCGCGCCGTGCGCCTGGTGCGCAGCCTCGCGCCCGAGCTGCCCACCGTGCTGCTCCTGGACCGGCTGCCGGTCGGGGTGCGGCTGGCCCGGATGCCGTTCGGCATCCCGATCGCGGGCCCGGGCATCGGCCTGGTCCGCAAGAGCCCATCCCTGGTACGCCGGCTGCTGGAGCGGGGCAACCAGGTCTACGTGTGGACGGTCAACGAACCGGACGACGTCGACCTGGTCCTGGACCTGGGCGTGCACGGCGTGATCTCGGACCGCCCGGCCCAGGTGCTCGCGCGGATCGCCGCGCGGGCCGGCGCCTGACGGCCGCGGCGAACCACGGGACGTGGGTCTGGTGGAGCGGGGACCGGGCGGGTCGGGGTCTCCTCCGGCGTCCGGACGCGGCAGACTACCAGGGGTGCGCCCATCCGACTACGCCGCGATGCTCGATGAGATGGTCGCGCTGTTGGACCGGGTCAACGCCGGCGACGCGGGGCTGCGCGCGCTGGTGCGCCTGCTGGAGATCGGCCAGGAGGCGCTCGGCGCGCGCGGCATGTCGTTCGTCGAGTACGCCCCCGGGGCCGGCCGGGTGATCGCCGCCACCGGTGAGCTGGCCTGGGCGCTCGGCCGGCCGATCGACACCACGCGGCGGGGCGTCGCGCGGGTGCTGGCCGGTCCCCGGATCCAGGAGTACGGCGTCAACGAGCTGCCGGTCGCCCTCGCCGACCAGCTGCGCGAGCGGGGGCTGCACCGGATGGTCCTCGCCCTGGCCAAGCTGGGCGGGATGATCGTGGGCAGCCTACACGCCCACTTCGCCGAGGTGGAGCCGGTCGCGACCGGCGACCGGCATGCCGTGGTCGGGTTCCTGACCACGAGCGCGGCGCACATCTACGGCCACCACAACGGACTGCCGGCGCAGGGTAACGGGCTGGTCGCGCCGGCAGTGGCCGAGGGGCTGGCGATCCTCACCGAGACCGGCGAGGTGCGGCTGTGGAACATGGCCGCGGAGCGGGCCACCGGGCTGCCCGCGGCGACCGCGATCGGCAGGCCGATCACGCTGCCGGTGCCCCCGCTCGGGCAGTCGCTGGAGCACCGTCTCCCAGACGGCCGGCGGCTTCAGGTGTCTTGTGCCGACCTGCCGGGTACACAATCGCGTGTGGTGACCATCCTGGACACGACCGACGTCCAGCGGCGGGAGCGGGATCGCGACCTGTTCATCGCGGTGACCAGCCATGAGCTGCGCACGCCGGTCACCGTCATCAAGGGGTACGCGGACACGCTCACCGAGCACTGGGAGTCGCTGGACGAGACGGCCCGCCGGGACGCGGTCCGCGTCCTCGGCCACCGTGCCGGCGACCTGGCGCGCCTGGTGGACCGGCTGCTGACCGCGGCCAACGCCGAAGGCTGGGCGGTCGGCGGCGGGTCGCCCGTACCGTTCGACCTGGTCGACGCGGTAAGGGAGGCGGTGGCCGGGCTCCCCTCGGAGCTGCGCCGTAACCTGCGGGTGGCGTTGCCGGACCCGCTGCCGCGGGCGTACGGCAACCGGGCCAGCGTCGCCACCGTCCTCGCCGAGCTGGCGGCCAACGCGGTCAAGTACTCCACGCGCGAGGTGGACGTGTCGGTGACCCTGGGAGCCGACCTGCGTACCGTCTTCTTCGAGGTGGCCGACCGCGGCATCGGCGTGCGCGCGGAGCACGTGGAGCGGGCGTTCGAGCGGTTCTGGCAGGGAGACGTGGGCGACCAGCGCCGCTACTCGGGGGTGGGGCTGGGCCTGTTCCTGGTCCGCCGGATCGTCGAGCGACAAAACGGATGGGTCTCGCTGCGGCCCCGAACCGGGGGCGGTACGGTCGCCCAGGTGCGGCTGCCCCGTGCGGACGGCCCCGCAGGAGAGGTGCAGACGTGACGATGGCGGTGGCGGAGCGGGCATGGTGCGTGGTCGTCCCGCACCACGCCCGGGGTTCCCGGCTGGCGCGGCACAGGCTCACCACGGAGCTGGCCGGGATCGTGCGCCAAGGGCTGCTGGCGGACGTCATCGCGGTGGCCGGAGAGCTCGTCGGCAACGCGGTACGCCACGCGGCCCCGCTGCCCGGCGGGGTGATCCGGGTGGCGTGGCGGCTGCGGTCCGGCAGGTACGCCGGCGAGAGCGTGGTCGAGCTGCGGGTGACCGACGGCGGGTCCCACCAGCCTCCGCACATGCGCGTGGTCGGGCCGGAGGCGGTCGACGGCCGGGGCCTGGCGATCGTGTCGGCGCTCGCCGACCGGTGGGGCGTGGAGCGTGACGGGCTCGGCCAGAGCGTGTGGGCGGAGCTGTCATGACTGATGTGGGGTGTCATGACCGTTGCGGGTGTCCGGCCTCCGCCGGGCCGGCAGACCGCCTAGGCTGAACGCCCGTGAGCAAGCGCCGTAAAGGTCCCCGCCCAGCCAACGGGACCGCGCAGAAGCGGGCCAGGCAGCACGACACCTACGTCCCCCGTCCGTTCGAGGGTCTGGCCGGCGAGGCCGAGTGGATCGCGGTGCGGGAGCTGGTGCCCGCGGCGACCGCGCCGGTGCGGCTGGCCCCCGAGCTCTCCGAGCAGTACGGCGACCGGCCGGTCACGTTCGCCACGGTCCTCCCGCTGGCCGTGCCGGCGCTGGCCCGGGCCGACGGGCGGGTGCTGGTGGCGGTGCAGCGGCACGCCGACTCCGGTGACCCGGCCCGGGACCTTGCGGCGACCCTGCTCTGTGCCCTGGACACCGCACCCGGCAAGCCCGTTGAGGTGCCGGCCCTGCCCGGCCCCGGCCCGCGGTTGCAGGACGTGCTGGTCGACGGCCCGCTGGACGTGACGGTGCACCCCGACTTCAGCTTCTGGCTGGACGGCGACGCCACTGACGACCCGGACGTCAAGGCCAGCATGGAGCGCGCGAACGCGCACGCCTTCCCGACCGTGCGGCTGGCGGCGGCCCGGTCCGCGTACTGGTGCCGGGTGGGTGGGCAGGCCCACGTGCGGTGGGTGCTCGCCGACGGCGAGGACGAGGCGCTGGAGGCCCTGGCCCGGGTGAGTGCCGCGGGCGCGCTGCCGCTGGGCGAGGGTACGAGGTTCGCCGGCATGCTCCGCGCGTACGGGCGGCTGATACCAGTCTGGGACCTGCCCGGCGAGGCGGAGGCGGGCGAGTGGGAGGCTCCGCTGGCCGAGGTCGCCGAGCGGTACGCCCAGGCCCGGGCGCAGACCGGGCCGCTGAGCCCGGCCGAGCGCCGGGCCCGCCAGGGTCTGCTGGGTCGACAGAAGACACTGCGCTGAGATGGTCATCGGGCCGGTTTTCTTAGCCCTTCCCAGCCTCATGGCCATGATTTTTACGGCCGAGTAGGCGCCATCCGCGAAAAGTGGCGGACGGGTGAAACGGGTATTCATCGTGCTCACTCGTGCGTCACTCGCCGTGCAGGGGTTGCTTGAGTAGGCACTCCGTCACGTAGGGTAATTACCCCTGCACAATTAGGGGACCCCACGCCGGAGGTCACAGTGCCGAGCTTTGCAGATGCCTCAACTCCGATGGAGTATGCACCCCGCCATGTGCTCCTCGAGGCGACCCGCCCCAGTCCCTTGGAGTGGGCGCGCAGACGCCGTGAAGAGCGGGACGCGCGCCGCGTGGCAGCCGCCAACCAGCGCGCGGCGCACCGCTTCGCACCGCTGCCGGACTGGCACGTTGTGGACCTCCCCAGGCCGATGGCCTGGGGACATTCGGATCGTCAGCCGGCCGACGCCGGCTTCATCGCCATCGGGCCCGGTGGGGTCTTCGCGGTGACCGTGGCCGACCACGGCCGCGCCCGGGTGCTGCTCGCCGGGGACGTCGTGCAGGTCAACGGCCGCCGCCCGCCCTACGTCGCGGAGGCCCGCCGCGAGGCCAAGCGCACCGCCGTGGCGCTGTCCAAGGCGGTCGGCTCGACCGTGCCGGTGGTGCCGGTGCTCGTGCTGGTCGGCAACGGTCCGGTCTCCTACTACGGGCTGCCCAAGGACTGCCTGGTGTCGACGTACCGGGAGCTGGCCCGGGTGCTGTCCGCCCGCGGCGAGCGGATCACGCCCAGTACGGCGGCCAAGCTTTCCGCAGTGGCGCGGCACCCAACCACTTGGGGGATGGACCCTCAGCCGAACGGTGTGAGCAGGGTGGGCCGCGAGGAATCCGAGTCTTACCGCTGGTACCCAGCCGAGGCGCCCGGGCGCTGACAAGAGACCAGCGCGGCGGTAGCTTCGGCGGTGTGAGTCGACCGCGTCACAGTGCGGCCGTTAGGGCGGTTCGTTCCGCTCTCGGCCGCACTGTCGCGTGCACAGCGGGGGACCGAGAGCCGCGCATGGCGGCGTACGGGAGCCGGACCGAGCGTCGAGCCGCGGGTCGCCCCGCGGAGCGGACCTAGCGGCCGGGCCCCGGCGAGCGCATTGGAGGTGTGGTGGCGCACGTCGAGCTCTCCGTCTCAGATCCCTACGCGGCGTACGAACGCCTGGCCCTCGCCCTGGAAGACCCGGACTACTACCTCAGCCGGTGGGCGTCCGTCGTGGTCGGCGCCGCCGAGCCCTGCCTGGTCATCAACTCCGCGGCGTTGATCGTGGCGGCCTCGGAGCCGTGCTGCGACATGTTCGGCCTCGGCTCCTCCGACGCCGCCGCCAACCGGCACCTGCTCGACGGCACGATGCGGTTCGTCGACTTCACGGCGGCCCGCAGTGAGCTGGCCGAGGGTGAGATCAACAAGATCGCGCCACTGCTGGCGCTCGCGTCGGGGCGGCTGGCCCGCGGGCTGATCCGGGTCCGCTGCGGCTTCGACGAGCAGCGGGTGTGCACCGCGGACGCGATCGCCACACCGCTCTGGCAGAACGGCACGGTGGTGGGCTCGCTGACGTTCTTCAGCCCCATCTAGCCACCGCCTCAGCCCAGTCCAGCCACTGTCGCGGGGCACCGCGGCACCGCCCGCCCGCCATACCATGAGCGGGTCGTCCCGCCTGCCCCCCAGGACCGGTCCCTGTGCCGCGTACCCCATGCTCTTTCGCGCCCGTCCTGGCCGGGCTGCTCGCCCTGACCTCGGCAGCGGCGCTCGCCGGATGCGGCGCGGCCCGCCCGCCCGACCCGGTGCGGCGGTCGGCCGCGGTCGGGGCGGGCCGGTCGCCGACCCCCACCCCGCACCGCACCCACACGCCGACGCCGGGAGCGGGCCCGACCGCGCGCCCCACCGCCGCGCCGGCCACGACCTTCCCGGAGGCGTACGCGGTGGGCTGCGCCGGGCGGCCCGCGGCCGAGCAGGTGGTCGCGTTGCTGCGCGGGACCACCGGCCTGCTGCCGGCCGGGGCGGCGGTGACCGTGTCGATGGCGCCGCAGTGCTCAGGCGGCTGGCAGTACACCGTGGTCAGCGTGCCGGACCGGGAGCCGTTGCAGGTCGTCACCCGTGGCCCGCCCAACGCGTTGCAGCTGGTCACCGCCGGCACGAACGTGTGCACGATCGAGGTGCGCACCCAGGCGCCGCGCGGGATCCTCACCCTCATCGAGTGCGGGGCGGCCTGACCGCCGGGGGCCTAAGCTTCTCCGCATGCCGGGAGTCCCGCCCACCCGCTTCGTCTACCTCGGCCCCGCAGGCACCTTCGCCGAGCAGGCGCTCCACCAGGTCCCGGCCGCCGCGCGAGGGGTCCGGGAGCCGGCCCGCAGCGTGCCCGAGGCGCTCGACGCGGTCCGCGCCGGCGAGGCCGACGCCGCCCTGGTGCCGCTGGAGAACTCGGTCGGGGGCGCGGTCGGCGTGACCCTTGACGAGCTGGCGGACGGGCCACCGTTGGTGATCACCCGGGAGGTCGTGCTGCCGGTGGAGTTCGTGCTGGCCGGGCGGCCCGGCGTGTCGCTCGCGGCGGTCCGTACCGTGGCCGCGCACCCGCAGGCGTCCAGCCAGTGCCGGGGCTGGCTGCGGGAGAAGCTGCCCGACGCCGCAGTCGTCGACGTGCTGTCCAACGGCGCCGCCGCGGCAGGGGCGGCCACCGGGGCGTACGACGCGGCGATCTGTGCGCCGATCGGCGCCGCCCGGCACCGCCTGGCGACGCTCGCCACGCACATCGCCGGTCGTCCGGACGCGCTGACCCGCTTCGTGCTGGTCTCGCGACCCGGCCCGCCACCGGCACCCACCGGCGACGACGTGACCTCGCTCGCCGTCTACATCGCCCACGACCGGGTGGGCGCGCTGCTGTCGGTCCTGATGGAGCTGGCCGTACGCGGGGTGAACCTGACCCGCATCGAGTCGCGCCCGACCGGCGAGCGGCTGGGTCGCTACGTGTTCTTCCTGGACTGCACCGGGCACGTGGCCGAGGCCCGGCTCGGCGAGGCGTTGCAGGGCCTGCACCGGGTCTGCGCGGGTGTGCGCTTCCTCGGCTCGTACCCGCGGATGCGCAGGCCGGGCGCGGCGGGTGAGCCGGCCATCCCGCCGCCGGCCGGCCTCGCCGACGCCGACTACGCGGACTCGGCCGCCTGGCTCGCCGCGGTCCGCTCCGGCGGCTTCAGCTGACGACCGGTGCCCGGGTCACTTGATCAGGCCGCCGAGCAGGCCGCCCTGCTGCTGCTGTGCGGCGCCGGCGAGGCCGCTCGGCGGCTCCTCCGACGGCTGCACCACGACAAAGCCCTGACCGGCGAAGCTCATCGTGAACGCCTCACCGGTGGTGCGGCCCAGCAGCGTGCCGATGCCGAGCTGGTCGGCCCGGTGGTAGCCGGTCTGCAGGTTGGCCGACCAGCAGATGGCGGCCTGCGGGTCGACGTAGGTCGGCTGGTCCACGTTGAGCACGACCGGGGTGCCCTTGGTGGTGACCGCGATCCGCCCCTGGCCGGTGAAGACGCAGTTGAACAGGCCGGCGCTGGACGCCATGCCCATGCCCTGGACCATCTTGACGTCGTACTGGAGGGTGGCGTCGAAGGCGAGCACGTTCGCCCCGTTGATGGAGAGGGCGTCGCCGGGCTCCAGGTCCACGAGGTGGATGTCGGCGGCCCGCTCGGCGAGGAACACGTCCCCGCGGCCGGTCAGCTTCATCAGGGGCACGCCCTCGCCGGTCAGCTTCTGCTTGAGCCACTTGCCGACACCGCCCGAGCCGAGCGCCTGGAACTGCACGTGCCCCTGGTAGGCGACCATCGAGCCGGTCCGGGCCAGGCACTCGCCGTTCAGCTCGATCTTGAGCATCTTGGAGTTCTGCAGCCGCATGCCGGGCTGCGCGCTCTCCTTCTCGAGGTTCTCGGCGGCGAACAGCGCACTACGCATCGGGTTTGCCTCCTGGTTACGCGGGCCCCTGGTCGGGCGGGGCCCTGGTTTACGCGGATCGGCCGGCTGCGAGCGTAGGCGGTGCGGGCAAGCGCGCTACCCCCAGCCCAGCTGGTGCAGCCGGGCGTCGTCGATGCCGAAGTGGTGGGCGATCTCGTGCACCACCGTGACCGCCACCTCCTCCACCACGTCATCCTCGGTGTCGCAGACGCGCAGGGTCGGGTTGCGGAAGATGGTGATGCGGTCGGGCAGCACGCCGGCGTAGTCGTAGCCGCGCTCGGTCAGCGCGTACCCCTCATAGAGGCCGAGCAGGTCCGGCTCGTCGCCCGGGGGCGGGTCGTCCTCGACCAGCACCACCACGTTGTCCATCAGGTCGAGCAGCTCGGCGGGCACCTCGTCGAGCGCGTCGCCGACCAGCTCCTCAAAGCGCTCGCGGCTCATCTCGACCGGCACGCCGCCATTGTGCGGCATGCCGGCCGAGGGCCGTACGGGGACATGGGTCGTCTCAGGCGAGGCGGGCGGTGAGCGTGATCTCGGCGCCCGGGGCGAGCAGCCGGGAGATCGGGCAGGTGTCCTTGGCCACCTCGGCGTGCTTGATGAAGTCGGCTTCGTCCATGCCGGGGACGTCACCGGTGGTGTCGAGCGCTATCCGGGTGACGGTCATGTTGCCGTCCACCCGGTCGAGGTGGACCGAGGCCGTGGTGTCCACCGAGGTCGGTGGGGAGCCGGCGTCGGCGAGCACCTTGGACAGGGCCATGGAGAAGCAGCCGGCGTGGGCGGCCCCGACCAGCTCCTCGGGGTTGGTGCCCTCACCCTCCTCGAAGCGGGACTGGAAGGAGTAGCTCCCGGCGAGCCCGCCCTTGCCGGTGCGGATCGTGCCGGAGCCTTCGGTGAGCGTGCCCTGCCAGCGGGCGGATGCGGTGCGGATAGACATAGTGCCGACGCTAGTCCAAAGCCGGAACCGATGCGACGATGCGGCGGTGGCGCGCGGGGGGCTCAGGCGTGGCCGGGAGCAGATCGGAGGAGCATGCGGATCGGCGTACTCGGGACAGGCGCGGTCGGGCAGACGGTGGCGAGCCGGCTCGCGGAGCTCGGCCACGACGTGGTGATGGGCGCCCGGGAGGCGGGCAACGAGCGGGCCACCGCGTGGGCGGCCGGGCATCGCGGGCGGGCCGGCACGTTCGCCACCGCCGCCGGCCACGGTGAGCTGGTCGTCAACGCCACCGCCGGGGTCGCCTCGCTGGTCGCGCTGGAGGCGGCGGGCCGGGACCGGCTGGCCGGCAAGGTGCTGCTGGACCTCGCCAACCCGCTCGACCCCTCCCGGGGCTCCCCGCCCTGCCTGGCCGTTGTCAACACCGACAGCCTGGGTGAGCTGATCCAGCGCACCTTCCCGGAGGCCCGGGTGGTCAAGGCGCTGAACATGGTCAACTGCGAGGTCATGGTGCACCCCGACCTGGTGCCGGGTGGGCACACCACGTTCGTGGCCGGGGAGGACGGCCCCGCCAAGGGGCTGGTCGTCGCGCTCCTGCGCGAGCTGGGCTGGCACGACATCGTGGACCTGGGCGGCATCGCGTCCGCCCGGGGCATGGAGATGTACGTGATGTTCTGGCTCCAGGCGCGGGCGGCGCTGGGCACCTCCGCCTTCAACATCCAGCTGCGCCGCGCCGGATAAGGGCTACGGCAGGTACTTCAGCCCCGAGCCGGTGTTGAACATCACCACCAGCTCGTCGGGTGCGACCCAGCCCGCCGCCACCAGCCGGCGCAGGGCGGGGACGCAGGCCGCGCCCTCCGGCGCCGGGAACACGCCGGTCAGCCGGGCCACCTCGCCCACCGCGGCGAGCAGCTCCGCATCGGGTACGGCGACCGCGGTGCCCCCGCTGCGGCGCAGGATGTCGAGGATGAGGAAGTCGCCGATGGCCCGTGGCACCCGCAGCCCGGCCGCCACGGTGTGCGCCCCGGCCAGCTCGCCCGCGGTGGCCGCGCCGGCCGCGAAGGCGTGCACGATCGGGGCGCAGCCGGCCGCCTGCACGCTCACCATCCGGGGCCGCTCGGGTCCGACCCAACCCAGGCGCTGCATCTCGTCGAACGCGCGCCACATGCCGACCAGCCCGGTGCCCCCGCCGGTCGGGTAGACCACGACGTCCGGCAGCCGCCAGCCGAGCTGCTCGGCCAGCTCGTACCCCATGGTCTTCTTGCCCTCGACCCGGTACGGCTCCTTCAGCGTCGACACGTCGAACCAGCCGCGCTCGGCCGCGGCCGTGGCGACCAGCCGCCCGCAGTCGGTGATCAGCCCGTCGACGAGGGTGACCTGCGCGCCGGCCGCCTCGCACTCGACCACGTTCGCCCGCGGGGTGTCCCTGGGCATCACCACGTGGGCGGGCAGGCCGGCCCGGGCCGCGTACGCCGCCAGGGCCCCACCGGCGTTGCCGGCCGACGGGGCGGCGAGGGCGGTCACGCCCAGGTGCGCGGCCATGGACACGGCGACCGCCATGCCCCGGGCCTTGAACGAGCCGGTCGGGTTGAGCGACTCGTCCTTGACGTAGAGCCGGTGCAGGCCGAGGGCGGCGCCGAGCCGCGGGGCGGGCAGCAGCGGGGTCCAGCCTTCGCCGAGGGTGACCGGTTCGGCGCCCGCGGGCAGCGGCAGCATCTCCCGGTACCGCCACAGCGTGGCCGCCCGCCCGGCGAGCGCGCCGCGGTCCGGCGCGGCTGGGCCCGGGGTGGGCCAGGCGTACTCGACCAGCAGCGGCCGGCCGCACCGGCGGCACAGGTTCTGCAGCACGTCCGCGGGGTGCCGGGTGCCGCAGGCACCGCACGCCAGGTGGGACAGGTACATCCGCACAGCCTTCTCATCCGGGCTAGCTATCGGGCAGGATCTATGGCATGGCGGGTGGATACGACGTAGTCATCGTGGGAGGCGGCCACAACGGGCTGGTCGCCGCGGGTTACCTGGCCCGGGCCGGGCGGCGGGTGGTGGTGCTGGAACGCCGCCACACGGTGGGCGGGGCCGCCGTCTCCGAGCACCCGTTCGGCCCCGGCTTCACGGTCACCTCGCTCTCCTACGTGGTGAGCCTGCTGCCCCAGGATATGGTGCGCGACCTGCGCCTGGCCGAGCACGGCTACCACGTCTACCAGCAGGGGCCCTACTTCGCCCCACGCCGGGACGGTGGCTACCTCCACCTGCCGGACGACCTGGAGCGCCGGCACGCGGAGATCGCCAAGTTCAGCAAGGCCGACGCGGACGCGTTCCAGCGGTGGGAGGAGTGGCTGGGTGGGCTGGGCGGGCTGGTCGGCCCGCTGCTGGAGGAGATCCCGCCGAAGCTGGGCTCCAAGCACCCCCGGGACCTGGCCGGGCAGGCGGCCCTGCTGGCCCAGCTGCGCAAGGTCGACGTGCGGGCCGCGTTCGACCTGACCCGGCTGTTCACCGGCTCCATCGCCGACCTGGTCGAGGAGCGTTTCACCTCGGATGCGATGCGCGGCGTGCTCAGCGTCTCCGGCGTCATCGGCACCTGGGCCGGCCCGCGCAGCGCCGGCACCGCGTACGTGATGCTGCACCACCACATCGGCGACACCGCCTGGGGCTTCCCGCGCGGCGGCATGGGCGGGGTCACCGGGGCGATGGCCGCCGCGGCCCGGTCTTTCGGCGCCGAGATCCGCACCGGTGCCCCGGTCGCCCGCATCGATGTCCACAATGGACGAGCGGTCGGGGTGACCCTGGAGTCCGGGGAGGAGCTGCGGGCCGCGACGGTGGTCACCACCGCACACCCGAAGATCTCGTTCCTGCGGCTGGTCGACCGGGCCCAGCTGCCGGACGGCTTCGTCGCCGACATCGAGGCGTGGCAGACCCGCTCCGGCACGGTGAAGATCAACTTTGCGGTGGACCGGCTCCCGGTCTTCCGCGACCACCCGGACCTCGACCCGCAGGTCTACGGCGGCACGATCGTGCTCAGCGAGTCGCTGGACGAGGTCGAGACCGCGTTCCAGGAGGCGGTCTCCGGCCGGCCGTCCACCCTGCCCTTCGCCGACGTGTGCATCCCGAGCGTCTTCGACCCGACCCTCGCGCCCGAGGGCAAGCATGTGGTCAGCGCGTTCACCCAGTGGGTGCCGCACACCTACGCCGACCGGCCGGACGAGGCGGAGCTGGCCGCGTACGCCGACCGCCTGGTGGCCCGGCTGGAGGCGGTCGCGCCGGGCTTCACCGACTCCGTCATCGGCCGGCAGGTGATCGGCCCGCACCAGATGCAGCACGAGTACGGCCTGGTCGGCGGCAACATCTTCCACGGTGAGCTGACCCTGGGGCAGATGTTCCACTGCCGCCCCGCCGCCGGGTACGCCGACCTGCGTACCCCGGTCCAGGGGCTCTACCAGGCGGGCTCGGCCACCCACGGCGGGGGCGGAGTGACCGGCATCCCGGGCCGCAACGTGGTCCGCCAGATCCTGCGCGACCAGCGGCGCGGTGCCCGCCGCAGGCTCCTGGGCCGGCGCTCCGGCCGGTAGGGCACCGACCTTCGCTGTGTCATGATTGCGCCGATGGTCGAGCGGGATGTCGTGGAGTTCGGTGCCGAGGAGCCCTCGCGGTCCCGGCTGGCCGGATGCTGGGCCGGCCGGCCCGCCGGTCTGGACCGCCGGTTGGTGCTCGGCGGCCTGGGTCTCGGCGCCCTGCTGGTCGCCGCGTCCCTGTTCCAGACCTGGCAGACGACCACCTCGCCGGTCGAGACCGGCGGCCCCACGATAGCCGTCGGCATCGAGCTGCTGGGGGCATGGGGAGGCGGCTACCTCCTCGGCATCCTCGGCCTGGCCCCGCTGACCGGCTTGGCGTTCCTCGCCGCGGGCCCAGTCCGGCGCTACGCCCGGCTGGCCGCGCTGTGCTGGGGCGGCACGCTGCTCGGGGTGGTCCTGGCCACCTTCGTCCACCTCGGCCGCAGGAGCGCCGTGTTCCCCGGGGACCCGACCGGTGAGCCAAAGCTCGACCTGGCGTACGGCCCCGGCGGCTACCTGGCCCTGGCGGGGGTCGCCGCGGTCCTGGCCGCGCTGCACTACAGCGCGCGGACCGAGGAGGCGGTGGCCGAGGGCGGGCGCGGCCCGGCCGAGGTCTCGGATGACGACGCTCCGGCGGACTCCGGCTACCCCCGCCCCGACCGGGCCGACCGGGCTGGCTGGGCCGGCCAGCCGCCCGCCGCCCCACGGCCGTTCGCGGTTGGCCCGGTGGACCTCACCGTCTCCCCGACCGCGCCGTTCATCCGCCCGGAGCACGGCGACCGCCCGCAGCACCGGGACCGCTGATATCGGTGCGCCACCCGTCCGGGTCCGCCGATAGACTCGGCAGCCGTGATTGACCTCCGCCTTGTCCGCGACGACCCCGATGCCATTCGCGCCAGCCAGCGTGCCCGGGGAGAGTCCGAGTCGGCGGTTGACGACCTGCTCCAGGCGGACGAGCAGCGGCGCTGCGCGGTGCAGCGGTTCGAGGCGCTGCGCGCGGAGCAGAAGCAGCTCTCGGCCCAGGTGCCGAAGGCCGCGGGGGACGCCCGGGCCGGGCTGCTGGTCCGTACCAAACAGCTGTCCGCCGAGGTGAAGGCGGCCGAGGCTGCGGTCGCCGAGGCCGAGCGCACCCTACGCCAGGCCCAGCTCGCGGTCCCCAACGTGGTCGAGGAGGGCGCCCCGCCCGGCGGCGAGGACGACTACGTGGTGCTCCGCCACGTGGGCGACCGGCCCGACCTGACCAGCCCCCGCGACCACCTGGAGCTGGGCGAGGCGCTGGGCGCGATCGACGTGGAGCGCGGTGCCAAGGTCTCCGGCAGCCGGTTCTACTACCTCACCGGCCCCGGCGCGCTGCTCCAGCTCGGCCTGCTCCAGCTCGCGGTCCACCAGGCCACCGAGGCGGGCTTCGTCCTGGTCGTCCCACCGGTGCTGGTGAAGCCGGAGGCGATGGAGGGCACCGGCTTCCTCGGTGCGCACGCCAGCGAGGTCTACCGGCTGGAGGCCGACGACCTGTTCCTGGTCGGCACGTCCGAGGTGCCGCTGGCGGCCTACCACACCGGCGAGATCCTCGACCTCGACCGGCCGCGCCGGTACGCCGGCTGGTCCACCTGCTTCCGGCGCGAGGCCGGGTCGTACGGCAAGGACGTGCGCGGGATCCTTCGGGTGCACCAGTTCGACAAGGTCGAGATGTTCGTCTTCTGCCCGCCGGAGCAGGCGCACGACGAGCACCTGCGCCTGCTGGCCTGGCAGGAGGAGATGCTGGCCCGGGTCGAGCTGCCGTACCGGGTGATCGACGTGGCAGCCGGTGACCTGGGCACCAGCGCTGCCCGCAAGTACGACTGCGAGGCATGGGTGCCGTCACAGGGGCGCTACCGCGAGGTGACCAGCACCTCCAACTGCACCACCTTCCAGGCCCGCCGGCTGAACGTGCGCTACCGCGACGCCACCGGCCGGCCGCAGGTGGCCGCGACGCTGAACGGCACCCTGGCCACCACCCGGTGGCTGGTGCCGCTGCTGGAGAACCACCAGCAGCCGGACGGGTCGGTCCGGGTGCCGAAGGCGCTCCAGCCGTTCCTCGGCGGGCGGGACGTGCTGAAGCCGGTTGCCCGGTAGCCGACGTCGCCCGTTCAGCTGCTGGTGGTTCGTTGGCAGCGCCACGGTGGACACGATGGGGTACCGTTGCTCCCCCACTGTCGCCGACCGTGAGCGGAGGAGAACATGCCGCGACCCGGGCTACCGAAGCTGATCGCGACGGATCTGGACGGCACGCTGGTGCGCTCGGACGACGCGGTGAGCCCGTACACGCACAGCGTGCTGGACCGGGTCCGCGAGGCGGGGATCCCGGTGGTCGGCGCAACCGGGCGGGGGCCGCGGCTGACCGGGATGACCCGCAACGACATCCGCGCGGCGGACTACCTGGTGTTGGCCGGAGGCGCCCGGGTGCTCGACCTCACCGACGCGGCCGGGCCGGTCGTGCTGCGTGACGAGCGGCTCGACGGCGACGTGCTGGCCGAGGTGCTCGCCGACCTGGAGGCCGAGGCCGGACCGCTGACGGTCATGGTCGAGGCGCTGGACGAGCCGGACGCCCCGCTGTGGGGGGAGCTGGACCCGACCTGGCGCTACCCGAACGCGTTCGAGCCGCGCAGCCGGGCCGAGTGCGTCGGCGGCCGGGTGATCAAGGCGTTTGTCCGCAGCACCGGGTATCACGTCGACGACCTGCTGGCGATGGCGCGCCGGCTGGTGCCGCCGGAGCGGGCGACGCTCACCCAGGCCGGGCTCAACTTCGTGGAGATCAACGCGGCCGGGGTGGACAAGGCCACCGGTCTCGCGGTCGTCGCCCAGGCGCTCGGCCTCGACCCGGCGGAGGTGCTGGTGTTCGGGGACATGCCGAACGACGTACCGATGTTCCGCTGGGCCGGCTGGGGGCGCGTCGCGGTCGCCAACGCGCACCCCGAGGTACGGGCCATCGCCGACGAGGTCACCTTCTCCAACGACGAGGACGGCGTCGCGCGCTACCTCGATACGCTGCTGGGCAACGGCCGGTCCCGGCCGGCGGTGTCCGGGGTGCGCACCGCGCCCGGGACACCGGCGACCCGGGCGGCGGTGGTGGCCCAGGCCAGCGCGGACACGCCGGCACAAGCCGCGTAGGCGCGCCGGCGTCAGAGGTACTGGCCGGTGCGGCTTGTGCCATCACCTGCCTGCTGGGCGGTCTGCTGCCCGGCAAGGCCCGGCATGCCCGGGACGCCGCCGGACCCTACCGGCAGCGCGGCCGGGGACCGGCGCATCTGCTCCAGCTGCAGCCGGGCCGCCATCTGCTGCGCCACCAGTGCGGCCTGGATGCCGTGGAACAGCCCCTCGAGCCAGCCGACCAGCTGTGCCTGGGCGATCCGGAGCTCAGCCTCGCTCGGTGTCGTGCCCTCCTCGAACGGCAGCGACAGCCGCTCCAGCTCGTCGTGCAGCTCGGCGGAGAGCCCGTCCTCAAGCTCGACGATCGACCGCTTGTGGATCTGCGTCAGCCGCTGCCTGCCGGCCTCGTCCAGCGGGGCTGCGCGGACCTCCTCGAGCAGCTGCTTGATCATGCTGCCGATGCGCATGACCTTCGCTGGCTGCTCGATCATGCCGGCCGGGTCCTCACCGTCCCCGGCCTGGCCCCCAGCGGAGCCGCCGTCACCAGGCCCGGTGGGCACCTCGACGGTGCCGACGGGTCGACCGTCCGGGCCGACAACCACGACAGAACGCATCTGGTCCTCGTGGTGTCCCCGCTCCTGCTGCTCTTCGGGCCTGTCCTGCATACCTTCCATCCTGGACTATCCGACCTGCGCCTGCGCGCGGGGGCGGGGGCGGGGGCGGGGAACGCCACAACGCGCCACGGCGCCGAAGGAACGCGCCGCGTGGGCCGTGTCACCACGGGCACCGCGCGGCGCGCACCGGGGCGTGTGCGGGCTACCCGGCAGCCGCCTGCGCCGCGCGGTCGCGCAGGCCCATGCGGTCCACCTTGCCGATGGTGGTGCGGGGCATCGCGTCCAGCACCTCGATCACCTCTGGGACCTTGCAGCGTGCGACGTTGGCGCGCAGGTGCGCGTCGAGGCCGGCGAGGTCCGGGGCGCCGGTGAGGAACGCGTGCAGCCGGCTGCCGCCGTCGGGCAGTGGCACGCCGGTCACCACGGCCTCGCCGACTCCCGGATACTCCAGCATGACCTCCTCGACCTCGGCCGGCGCCACCAACCAGCCGTCGACGCTCACCAGGTCGTCGGAGCGCCCGTGCACCCAGACGTTGCCGTCGGTGTCCATATGCACCACGTCGCCGGTGCAGGTCCAGCCCTCGCGGACAGCCGTACGCTGGCGCGGGTGGTCCAGGTGCCGGCACCCGGTCGGGCCGAGGATGGCCAGCTCACCGGCCTCACCAGCGGGCACGTCGCGCCCGTCCTCGCTGAGGACCCGGGCCTCGTAACCGGGCAGCGGGCGGCCCACCGACCCGTGTGGCGTGTCGTTGCTCACCGCGCCGAGGATCGCGTGGGTCAGCTCGGTGGTCCCGAACAGGTTGACCAGCCGCATGCCGTACCGGTCGTACCAGGCCTGGGACGTGGCGGCCGGCAGCATCTCCCCGCCCGAGGTGGCCCGCCGCAGCCGCCCGAGCGAGGCGCCGGCGGCACCGGCCAGCGCGGCGCGGTAGACCGGAGGGCTGGTCATCAGCACGGTCGCCCCGTGCCGGACGACCGCCTCAAAGGTGGCGGCGGGTGAGTCGTCGTCCAGGACCAGCGCCGCCGCCCCGTGCCGCAGCGGGAAGGCGATCAGGGCGCCGAACGCGTACCCGAAGCCCATGGTCCGGTTGCTGGTGACGAGGTCGTCGGAGGTGATGCCGATCGCCTGCCCGCCGACCACGTCGGCCATTGCCAGCACGTCGCGGTGGAAGTGCAGCGCGCCCTTGGGCTGGCCGGTCGTGCCGGAGGTGAACTGGATCATCGCCACGTCGTCGGCGGCCGTGTCCACCGGCGTGAACGCGCCGGGGTGCTTGTCCAGCCGGACCTCCCACTCGTCGTCGCCGAACGTCACCATCTGGACCGGCCGGTCCAGCGAGACCGGGCAGCGGTGGTCGACCAGCGCCAGCTCGATCCGGGCGATGTCGGTCATGGGGGTCAGCTCGCGGGCGGTCAGCCGGTTGGTGGACGCCACCACGACCCCGCCGGCGCGCCACACGCCGAGCACGATCGCGATGAAGTCCGGCGAGTTCGGGCCGCGCACCAGCACCCGGCCGCCGCTGGCCAGGCCCTCGTCCACGGTCAGCACGTGCGCGATCTGGTCCGCGCGCCGCAGCAGGTCGGCGTAGCTCCAGGTCATCTGGTCGGTGACGACCGCGGGCCGGTCGCCGCCGAAGCGCGCGACCACGTCGTCCAGCAGCGCCACGCCGGCGTTCAGCCGCGCCGGATAACCAAGGTCGACCAGCTCCGGGTACGGGTCGACGGCCAGCACCCGCTCGCGCGTGAACGTGTCGGTGTGGCCGGTGGGGGATAGCTGCATCGGGGGGTGCCTCCAGACATGCATGGTCGCGTCCGGTGCCGCACCGGAGTGTGTCAGCCGCCTCGATCGCCTCGCAACCCGGTCCGGGGGGTGTGCGATGCGGAGCGACCGATCAGCGGAACGGGCCGAAGTCCGGGTCGCGCTTCTCGGCGAACGCCGCGGCTCCCTCAGCCGCCTCAGCGGTGTGGCTGAACACCTCCAGGCCGTCGAAGGCCAGGTGGGACAGGCCGGCGAGGTGGTCGGTGTCGGCGTTGAACGAGTGCTTGAGGAAGCGCAGCGCGGTCGGGGAGTAGGAACCGATCCGCCGCCCCCAGGCCAGCGCGGTCGCGCGCAGCTCGGCGGCGGGCACCACCGCGTTGACCAGACCCCACCGCTCCGCCGTCGGCGCGTCGACCAGGTCGAGCAGGAACCACATCTGCCGGGCCCGCTTCTCCCCGATCACCCGGGCCAGGTACGCGCTGCCGAAGCCGGCGTCGAACGAGCCGACCCGCGGGCCGGACTGGCCGAAGCGGGCGTGCTCGGCCGCGATCGACAGGTCGCAGAGCACGTGCAGCACGTGCCCGCCGCCGACGGCCACCCCGTTCACCGCGGCGATCACCGGCTTGGGCACGTCCCGGATGATCCGGTGCAGCCGCTCGATCTCGAAGGTGCCCCACTGCGTGTCGCCGTACGAGCCGGTGGTGGCCCGTTCCTTGACGTCCCCGCCGGCGCAGAAGGCCCGGTCACCCGCTCCGGTCAGCACCAGCGCCGCCACCTCACGGGACGACCAGGCGACCTTGAAGGCGTGGATCAGCTCGTCCACGGTGCGGCCCCGGAAGGCGTTCATCCGTTCCGGCCGGTTGATCGTGACGACCGCGACGCCGCCGTCGGCCACCTCGTACGTCACGTCGGTGAAGTCCTCGACCCGCACCGGACCTCCCCTGGTCATACCCCTGCACGCAGGATCATCGACAGACGATAGCGTCTGTGCCGTGACGCACGACCCGCGCGCGGTCCTCACCCGACCGGCGGGCGCACCGGACCGTACGGCGCGCTACGGCGACCACGCCGAGCACGTGGTCGACCTCCGGCTGCCGGCCCAGGATCTCGGACGGCCCCTGGTGGTCTTCATCCACGGCGGGTTCTGGCGGGCGGAGTACGACCGTACGCACGCCGGACCGCTCGCGGCGGACCTGGCGCGGCGCGGCTGGCCGGTGGCGACCATCGAGTTCCGTCGGGTCGGGCAGGACGGCGGCGGCTGGCCCGGCACGTTCGACGACGTCGCCGCGGCGGTGGCCGCCGTGCCCGAGCTGTTCGGCGGCGACGTGCCCGCGGCCGCTCCGGTCCTGGCCGGGCACTCGGCCGGCGGGCAGCTGGCGCTGTGGGCCGCGGCCCGCTCGCCGGGGCGCACCCGGGGCGTGCTCGCGCTCGCCCCCGTGGCGGACCTGCGCACGGCGTACGCTCAGCGTCTCGGCGACGGCGCGGTCGCCGCGCTGCTCGGTGGCGGCCCGGCGCAGGTGCCGGACCGGTACGCCGCGGTGGACCCGATGGCCCTGCTGCCGCTGCGAGTGCCCAGCATGCTGGTGCACGGCGTGGACGACGACCGCGTCCCGGTGGCACTGTCGACCGGCTTCGCCGCCGCCGCCACGGCAGCGGGTGACCCGGTGAGGCTGGTCACCCTGCCGGGTGTGGAGCACTTCGGGGTCATCGACCCCGAGTCGGCGGCGTGGCCGGCGGTGCTGGACGCTTTGGCGTACGTCGATGGCTCGGGGCCGGCCTCCGCGGCGCGGAGGTAACCCGAAGGAAGCAGTGGGCGAGTCCGGCACCGTTGACGAGCGTTGGCAAAGGCGATAGAACGCCACAGGCATCCAGATCATCATCCGGTCATCGCGATAGTTGGGGAGGAACGCAACGGTGTCCCAGATGGACAGGAGACAAGCGCTCAGACTCTTCGCCGGCCTCGGCGCGGCAGCGGCCGTACCCAGCCTGGCCGCGTGCGGCGGGTCGAGCCTGGGCGGCAGCGACGCCAAGCCGGTCGGCTCGGTGAAGATAGGCCTTCTGGCGCCGCAGACCGGCGTCTACAAGGTCGTTGGCGCAGACATGATCAACGGCTTCGAGCTCTACCTCAAGCTCAACGGCAACAAGCTCGGCGGCCGCGAGGTCGAGCTGTTCAAGGCCGACGAGGGGGAGACCGCCGACTCCGGCAAGGCCGGCGCCGACAAGCTGATCAAGCAGGACAAGGTCCTGGCGCTGACGGGGGTCGTCAGCTCCGCGACCATCGGCGCGATCAAGGACATGGTGGAGACCGGCCAGATCCCGCTGGTCGGGTCGAACGCGTCGCCGACCACCCTGCAGGGCGTCAAGTACATCTGGCGCACCTCGTACGTCAACGACGAGCCCGGCGAGGCGCTCGGCAAGTACCTGGCCGACAACATCGACGGCAAGGTCTTCTGCCTCGCCGCCGACTACCAGGCGGGCAAGGACGAGATCGAAGGGCTCAAGGAGACGTTCCTGCCGGCCGGCGGCGAGATGGCCGGCGCTCCGGTGTACACGCCGTTCGCGCCCACCCCCACGAAGAACTTCGGGCCCTACCTGAACCAGATCAAGAGCTCGGGCGCCAAGGCCGTGTTCTGCTTCTACGCCGGCGGCATGGCGATCGACTTCGTCAAGCAGTACCGGGACTTCAAGGTCGGCCTGCCGCTCTACGCACCCGGCTTCCTGACCGAGGGCGCGGTGCTCAAGGCCCAGGGCGACGCGGCCACCGGCATCTTCACCTCGATGAACTACGCGGCTGACCTGGACAACGCGGCCAACCGCAAGTTCGCCTCCGAATACCAGAAGCAGCACAGCCTGATCCCCACGACGTACGCCATGGCCTCGTACGACGCCGCGGCGGTGCTGGACAAGGCGGTCCTGCTCGCCGGGGAGGACCTGACGCCGCAGACGCTCAACGCGGCGCTGGGCCGGGTGGGCCAGATCGACAGCCCGCGCGGCACCTGGCAGTTCAACCAGAACCGCACCCCGCAGCAGAAGTGG